>JAFDWP010000233.1 GCA_018268435.1 Actinomycetota bacterium
AGTCCGACGAACTGGGGACGGTGCGTGGGCAGGGTGCCCGCCGTCTCCGGCACGTGCTGCTGCTGGGCGAGGGATCCGGCCAGCGCCAGCACGAACATCATCGGGACGAAGCGTCCGAGCAGCATTGCGACGCCGAGCGCCGTGTTCAGCCAGGGGGTGTTCGCAGTGAGGCCGGCGAAGGCGGATCCGTTGTTGTTCGCCGCCGAGGTGAAGGCGTAGAGCACCTCGCTGAGCCCGTGCGGCCCCGGGTTGAGGATCGATGTCTTCTCGACGTCGGAGCGGATCGGCGGGATCGCGAAGCTCAGCGCGGTGCCCGCGAGGACCAGGGACGGCGTGACCAGGATGTAGAGGCTCGCGAGCTTGATCTCGCGCGGGCCGAGGCGCTTGCCGAGGTACTCGGGGGTGCGGCCGACCAGGAGTCCGCCGACGAACACCGCGATCACGGCGAGGATCAGCATGCCGTACAGACCGGATCCGACTCCGCCGGGGGCGACCTCGCCGAGCATCATGTTGATCATCGGCATCATGCCGCCGAGCGGCGTGAACGAGTCGTGCATGGAGTTCACGGCGCCGGTGGAGGTGAGCGTGGACGCGGTGCCGAACAGGGCGGATCCGAGGATCCCGAAGCGCTGCTCCTTGCCCTCCATCGCGGCGCCGGCGAGCTGGGTCGCCGTCCCGCCGCCGCCGAGCTCGAGGGCGCTCAGGGCGAACAGCGAGACCAGGAGGATCGTGCCCATGACGGCGGCGATCGCGTAGCCCTGGCGGTGGTCGCCCACGATGCGGCCGAACGTGCGCGGCAGCGCGAACGGGATCGCGAGGATGAGCACGATCTCGAGCAGGTTCGTCCAGGGGGCCGGGTTCTCGAACGGGTGCGCCGAGTTGGCGTTGTAGAAGCCGCCGCCGTTGGTGCCGAGCAGCTTGATCGCCTCCTGCGACGCGACAGGGCCGCCCGGGATCGCCTGCACGGTGCCGGTGATGGTGTGCACCTCGGTGAAGCCGGAGAGGTTCTGCACCACGCCGCCGGCGATGAGCGCGAGTGCCGAGAGCACCGCGAGGGGCAGCAGCAGCCGGATCAGCCCCCGGATGAGGTCCACCCAGAAGTTGCCGATCGTGGCGCTGCCGCGACGGGCGAAGCCGCGCACGAGGGCGATGGCGATCGCGATGCCGACCGCGGCCGACGTGAAGTTCTGCACGGCGAGGCCGGCGAGCTGCACGAGGTGGCCCATGGTCTGCTCGGGCGAGTACGACTGCCAGTTCGTGTTGGCGACGAACGAGGCGGCCGTGTTGAACGCGAGGCCCTCGGGCACCGCGGGCAGGCCGAGCGAGAGTGGGAGCACCTGCTGCACGCGCTGCAGCAGGTACAGCAGCAGCATGCCGACGACGGAGAAGGCGAGCACGCTGCGGGCGTAGGCGCGCCAGGTCTGCTCGGAGGAGGCGTCCACACCGATCAGGCGGTAGATGCCCCGCTCTACGCGGAGGTCCTTCGCGCCCGTGTAGACGCGGGCCATGTAGTCGCCCAGCGGGCGGTACAGCAGCACCAGGATCAGGACGAGCGTCGCCGCCTGCAGCACGCCGAGCCAGATGCCGGCGGTGTCGGTCCCGGCGCCCATCAGAACTTCTCCGGGGCGACGAGGGCGACCACGAGGTAGCCGATGGCGATGACCGCGAGGGCGGCGGCGACGATCTCGATGACGATCACAGCCGCTCCACCCCCTTCGCGATCAGCGCGACGAGGGCGAAGAGCGCGAGCGTTCCCGCGACGTAGATGATGTCGAGCACGGATCCGATCGAACCGGACCGGAGGGCCCCGGAACGGGATCCTCACGACTCCCTCACGGGCCGCGGGGGGATCCATGCGCGGCGCTCACGTCGCCTCCCGCCGGAGGCGGCCCGGTCAGGGCGACCGCGGGGTCAGCGCACCAGCGAGCGCAGCCGGCGCAGGGCGACGGACAGCACGGCGATGCCCGGGTGCGGCACGGCCGAGGCCGCGGCGAGTGCCCCCACGGCCCGTTGCGCGGTGCTCCCGCCGCCCTCGAGCCACCGGGCGTATCGCCGGTCGAGCTCGAGGCCGCCGGCGTGGGTCTGCACCGAGGCGGTGAGGTCCACGAGCACCGCATACAGGTCGTCGCGCAGGGAGGCGCGCGCCATGGACTGCCAGCTGTCATCCTGCGGGAGCTCGGAGACGCTGCTCAGCAGATCGTCGAAGCGGATCTCCCCGGAGACCAGGAAGTAGGTGCGCGCGACGTCGTCGAGCTCCCAGCCCCTGGCCTGGGCGAGCTCGATCACGTCGAGCAGCCGCAGCGCCTCGAGCAGCCCCGCGCCGCGGTGCGCGAGCGCGGTGGGGACGCCGGCGGCGGCGAGCGCCGACTGCCGGGCGGCGAACTGATCGGCCTCGTCGCCGTGGAAGAAGTCGGAGAGCCGCTCCGAGAGGATCCGCACGGGCTCCGCGAAACGCGCGATCTCCGTGCCGATGTCCACCCCCTCCGAGCGGTGCTGCACGAACCAGCGCGCGGCGCGATCGAGCAGTCGCCGGAAGTCCAGGTACAACCGGGTCTGGGTGCGGGTGTCGACGACGTTGTCGGTGGCCTCGACGGCCACGACGAAGCCGCGCAGGTCGAAGATCTCCCTCGCCGCGACGTACGCGCGGGCGATCTGCTCGACCGTGGCGCCGGTCTCGGCGGCCGCCCGGTCGGCGAAGGTGATCCCGCCGCGATTGACCATCGAGTTCACGACCGTGTTCACGATGATCTCCCGGCGCAGCGGGTGCTCGCCCAGCCGCTCGGCGAACCGCTCGCGCAGCGCGCTCGGGAAGTACTCCGCGAGCGTCCCCGCGAACCAGGGGTCGTCGGCCAGGTCGGTGGTCGCGAGATCGGTCTTCAGAGCGAGCTTCGCGTAGGCGACGAGCACGGCGAACTCCGGACGGGTCAGACCCTCGCCGGCCTCCACGCGCTCGCGCACCGTGAGCTGGTCGGGCAGGAACTCGATCTCCCGGTCCAGTTCGTCGCGGGCCTCCAGAGTCTCCATGAGCCGCTCGTGCACCGGCAGCATGATCGCGGCGTTCGCGCGCGAGTTGCCGAGCAGGGCGTTCTGCTCGTAGTTGTCGCGGAGCACCTGCGTCGTCACCTCGTCCGTCATGGAGGCGAGCAGGGCGTTGCGGTCCTCGATGTCGAGCGTGCCCTCGCGCACGAGCGTGCCGAGGAGGATCTTGATGTTGACCTCGCGGTCCGAGGTTCCGACCCCGGCCGAGTTGTCGATCGCGTCGGTGTTGATCTGGACCCCCGCCTGCGCCGCCTCGATGCGGCCGCGCTGGCTGACGCCGAGGTTGCCGCCCTCGCCGACGACGCGCACGCGGAGGCTCCGGCCGTCCACGCGGATGCCGTCGTTCGCCCGGTCCCCGATCTCGGCGTGCGACTCGGTCGAGGCCTTCACGTAGGTGCCGATCCCGCCGTTCCACAGCAGGTCGACCGGGGCGAGCAGCACGGCGCGCTTGAGCTCGTTCGGGGTGAGCGCCACCACCGCGTCGTCGAGGCCGAGCGCCGTGCGCAGCTCCGGCGACACCGGGATCGACTTCGCGCTGAGCGGGAACGCACCGCCGCCGGCCGAGATCAGCGCGGGGTCGTAGTCGCCCCAGGAGGAGCCGGGCAACCGGAACAGGCGTCGGCGCTCGGCGAAGGAGACCGCGGGATCCGGATCCGGGTCGACGAAGACGTGCCGGTGGTCGAACGCCGCGATCAGGCGGATGTGCTCCGACAGCAGCATGCCGTTGCCGAACACGTCGCCGGACATGTCCCCGATGCCGACGACGGTGAAGTCCTGGGTCTGCGTGTCGTGGCCCAGCTCGCGGAAGTGCCGCTTCACGGACTCCCACGCCCCGCGGGCCGTGATCCCCATCGCCTTGTGGTCGTAGCCGACCGACCCGCCCGAGGCGAACGCGTCGTCCAGCCAGAACCCGTACTCCTGCGAGATGCCGTTGGAGATGTCCGAGAACGTGGCGGTGCCCTTGTCGGCGGCGACCACGAGATACGGGTCGTCGCCGTCCCGCCGCACGACCCGATCGGGCGGTACGATCCCCGCGGCCGTCCGGTTGTCGGTGAGGTCGAGCAATCCGCGGATGAAGGTCCGGTACGCGGCCTTGCCCGCCTCCATCCAGGCGCCGCGATCCACGGCGGGGTCGGGCAGCCGCTTGCCGACGAACCCGCCCTTGGAGCCTGTCGGCACGATCACGGCGTTCTTGACCATCTGCGCCTTGACCAGCCCCAGCACCTCGGTGCGGAAGTCCTCGCGCCGGTCGCTCCAGCGCAGACCGCCGCGCGCCACCGCGCCGAAGCGGAGGTGCACGCCCTCGACCTCGGGGGAGTAGACCCAGATCTCGACCTTCGGCCGCGGCACGGGGAGGTCCGGCACGCGCGTGCTGTCCAGCTTCATCGACACCCACGGCTTCGGCCGGCCGTCGGCGCCCCGCTGGTAGAAGTTCGTGCGCAGCGTGGCGTCGATCACGCCGAGGAAAGCGCGCAGGATCCGATCCTGGTCGAGGCTCGCGACGCCGTCCAGGCCCTGCAGCACGCCGGCGCGGATCGCGGCGTGCGCCTCCGGATCGGCCGTGTCGGGGTCGAAGCTCGCGGCGAACAGGTGCACCAGCGACACCGCGATCGCGGGATTCATGATGAGGGCCTGATCGATGTAGCCGGTCGAGAACGCGGATCCGATCTGCTGCAGATAGCCGCCGATCGCGCGCAGGATCACGATGTCGCGCCAGTCCAGTCCCGAGTGCAGGACCAGGGCGTTGAGGTTGTCGTTCTCGGCGGCGCCCGTCCAGATCGCCAGGAAGGCGTCCTCGAACTGCGCGGCGCGCGCGTCGTCGCCCCACAGCGCGGCGTCCGGCAGCCGCAGGCCGAAGTCGGAGATGTGCCGCCTGCCGCCGTCGGGGAGCGTCACGGTGTGCGGCCGGTCGTCGAGGACCTCGACGCCGAGCGCGGTGAGCATGGGCAGCACCTCGGCGAGCGGACGCGGATCCACGCTCACCACCGTCAGAAAGCGGCGGGCCGGGTCGTCGCCCTCGGCGTACAGGTGCACGGCGACGCCCCCGGATTCGTCGAGGCGCTCCAGACGGCCCACGTCGTCGACGGCCTCCGCGGGGGAGGCGAACTCCTTGTACGACTCCGGGAAGGCGGCGCCGTAGCGGGCGTGCAGCGTCTCGGCGGTCTCCTCGTCATAGGCGCCGTGCAGGGCGTCGACGAATTCGGAGTCCCAGGTGCGCAGCGCCGCCTCGAGACGGGCGTCGAGCTCGGCGAGGTCGACCGCGGGGATGTCGACGTCCTTCGGCATCCGCATGACGCAGTGCAGCTGGGCGAGCGGCGATTCGCCCACCTTCGCGGTGTACTCCAGGGAGTCGACCCCGTAGGCGTCCTTCAGCAGCGCCTCGATGCGCAGCCGCACGGGGGTGTTGTACCGGTCGCGGGGCAGCAGCACGAGCGCCGACACGAACCGGCCGAACTCATCGCTGCGCACGAAGATCGCGGATCCCCGCCGTTCGCGCAGCCGGCTGATCCGGGTCGCGACGTCGAGCAGGTGCTCGGCGGAGTCCTGGAACAGCTCGTCGCGAGGGTAGTCCTCGAGGATCTGCTGCAGCTCCTGGGCCGAGTGCGAGTCGACGGCGTGTCCCGAGGCCGCCAGCACCGCCGAGACCTTGGACGCGACGATCGGCAGGGTCGTCACGGAGGAGGCGTACGTGGTCGCGGTGAACAGGCCGATGAAACGGTGCTCCCCCGTCACGTTCCCGGCGTCGTCGAAGGAGCGCACGCCGATGTAGTCGAGGTACACCGGCCGGTGCACGGTCGAGCGGGAGTTCGCCTTGGTGATGGTGAGGATCCGCGGTTCCCGCGCGGTCGCCCGCGCTTCGGGGCGCAGGTGCACGACACGGCTCGGCGCGTCGCGGAGGATGCCGAGGCCGGTGTCGTCGATCGGGCGGAGCACGTCCTCCCCGTCGATCATGTCGAGCGCGTACGCACGGTAGCCGAGGAACGTGAAGTGGTCGTCCGCGAGCCAGCTCAGGAACTCGGTGCTGCGGGAGATCTCCTCGGGCGCCGCCGTGACGGGAGGAGCGGTGCGCAGACGGGTCACGATGTCGAGGCAGGTGCGCCGAAGCGCGCTCCAGTCCGCGACGGCGGCGTGCACGTCGGCGACGACGGAGAGCACCCGCTCGCGCAGCTCGTCGCGCTGCTCGGCGGTCGGGATCCGGTCGGTCTCGAGGTGCATCCAGGACTCGGAGCGCCCGCCGACGCCGCCGATCTCGAGCAGCCGCCGTCCGTCGTCGCGGCGGACCGTGACGACCGGGTGCGCGAGCAGGTGGACGGTGAGGCCGGCGTCGGCGACGGCCGCGGCGACCGAATCGACGAGGAAGGGCGCGTCGTCGGTGCAGATCTGCACGATCGTGCGGCGGGACGTCCAGCCGTGCTCCGCGATGGTCGGCGAGGAGACCGCGGCGCGTGTCTCACCGGGGCGGCGCCCCTCGGCGAGCTCGATCATCGCGGCCAGGGCGCCGGTCACGTCGCGGGGTTCCCGGTCGTCGAAGCCGTCCTGCGGGAGTCGCCTGCGGAGCTGATCGATCAGCGCGGTGGTCTCGGGCATCATCGTCCTTCCGCTGCCACCGGGGTGGCGGTTCGTGCGCACTCAGCCCGAGTGTCCCGCGGGCGACGGTCGGTGTCAACGCCGCGGGGCCGGGGTGCGTCAGCCCTGCTCGGGCGGGCCGGCCGGGCGCTGCACGCGGCGGGCGGGCTTGGCGTCCCCGCCGCCGTAGAGCGCGAGCGGACGTCCCGCGCGCTGCTGTCCGGGCACGGGGCGGGAGCGCCGGCCGTAGATGAGCTCGGAGGAGTCCAGCAGCCACGGCACGAGCGTGATCGTCACGCCGTGGATCAGCATCAGCTGGTTCGCCATGCGGCGGGCGCGGCGGTTGTGCAGGATCGACTCCCACCAGTGCCCCACGATGTACTGCGGCAGGTACACGGTCATCACGGCCGGGCCGTGCTTGGCGCGGTACTTCTTGATGTAGGCCTCGACCGGCTGCGCATAGGCGCGGAACGGCGACTCCACGATGACCAGCGGGATCGGGATCCGGTGCTGCTGCCAGTCCTTCTGCAGCTGCACGCCGTCCTCGGGGTTGGCGGCGACGTGCAGCGCGACGGTCTTCTCGTGCCGTGCGGCGATCGCATAGTCGATCGCCTTGATCACGGGCTTCTGCAGCCGGTTCACGAGCACGATCGCGACGTCGCCCTCCGACCCGAAGTGGGTGGTGTCGTCGATCGCGATCTCGTGCTCGACGTCGCGGTAGTAGCGCTTCACGCCCATCATCAGCAGCGCGAGGATCGGGATGGCGAGGAACACCATCCACGCGCCGTGCGTGAACTTCGTGATCGTCACGATCACGAGCACGGCGATCGTGAGCGACGCGCCGAGCGAGTTGATCACGAGGCCCGTGTAGGCGCTGCGCCGCGCCTGCGCCGCGACCTCGGCGTTCTGCCCCTTGGCGGCGCGCAGCAGGCCTCGCCAGTGCCGCACCATGCCGACCTGGCCCAGGGAGAACGAGACGAACACGCCGATGATGTAGAGCTGGATGAGGCTGGTCAGGTTCGCCTGGAACAGCACCAGCACGCCGACCGCGGCGATGCCGAGCAGGATCATGCCGTTCGAGAACACGAGGCGGTCGCCGCGGGTGTTCAGCGCCTTCGGGGCGTAGCCGTCGCGGGCGAGCACGGCGCCGAGCAGCGGGAAGCCGTTGAACGCGGTGTTGGCGGCGAGCAGCAGCACGCAGGCGGTGGCGGCCTGGATGATGAAGAACGGCAGGGATCCGCCGCCGAACACTGCCGAGGCGATCTGCGCCATGAGCGACTGCTGCGGCAGGGCGCAGTCGAAGCCCACCAGATCGCGGCACGGGTTCTCCGCATAGTGCACCTGCGTGATCAGGCCCAGCGCGGTGAGGCCGGTGAACAGCAGGATGGCGATGCCGCCCATCATCGCGAGCGTCGCCTGCGCGTTGCGGATCTTCGGGATCCGGAACGCCTGCACGCCGTTCGAGACGGCCTCCACCCCGGTCAGGGCGGAGCAGCCGCTGGAGAACGCGCGCAGCACGAGCAGGATGACGGCGGCGTTCGCGAGCTGGTCGCCGTGCATGGCGTACTGCGCGCTCTCGGCGACGGGGGCGTCGCCCAGGAACGTGCGGATGAGGCCGGTGACGATCATCACCACGACGGATCCGACGAACACGTAGGTGGGGATGGCGAAGAAGGTGGAGGCCTCGCGCACGCCGCGGAGGTTCACGACCACGATGAGGATCACGAAGCCGACCGCGAGCTCGACCCGCCACGGGTTCAGCTGCGGCACGGCGGAGATGATGTTGTCCACGCCGGACGCGATCGACACCGACACGGTGAGGATGTAGTCCACGAGCAGCGCGGAGGCCACGATCACCCCGGGCACCTCGCCGAGGTTCTTCGAGGCGACCTCGTAGTCGCCGCCGCCGGAGGGGTACGCCTGGATGAGCTTGCGGTAGCTCAGCACGATCACGATCAGCAGCAGCACGACGGCCGCGGCCACCCACGGGGCGAAGGCGAGGAACGCCAGTCCGCCCAGCCCCAGGGTCATCAGCATCTCCTGCGGACCGTAGGCCACGGAGGAGAGGGCGTCGGAGGCGAAGATCGGCAGCGCCATCCGCTTGGGGAGGAGCTGCTCGTTCGCCTTCTCGGTGCTGAGCGGTTCGCCGAGCAGGATGCGCTTGGCTACCTGCGGGGCGTCGGCGCTTTCCCGGCTGTCATTGGCCACGAGCGGCTAAATTACGCCTGGAACGGGGTCCGCGCAATTTCACGGATGCGATGTTGCATCACTGTTCCATCACTCTTTGCCCGGATCCGCTGCCGGGCGTGTCCTCGCGCGCGCGTGCGGGGCACGGGAGAGCGTTCTCCCGAACCGGTCGTGCGCTCAGGACGAACACACAGGAGATCCGAACTCCCGATGCGTAGCGTCGCAGTCATGAGCACGGTCCCCCTCGATGACGACGCGCTGAACCAGACCATCTCCGAGGCGCGGGGGCTGCGGGACGAGTTCCAGCGCTTCCTGCACGAGTACGAGTTCGGGATGCGCGAGATCGAGACGAAGATCTCGATCCTGCGCGACGAGTTCACCCACCACCACTCGTACAACCCGATCGAGCACGTGAAGAGCCGGGTGAAGACGCCCGACAGCATCGTGGAGAAGGTCGCGCGGCGTGGGATCGAGCCCGACTTCGCCTCGATCCGGGAGAGCATCACCGACATCGCCGGGGTGCGGGTGACCTGCAGCTTCGTGGCCGACGTGTACCGGCTGTTCGACCTGCTCGCCGCGCAGGACGACGTCACCGTGCGCCTCGTGAAGGACTACATCGCGACGCCGAAGGCCAACGGCTACCGCAGTCTGCACGCGATCCTCGAGGTGCCGGTCTTCCTCTCCTCCGGTCCGATCATGGTGCCCGTGGAGGTGCAGTTCCGCACCATCGCGATGGACTTCTGGGCGAGCCTGGAGCACAAGATCCATTACAAGTTCCAGGGTCAGGTGCCCGCGCACCTCGTCGACGACCTCACCGCGGCGGCCGACGCGGCCAGCGAGCTCGACGCGCGCATGGAGCGGCTGCATCACGAGGCGCACGCGCCGCTCGCCGCGCTCCCGCCGCTGCGCCTCGACGTCTGAGCGCGGCTACCGCGCCTCCCACTGGAACCAGCGGATCCCGATCCCGGCGAACACCACGAGGTAGCCGCCGATCGCGACGATCGCCCAGCCGTCGTCGCTGGTCCAGGCCGCCGCGCTCTGCACCGCGGTGAACAGGGTGACCAGCGCGCCGACCGGGGTCCACGTCGCGAGGGAGGAGAGCGTGTCGCCGAGGATCCCGGAGACGCCGAGCATGCCGATCAGGATCAGGACGACGAACAGCGCGCGGCCGACGGCGTTCACTGCGCCGGCCGATCGGATCAGGCCGACGATCGCCTGCCCGATGCCGAGGAACATCGCCGCTCCGTACACGGCCACCAGGAAGATCAGCAGGTAGGTGCCGAAGCTGTCCTGCAGGCCATGCATGATCCCGCCGACGACGATCACGATGATGACGGTCGCGATGGCCGCGGCGAACTGCACCAGCAGACGGCTCAGCATGATCGCCCAGGTCGGGGTCGGCGTGACCCGCAGGCGCTGGAACACCCCGGCCTCGCGATCGCGCGCGACGGTAATCGAGTAGCCCATGAGCGCCGAGGAGAGCAGGCCGTAGCTGAGCGCCATCGCGATCATGAGGGCTGCGCCGCCGGTGCCGAGCGCGCTCTGGGACTTGCGTCCGGCGAAGTTCGTGATGATCAGGATGAGCAGCGGCACGGCGAGGTTCAGGATCAGGGTCTGCCGGCTGCGCAGGATCACCGTCACGTCGGCGCGGAGCAGGGAGCGCAGGGTCAGCCCGATCGGCGGCCGGGCGACGGCGGTGTCAGTCACGCAGATCACTTCCCGTCAGGGCGATGAACACGTCCTCGAGCGTCGGCTCGCCGTGCGCGATCGCCTGCACGCGCGGATCCTCGCGGTGGGCGGCGATGAGCTCGGCGGGGCTGCCGGTCGTCACGATCTTGCCGTGGTCGATGAGGACGATGCGGTCGCACACGGCCTGCGCCTCCTCCATGGAGTGCGTCGTGAGCAGAATGCTGCCGCCGCGCCCGCGCGAAGCCTCGATGCGCTGCCACAGGCTGCGGCGGGACTGCGGATCCAGTCCGCTCGTCGGCTCGTCCAGCAGGAGCAGCAGCGGGTCGTGCAGGGTCGCGATCAGCAGCGAGAAGCGCTGCGCCTGGCCGCCGGACAGGCCCTTGAGCCGCTTCCCGGCCTCCTGCTCCAGGCCGACCCCGTCCAGCGCCTCCCGGGCCTGGGGGCGGCTCAGACTCACCCCGTACAGACCGCTGTACAGGCGCAACAGCTGCTCGAGGCTCAGCTCGGGCTGGAATCCGAACTCCTGCAGCTGCACCCCGAGCCGGGCGCGCGCGTCGATCGGATGACGCAGCGCATCGATCCCGTCGACGGTCACGGATCCGCTCTCCGGCCTGCGCAGGCCCTCGATCACGCTCAGCGTCGTCGTCTTGCCCGCGCCGTTCGGACCGAGCAGGCCGAGGATCTCGCCGCGCTCGATGCGGAAGCCGACCTCGTCGACGGCGGTGCGTGCGCCGTAGCGCACCACGAGCCCGGCGACCTCGAGCACGGCGCCGTCCCGCACGGGCTCATCGGTCCGCGACGTCTCTGCCGGTGTCGACATGGCCACCTCCCGGTCGCGCCCAGATTCCCACCGCCCCCTATCGGCGGGCTTTGAGGATCCCTGCCGTTCGCTGTGGCGGGGGCGTGGGTGCGTGGGTGCGTGGGTGCGGGCGGGGGCGGACGGGTTGGATCCGGCGCGACGATCTGCACATACTGCGACGATCAGCACACGGATCCGCTCGATCGGTGTGCAGATCGTCGCAACCTGTGCTGATCGTCGCGGGCCGGGCCGGGCCGAGCATCGCCCCGAACACAGCCGCGGGGCTCGCGCGCGGGGGCTCAGTCGAGGAACTCCCGGGCGGCGACCGTGAGCGCCTTCACACCGACCTCGATCGTGGGGTGGATCTCGATCGCGAAGAACGGGGAGTGGTTGGTGGCGATCTCGCTGTCGACCGTGCCCGCCGCCACCGCCGCGGCGTACCGCGCCGGATCGATGCCGCCCCAGAACCAGAACACGAGCGGCACGCCGGCGTCGCGGGCGAACCACGACACGTCCTCGCTGCCGGTGAACAGGCCGGGGTCGACCACGCTCCCCTCGCCGAACGCGGCGCGGAAGGCGGCGGTCGCGCGCTCCGTGGCGGACGGGTCGTTGATCGTCGCCGGCAGCGTGTGCAGCGTCTCGATCGTGGGATCCACGGTGGCGCCGCTCGCCATCGCCTCCGCCCGGATCACGCGTTCCACCTTCTCCAGCATCGCGGCGCGCAGCGTCTCGTCGGGGTAGCGCAGGCTGAGGTCGAGCGTGGCCTCGGCGGGGATGATGTTGTTCTTGGTGCCGGAGTGGATCGCGCCCACCGTCACCACGGCCAGGTCGTGCGGATCCACCTCGCGCGAGACCACGGTCTGCAGGCGCATGACCGTGGCGGCCGCCATCACCACGGGGTCGATCGTGGAGTGCGGCCGCGAGCCGTGCCCGCCGCGGCCGTGCAGCACCACGTGCAGGCCGTCGGACGCCGACATCTGCGGGCCGGGCCGCACCCCGATGATGCCCGCGGGGAGCGGCGTGACGTGCTGGCCGATCACGACGTCGGGGCGGGGGAATCGGTCGAGCGCGCCGTCGTCCAGCATCGCGCGGGCGCCCGCGCCGAACTCCTCGGCGGGCTGGATCACGACGACCACGGTGCCGGACCACTCGTCCCGGGTGCGGACGAGCTCCTCCACGGCGCCGATCATCGCGGTCACGTGCATGTCGTGGCCGCAGGCGTGCATGACGCCGACCTCGTGCCCCTCCGGGTCGATCCCCGTCGCGGTGCTGGCGTACGGCAGCCCGGTCTCCTCGACCACCGGCAGCGCGTCCATGTCGGCGCGCGCCCAGACGACCGGTCCGCCGCCGGCGTCGTCCGCGGCCGGGTTGCGGAGCACGCCGATGACGCCGGTGCGCCCGACGCCCTCGGTGACCTCGAGGCCCAGGTCGCGCAGGTGCCCGGCGGCGATCGCCGCGGTGCGCACCTCCTGGAACGAGAGCTCGGGGTTGCGGTGCAGGTCGATGAAGAGCGCTTCGAGGTCGATCGCCATGCGGCTGAGCCTACGCGGTCCGGCTCCCCTGGGCGGCTCCGTCGCCGTCGTGGTCCGGGGCGCTGAGCCGTGCCCCGACCATTCGTCCGGAATCCTTGCAGAAGTTGCCGGGAGGCGGTGCGACTCTGATTGGATCGTCTGGTGCGAACGACTGCTGACGACACCCGCTTCCGCCCCGGAGCTCTGATCTGGCTCGCCGTCGCGACCTTCTCCATGGGGATCGACGGGTACGTGCTGGCGGGGCTGCTGCCGCAGATCTCCACGGATCTGCAGGTGGATGCGGCCGCCGCGGGACAGCTCATGAGCGTGTTCGCGGTGACCGGCGCGATCGCCGGACCGGTGCTCGGCGCGCTCACCGGTCGCTGGGAGCGCAAGTCGACGATCGTGATCGCCCTCTCGGTGTTCGTGCTCGGGAACCTCCTGGTCGGGCTCGCCCCGACGTACTTCTGGGCTATGACGGGTCGGGTGGTGTCGGCCGTGGGCGGCGCGCTGCTGAACGCCGTGATCGGCTCCTACGTCATCGCGCGCACGCCCGAGCACTACCGCGGCCGGGCGCTCGCGCTCGTGATGGGCGGTTTCCTGTTCGCGACCGCGCTCGGCGTCCCGGTCGGGCTCGTGTTGGGCCAGGCCGACTGGCGCATCCCGCTGTTCCTGGTGGTCGGCGTCGGCTCGGCCGCGCTGGTGGGCATCATCGCCCGCGTTCCGCGCCTGCACCTGCCGCCGCTGTCGCTGCGCGCGGCGCTGAGCCCGCTCACCCGACCGGCGATCCTCGCCGTGCTCCTCGTGCCCATGGGCCTCATGTGCGCGAGCTACCTGTGCTTCACCTACGCCACGCTCATCCTCGGCCCGCGCATCGGCGAGGGCTACCCGATGATCGGCGCGCTGTTCGGCTACGGCATCGTCAGCCTCGTCGGCAACTTCGTCTCCGGCCGCGTGACCGACCGTCGCGGCCCGGTCGCCGTGCTGACCGTCATCGTGGCCACCGTGCTGGCCGCGGCCGTGCTCGGCTGGGCCGGCCTGATGCTCCCGGGTGTCGCTGGAGCCGTCGCCGGTCTCGCCTGGTTCCTGGTATCGGCCTTCTTCAACGGCGGCTCCGGCGTCGCCGCGCAGACCCGTCTCGCCATGATGGTGCCGCCCGCGGTGGCCGCGCTCGTGCTCGCCCTGAACAACAGCGCGATGATGCTCGGCAGTGGACTGGGCAGCGCCGCGGGCGGTCTCGCGCTCGCCACGGGCGTGCTGCCCGATCAGCTGCTCCTGCTCTCCGGCGCCGTGCTCGCGGTGGCCCTCGCCGTGCAGCTGATCACGGCGGCGACGGTGCGGCGCCGGCCGACGGAGGTCTCCGTCGGCGCGGACAGCACCCCGGTGGCCGCGGGCACGCACGCCTGAGCACGCCCGCTGTTGACCGGGGCCGGGGGACCGTTCTAATCTACAACTTATCGGTTGTGCGTCCGGGGTGGTGCGCGACGCCGACCGCATGTGATGAGGCGACGGAGGCAGAGCCGTCGCATGGAGGAGAGGCGGTACCGCCATGACGCAGACCACGGATCCGGCTCCTGCCGAGAGCGGCCCGGCGGTGCAGATCCACGAGCTGGTGGAGCAGCCGGTGGTCCGGATCCGGGCGACGGTGCGGGTCGCGGATCTCGCCGGCGCGCTCGACGACCGGATCGCGGAGTTCCGCGCGTACTTCCAGCGTCACGGCGCGCGCCCGAGCGGCCCGACGTACGTGCGCTATCACTCCTTTCCCGACATCGGGCCGGACTCCGACGTCGGGGAACTCGTCGCGGACGTGGAGCAGGGGTTCCCGGTGGACGGTGCGCTTCCCTCGGAGGGCAGCATCGTCGCCGACGTGCTGCCCGGGGGCACGGCCATCACGACGGAGTACATCGGCGTGCCGCAGGGCCTCGGCGTGGCCTACGGGCGCATCGCGGCCTGGCTGAGCGAGCACGATGCCGCCCCCGACGGGCCGTCCTGGGAGGTCTACCACTTCGTCGATCTGGATCGGCACGAGGACCACGCGCATCTGCCGGATCCCGCGACCTGGCGGCACGGGCTGGTCCAGCCGATCGCGTAGCGGCCCGCGGCGCGGGGACGGGCCTCGCAGCGGCCGCGGCCTCGGGGCCCCGGCCGAGGCGGAAGCTCAGGACAGCGTGTACCAGGCGGCGGAGTCGGGCGGCAGCACCGCACCGGACTGCGGTGCACTGTGCACGACGATCACGGCGCCGGCGGGCAGCGCGAGGGGCGCCGTGCCGAGGTTCGCCGCGACGTGCAGATCCCCGCGGCGGAACGCGACGGCGTCGGATCCGAGGTCCTCCCAGACCAGGGATCCGGATCCGAGCCCGCGCTCCTTGCGCAGGCGCAGCAGCGTCTTGTACAGCGACAGCGTGGAGGCGTCGGAGCCCTCCTCGAGCGCGCGGGCGTACTCGGCCCACTCCGCCGGCTGCGGCAGCCAGGAGGCGCCGGTGTCGTTGAAGCCGTAGGAGGGCGCGGTGCCGCTCCACGGCAGCGGCACGCGGCAGCCGTCGCGGCCGTAGCGCTCGCCGTTCGTACGGAACCAGGTCGGATCCTGGCGGTACTCGTCCGGGATCTCCATCGCCTCGGGCAGGCCCAGCTCCTCGCCCTGGTAGAGGTAGGCGGAGCCGGGCAGCGACAGCATCACGGTGGTGGCGGCGCGGGCGCGGGCCAGGCCCAGCGCGCGGTCGGGCTTGGGCTCGTCCCGCGGGCCGATGCCCTCGCCCTGCGGGTTGTCGATCGTCAGCGCCAGGCGGGACGCGTGCCGCACCACGTCGTGGTTGGAGAGCACCCAGGTGCTGGGGGCGCCGACCGCACCGAAGGCGTCCAGCGACTCCCGGATCACGTCGCGCAGCTCCTCGGCGTCCCACGGCGTCATCAGGTAGCCGAAGTTGAACGCCTGGTTCATCTCGTCCGGACGCACCCAGAGCGCGGTCTGCTCGAGGGTGGGCAGCCAGGCCTCGGCGCACAGCGCGCGGTCGCCGTCGTAGGCCGCGAGCACCCGGTGCCAGTCGCGGTAGATCTCGTGCACGCCGGGCTGGCCCCAGTACGGGACGTCCTCGACGTCATCGCCGCCCATGGATCCCCCCGACGGCGCGGGCGTGTAGTCGGGCAGGCCGGCCTTCTTGATCATCCCGTGCGCGACGTCGACGCGGAAGCCGTCGACACCGCGGTCGAGCCAGAACCGCAGCACGCCGCGGAACTCCTCGCGGACCTCCTCGTTGGTCCAGTCGAAGTCGGGCTGGCTGGTGTCGAAGATGTGCAGGTACCACTGCCCCGGCGTGCCGTCGGGCTCGGTGATCCGGGTCCACATGCCGCCGCCGAAGACGCTCTCCCAGTTGTTCGGCGGCAGCTCGCCGTGCGCGCCTTTGCCGTCGCGGAAGATGTAGCGCGCGCGCTCGGGGCTGCCCGGTGCGGCCTTCAGCGCCTCCTGGAACCAGCGGTGCTGGTCGGAGGAGTGGTTCGGCACCAGGTCGACGATCACGCGGATGCCGCGGTCGTGCGCGGCGGCGAGCATCGTGTCGAAGTCGTCGAGCGTGCCGAACAGCGGATCCACGCCGCGGTAGTCGGAGACGTCGTAGCCGGCGTCCTTCTGCGGACTCGGCATGAACGGGCTCAGCCAGATCGCGTCGACGCCGAGCTCGCCGAGCGCGTCGAGGCGGGACGTGATGCCCGGCAGGTCGCCGATCCCGTCGCCGTTCGCGTCGGCGAAGGAGCGGGGGTAGATCTGGTAGATGACGGCGGTGCGCCACCACTCGGATCCGGGGGCGGACTGCTGCTCGATCTCGGCCATGCGATCAGGGTACCGGGCGCGGCGGCCTTCGCGGAAACTCGCGGATCGAATCGGTTCGATCGATCGGTTGCCGTCGTACCGGGACGATGCTTCGCGCGAGCCTCGGTCCCGTACTCAGGATGGATTTCGCGAATCCGCGGAACTCGACGCCGGGAAGCGCGGATCTCCCGAATCCGTCCTGAGAACGGTCCCGGCCGATGGCGCGACGGACGCTGCGCGGTGGCGCGCGGCGGGGGTCAGCGGCGGGGTCGGCGGCGGCTCAGCGCGCAGCGGCGGCTCAGCGGCGGATGAGGTTGACCGGCTCCTCGCCGGCGAGCATCCGGTCGATCTGGGCGCGCACGAGCGCGGCCATGCGCGGCGACATCGCGGTCGAGGCCCCGCCGACGTGCGGCGTGAACATCACGCCCGGCGCGGTCCACAGCGGATGCCCCTCCGGCAGCGGCTCCGGATCCATCACGTCCAGCGCGGCCCGGATCCGGCCGCTCTCGGCGACGAGGGCGTCGGTGTCGACGAGTGTGCCGCGGCCGACGTTCACCAGCAGAGCCCCGTCGGCCATCCGGGCGAGCATGGCGGCGTCGAACAGGCGGTGCGTGGTGGGCCCGCCGGGCAGCGACAGGATCACGATCTCCGCCTCGGGGAGCACGGCGGGCAGGTCGGCGAGCGCGTGCACGGGGATCTCCCCGACGCCCTCGACGACCTCGGTGCGGGCCGTCTTCGCGACCGCGGTGAGGCTCGTCTCGAAGCCGGCGAGACGACGGGCGATGGCCTTGCCGACGCCGCCGATCCCCACGAGCAGCACCCGCCGGTCCGCGAGGCTCGACGTGAAGGCGCGGTCCCACACACCCGCGTCCCGGGAGCGCACGAACCGCGGCAGTTCGCGCTGCGCGGCGAGTGTCAGCGCCACGGCGAGCTCGGCGGTGCCCGGCTCGTGCACGCTGGCCGCGTTCGCGAACGGGATCCCGGCGGGGACCCGGTCGATCACGGCCTCGTAGCCGATCATCTGGCCCTGCACGAGGCCGACCTCGATGTCGACGAGGGAGTCGAGGTGCTGGCGTCCGAGGTAGGACGGCACCACGATGTCGAGGCGCTGCGCCGGCGGAGGCGTGGTCATGTCCCACACCCGCACCTCCACCCCGTCCGGCAGCGGGCCGCGGGCGAGGACGGCAGCGGCGAGGTCGGCGGTGGGGACGGTGACGAGAAGGCTCACCCCTCGAGCGTATGCCCGCGGCCGAGACCCCACCTGCCGCCGAGACCCCCACGGGCCGCCGAGACCCCCACCTGCCGCCGAGACCCCCACGGAGATCCGTGATCCGGTGGGGGTCTCGGCGCGCAGCGGGGGTCTCGGCGCGCTACGGACGTCTCGGCGGATACGGACGTCTCCGCGCGCTACGGACAGGGACTCGGCGCGCAGCGGGGTCTCGGCGGATACGGACGTCTCGGCGGATGCGGACAGGGACCCGGCGGCGGGCGACCCTGCGCGTGCGGGCCCGGGCGCACGGCCGACCACCAGGCCACTCGCGTAGAATCGGCCCAATGACCGACAGCCCTGCCGACGCCCCGCGGTCCCCGAGCGACCGCCGCGAGACGAAGGGCGGCGACCCCGTCGGATCCGGCATCGACTCCGCCGACCTCGCCACCACCCTGCGCGTGCTCGCCGAGCTGCATGAGCTCGACCAGGAGCACCCCGACTTCATCACCGTGCGCCGCGCCACCGCCGCCATGTTCAAGGCCGCCAAGCGCGTGCGCCGCCGCGAGATCCGCGATGCGATCGCCGAGGCCGACAGAGCCGTCATCGCCGCGACCGCGACCGGAGCCCCCGACCGGATCGACGATGAGACGCGCGGGCTGGATCTGGCCACGAGCGTGGTCGACGCCCCGACCGCGGGCGAGCTGCTGAAGCCCCGCAACTGCTACATCTGCAAGCAGCAGTACACGATCGTCGACGCGTTCTACCACCAGCTCTGCCCCGACTGCGCGCGGTTCAGCCACGGCAAGCGCAACGCTCGCACCGACCTCACGGGCAAGCGCGCCCTGCTCACCGGCGGCCGCGCGAAGATCGGCATGCACATCGCGCTGCGGCTGCTCCGCGACGGCGCGCACACCACGATCACCACGCGCTTCCCGCGCGACGCGGTGCGCCGGTTCGCGGCGCTGCCCGACTCCGCCGACTGGCTGCACCGGCTGCGCGTGGTCGGCATCGACCTGCGCGACCCCGCCCAGGTGATCGCGCTCGCCGACTCGGTCGCAGCGCAGGGCCCGCTCGACATCCTGATCAACAACGCCGCGCAGACCGTGCGCCGCTCGCCCGGCGCCTACTCGCTGCTCGTCGATGCCGAGCTGCAGCCGCTGCCGAACGGCCCGCTGCCCGAGATGGAGACGTTCGGGCACACCGCGGATCCGCATCCCGAGGCGCTGCAGGCCTCGGTCGACGCGCACCCGCTGCTGTCGATCGCGTCGCTGGGCGGCACGATCGCCGAACGCGGCGGTCAGGCGCTCACCGCGGAGGAGCTCGCGCAGCTCGCGATGGCGCCCGGATCCTCGTCGCTCGCCAAGCACGCCGACGGCACCGCGATCGACGCGGGTGGCCTCGTTCCCGATGTGGACCGCGTGAACAGCTGGGTGCAGAGCGTGGACCAGGTGGATCCGCTGGAGATGCTCGAGGTGCAGCTGTGCAACACCACGGCGCCGTTCCTGCTGATCAGCCGGCTGCGCCCGTCGATGGCGGCGTCGTCCGCGCGGCGCAAGCACATCGTGAACGTCTCGGCGATGGAGGGGCAGTTCTCCCGCCGGTACAAGGGCCCCGGCCACCCGCACACGAACATGGCGAAGGCCGCGCTGAACATGCTCACGCGCACCAGCGCCGGGGAGATGCTGGAGACCGACGGGATCCTGATGACCGCGGTCGACACCGGCTGGATCACCGACGAGCGCCCGCACTACACGAAGGTGCGCCTGGCCGAGGAGGGCTTCCACGCCCCGCTCGACCTCGTCGACGGCGCCGCGCGCGTGTACGACCCGATCGTGCGCGGCGAGGCCGGCGAGGACATCCACGGCGTGTTCCTCAAGGACTACGAGCCCAGCCCCTGGTGAGCGTCGGTCCCTGAGGCTCTCGAAGGGCCCGGTCGCTGAAGCGCGCCCCGGTCCCTGAGGCTCTCGAAGGGCCCCGGCCCCTGAGGCCGACCCCCGGTCCCTGAGGCTCTCGAAGGGACCGGCCTCAGTCCCGCACGGCGTAGCGGTGCATGGTGACGCCCTCGTCGAAGGCGGCCTGCTCGAGCAGGTCCAGCTGCACCGGGGCGTCGGTCTGCCCGTCGGGCGGCGGGTCGAACAGCGGCCGTCCGGATCCGAGGATCGCGGGATGTGTGAACAGCAGCAGCTCGTCGAGCAGCCCCGCTCGCCGCAGCGCGGTCGCCAGCGTCGCCCCGCCGACGCCGATCGCGCCGTCGGTCGTCGCCCGCACCTCGGCAAGCCGG
>JAFDWP010000234.1 GCA_018268435.1 Actinomycetota bacterium
AGCTGCGTGCCGGTGGTGCGGGCATCGCCGCGTTCTTCACACAGACCGGCGTGGGCACGCAGGTCGCCGAAGGCGGACTGCCGCGCCGCTACGACGGGAACGGGGGAGTGGCCGTGGCATCCCCGCAGAAGGAAGTGCGCAGCTTCGCGCCCACCGGAGTGCCGCACGACTATGTGCTCGAGGAGTCGATTGTGACCGACTTCGCGCTCGTGCACGCCTGGAGGGGCGACCGGCACGGCAACCTGATCTTCAACAAGGCGGCACGCAACTTCAACCCGCTGGCTGCGCAGGCCGGTCGCATCTGCATCGCCCAGGTCGAGGAGCTCGTCGAGCCGGGCGAACTGGATCCGGACAGCATCCACCTGCCCGGCATCTACGTGCATCGCATCATCGAGGTGGGCACCGGCATCGAGAAGCGCATCGAGCGCCGCACCGTCAAGGAAGGGGTCTGACCATGGCACTCACCCGCAATGAGATGGCGGCACGCGCGGCACGGGAGCTGCAGGACGGCGCCTACGTCAACCTCGGCATCGGCCTGCCGACACTCGTGCCGAACTACGTACCCGAGGGCGTCACGGTCGTGCTGCAGTCCGAGAACGGCATCCTCGGGGTCGGCCCGTACCCCACGGAGGAGAACGTCGACCCCGATCTGATCAACGCCGGCAAGGAGACCGTCACGACGCTGCCGGGCACGGCGTTCTTCGACTCCGCGACCAGCTTCGGCATGATCCGCGGCGGCAAGATCGACGCCGCGATCCTCGGCGCGATGCAGGTGAGCGCGACCGGGGATCTGGCCAACTGGATGATCCCGGGGAAGATGGTCAAGGGCCCGGGCGGCGCGATGGACCTCGTGCACGGCGCGGGACGGGTGATCGTGCTCATGGAGCATGTCGCCCGCGACGGATCCGCGAAGATCGTGGACGCCTGCTCGCTGCCGCTCACCGGGCGCGGCGTGGTGCACCGCATCATCACGGATCTGGCCGTGATCGACGTCACCCCGGCGGGACTGCGGCTGATCGAGCTCGCCCCCGGCGTGAGCGTGCAGGATGTGAAGGACGCGACCGAGCCCCCGCTGCTCGTCGCGGAAGGACTGGAATGACCATGAGTGCAGAAGACATCGTCATCGTCGCGGCGGCGCGCACGCCGCAGGGACGGCTCAAGGGGCAGCTCGCCCCGTTCACGGCGCCGCAGCTCGGATCCCTCGCGATCCGCGGGGCACTGGAGCAGGGCGGCGTGGACCCCGCCGAGATCGACGCGGTCATCGTGGGCCAGGTGCTCGCCGCCGGATCCGGGCAGAACGCCGCGCGGCAGGCCGCGATCGGCGCCGGCATCGGCTGGGATGTGCCCGCGCACTCCGTGAACAAGGTGTGCCTGTCGGGGCTCACCGCGATCATCGACGCCGCGCGGATGATCCGCACCGGCGACGCGCTCACCGTGGTCGCCGCCGGCATGGAGTCGATGACCCGTGCGCCGCACCTGCTGATGGGCTCGCGCGACGGCTGGACGTACGGATCCGTCGAGGTGCTCGACCACATGGCCTACGACGGGCTCACCGACGCCTACGACGCGGAGAGCATGGGTGCCTCCACCGAGCGTCACAACGAGCGGTTCGCCGTCACCCGCCAGGCGCAGGACGAGGTCGCCGCGCGGTCGCACCAGCGGGCCGCCGCGGCGCGCGAGGCGGGTGTGTTCGCGGCCGAGATCGTCCCCGTCTCGGTGCCGCAGCGCAAGGGCCCCGATCTCGTGCTGACGGCCGATGAGGGCGTGCGCCCCGAGACGACGGTGGAGTCGCTCGCGGGCCTGCGCCCGGCGTTCACCGTGGGCGGGTCGATCACCGCCGGGAATTCCTCGCAGATCTCCGACGGCGCCTCGGCCGTGATCGTCACGACCCGGGCGAACGCCAAGAGCCACGGCTGGCCTGTGCTCGCCGGGGTCGGGGCGAGCGGGCAGACCGCGGGTCCGGACAACTCGCTGCACGAGCAGCCGGCGGACGCGATCCGGCGGGCCCTGGACAAGCAGGGGATCACCGTCGCGGATCTGGACCTCGTCGAGATCAACGAGGCGTTCGGGGCCGTGGTGGCGCGCTCCGAGGCCGCGCTCGGCCTGGATCCGGAGATCGTCAACATCCACGGCGGCGGCATCGCGATCGGCCACCCCATCGGCGCGAGCGGCAACCGGCTCGCGGGGCACATGGCGCACGAGCTGGCGCGCCGCGGATCCGGCACCGCCGTGGTCGCGCTGTGCGGCGGCGGCGGGCAGGGCGAGGCGCTCATCCTGACACGCTGACGGGACCCCGACGACCACAAGCGCCTAGGATCGGCGCATGACGACGATCCAGGCTCTGACGGCGGCCGACCGCGACGAGTGGCTGCCGCTGTGGCAGGCGTACCTGACGTTCTACGAGTCCGCGCTCGCCGACGACGTCACGGAATCGACGTTCGCGAGGATCGTGGATCCTGCGGGCGACATCCATGGCGCGATCGCCCGCGATGACGACGGTCGCGCGGTCGGGATCGTGCACTGGTTCGCGCACCCGGCCACCTGGTCGAAGACCGGCTATACGTACCTCGAGGACCTCTTCGTGGATCCCTCCGTGCGCGGAACCGGCGTCGGGCGCGCGCTCATCGCGCACGTGGCCGACGCGGCGCGCGGCGCCGGCAGCGACAAGCTCTACTGGCTCACCGCGGAGAGCAACAGCACGGCGCGAGGTCTGTACGACCGGGTCGCCGAGCGCAGCGGCTTCATCCACTACCAGATCGACCTGGGCTGATCGATCTGCTCAGGCCATGTCGGCTCAGGCCTTCGTGGCCTTGCGCTCGGCCTTCAGCTCGGCCTTGAGAGCCTTCTTCGCGCGCTTGTACTGCACCGGCGCGACGGGGGAGTCGAGGGCTACCGTCTCGCCGCGCTCGTCGCGGCGGAAGTCGACGATCGCCCCCACCGCGAGCGCGATCGTGATGCCCCAGCTCAGCCACGCCAGCACGGCGCGCCAGGTGATCGGCGCCTCGCGGGTGCCGCGCAGCAGCGCGATCCCGCTCGTGATCGCGCTGAACAGGCCGCTCGCGAAGAGGTAGTTGCGCATGCGACCACGCTACCCTGGAGACATCATCGTCGTGCATTACCGGCCGCCGGCTCTTCCGGCGGAAAGCGGCGGCACCTGATCCGCGTCGCCTCGCGGCGGCGCCGGAGATCCCCTCCGCCATGACTGCTTCGCACCCCTCATCGGCCGCCGCTCCCAGCCTGCTGCGGCGCGTCGGACTGCCGTACTTCCTGATCGCCTTCATCGCCCGGCTGCCGTTCGCGATGATGGTCGTCGGCGTGCTCACCGTCGTGGTGGCGGCCCGCGAATCGGTGGCCCTGGGCGGCCTCACCTCCGCAGCCGTGGGCATCGGGACGGCCTGCTTCGGTCCGTTGCTGGGCGCCGCCGCCGACCGTCGAGGGCAGCGGATCGTGCTCGGCATCATCGCGGTCGCCAATGCCGCGGCGCTGATCGGGTTCACGTTCGTCGTCTACTCGCCCGCGCCGGAGGCTGTCCTGCTGCTCAGCGCCTTCGTGATCGGTGCCACGGCGCCTCAGGTCTCCCCGATGTCGCGGTCGCGGCTGGTCACGATCATCACCGAGCGCGTCCCGGCCGAGCGTCGGGCGCGCACCACGTCGTCGACCATGTCGTACGAGTCGGCCGCCGACGAGACGGTGTTCGTGTTCGGGCCGTTCCTCGTCGGCGTGCTCGCCACCGCGATCGCGCCGTGGATGCCGCTCGTGATCGCCGCCGTGCTGATCCTCGTGTTCGTCGGGGCCTTCGCCCTGCACCCGACCGCGGCACACGTCTCTGTCGAGCGCGGCGTCGACGGGCGTGCGACCTCGCCGGTGTCCGCGCTGTTCCGCCCCCGGCTGCTGATCGTCGTGGCCGGCATGCTCGGCGTCGGCATGTTCTTCGGCACGATGCTCACCTCGCTGACCGCGTTCATGACGGAGCACGGCCGTCCCGAGGAGGCGGGTCTGCTCTACGGCGCGCTGGGCGTCGGATCCGCGATCCTCGCGCTCGGCGTCGCGTTCCTGCCCCCGAGGTTCACGCTGCCCGCCCGCTGGCTGCTGTTCGCGGGCGTGCTGTTCGGCGGCAGCCTGCTGCTGCTGCGGACGCACGACGTGACAGCGATGCTCGTCGCCCTCATCGTGATGGGGTGCGGGATCGGCCCGACCCTGGTCACCCAGTTCAGCCTCGGCGCGGCCTTCGGGCCCGCCGACCGCGCGGCCACGGTCATGACGATGCTCGGCTCGGCGACGGTCGTCGGGCAGGCGCTCGGCGCCGTGGTGACCGGGCAGGTGGCCGATTCCTCCGGTGCACAGGCCGCCCTGCTGCTGCCCGTGCTCGCCGCCGCCCTGGTGCTGCTGGCGGGCATCGCGAACGCGCTGCTGGCGCGGTCCCGTCGCGTCGCGGGCTGACACGGCCGACGCCGCCGACGGGCGAGTTGACTAGCCTGGAGACGCAGCCGCCGCTGCCGTGAGGAGCGTTCCATGCCATCGTCCACACCCGCCGCGCCGTTCGTCATCGTCGCCAATCGGCTGCCCGTCGACCGCGTGCTGGGCCCCGACGGCGAAGAGGTCTGGCGGCGCTCGCCGGGCGGACTCGTCGCCGCACTCGAGCCGGTCATGCAGGCGGTCGACGGTGCCTGGGTGGGCTGGGCGGGCCAGGCGGATCTGGAGCTCGAGCCGTTCACGGAGGACGGCATCCACCTGCTGCCGGTGCCGCTGTCGTCGCAGGAGGTCGAGGAGTACTACGAGGGCTTCTCCAACGACACGATCTGGCCGCTCTACCACGACGTGATCGCCCCGCCGCAGTTCCATCGGGAGTGGTGGGACGCTTACGTCCGGGTCAACCGCCGGTTCGCCGAGCGGGCGGCGCAGGCCGTGTCGCCCGGCGGCACGGTGTGGGTGCACGACTACCAGCTGCAGCTCGTCCCCGCGCTGCTGCGCGAGCTGCGCCCGGATCTCACGATCGGCTACTTCCACCACATCCCGTTCCCCGCACACGGGCTCTACGCGCAGCTGCCGTGGCGCGATCAGGTGCTGCAGGGGCTGCTCGGCGCAGACGTCGTCGGGTTCCAGCGCTCCCAGGACGCGAGCAACTTCCTGGCCGCGGTGAAGCGCCGGCTGCGGCTCGATGTGAAGGGATCGACCGTGTCGGTGCCCTGGGGCGGCCCCCGCACGACCGTCGCCCGGGCATTCCCCATCTCTATCGACACGACGCCGTACACCGAGCTGGCCGCGCGGCCCGATGTGCGCGCCCGCGCGGCCGAGATCCGCGAGGGGCTCGGCAATCCGCGCAAGATCCTGCTCGGGGTCGATCGTCTCGATTACACGAAGGGGATCCGGCACAGGATCAAGGCGTTCGGCGAGCTGCTCGATCAGGGCCGCCTGTCGGTCGACGACGTCACCCTGGTGCAGGTCGCGAGCCCCAGCCGGGAGCGGGTGGACGCCTATGTGCAGCTGCGCGACGAGATCGAGCTGGCCGTCGCCCGGATCAACGGCGACCGCGACACGATGCAGCACACGGCGATCCGCTACCTGCACCAGGGATTCCCGCGCGAGGAGATGGTCGCGCTGTACCTCGCGGCCGACGTGATGCTCGTCACCGCCCTCCGCGACGGCATGAACCTGGTCGCGAAGGAGTACGTCGCCGCCCGCGGCGACAACCGCGGGGTGCTGGTGCTCAGCGAGTTCACCGGCGCCGCGGATGAGCTGCGCCAGGCGGTCCTGGTCAACCCGCACGACATCGAGGGGCTCAAGGACGCGATCATGCAGGCCGTGGAGATGCCGTCGCGGGAGCAGTCCCGCCGGATGCGCGCGCTGCGCAAGCGCGTCCTGGAGAACGACGTGAACGCCTGGTCGCGGGACTTCCTCGCGGCCCTCGAGAACGTACGGAGCACACGATGACCCGAGACTGGACCTCCGGCGGCGACGTCGATCCCGCACTCGCGCGGCTCGCGCACACGCCGCGCCTGCTGGTCGCGCTCGACTTCGACGGCACGGTGTCGCCGCACGTCGCCCAGCCCATGGCGGCCAGAGCGCTGCCCGCCGCGGTCGCCGCGGTGCGGCGTCTCGCCGCGCTGCCGGGCACCTCCGTCGCCTACGCCTCGGGGCGGAGCCTGCACGATCTGCGCGAGATCACCGAGCACACCGACGACTCGCCGATCCTGCTCGCCGGCTCCCATGGCGCGCAGTTCTGGTTCCCCGACACGGGGGAGGAGACGGACCTCTCCTCGGAGCCCGCCGATCAGGCCGAGGTCGTCGCCGAGCTGCGCGCGCTGATCGCGGACCTGGACGGCGTCGTGCATGAGCCGAAGACGTTCGGCTTCGGCGTGCACACCCGCACCGCCGCGCCCGGGCAGGAGGAGATCGCGTTCCTGCGCGTGGAGAAGTGGGCATCCGAACGCATCCCGTCGTGGCGCCGCCGCACCGGGCACCATCTGCGCGAGTTCTCCTGGCGGGACGAGGGCAAGGATGCGGCGCTCACGCGGCTGCGTGCGCATGTGGGCGCGACGGCGGTGCTGTTCGCCGGCGACGACGTCACGGACGAGGATGGCATCCGCACGCTGCGCGGCTCCGACGTGGGCGTGCGGATCGGCACGGGGGAGACGGCGGCCGTACTGCGGGTGCCGGATCCGGCCGCGTTCGCCGAGCTGCTCGACGCGCTGGCGGATGCCCGTGCAGCCGCGCAATAGACTGCTTCTCATGCGCGCTCAGCACGGACCCGATCGTCCGGTCGTCGTGCCCGCGGGCGGCAGGAGCACCGGCGATCATGGGTTAGGCTTGACGCACGTTCGAGACGTGATCGGCACAACCGCATCCCGGATCGGACGCAGAGCTCCGACGGTCTCGCAGACCGCCGGGCGCGATGGTGATCTCATTCGGGTCGATATCGCGGCTCGCGCCTTCGGCCCACTCGCCGAGACGCCAGAGCCGGGCTCCCACCGCGACGTCGTTCGTTGCGACGCCGAGCCGACCTCCCCGCGCTGCACCCGAGGCGTTCCAGCCCAGCACTCCCGACCCCTGCGGTCCGCCCCCGGCGGACAGGGTCGGACAGTCGTCCGCGACGGGCCTCCGTCCCGCCGCATCCGCCGATCGTTCATCACCGCAAGGAACCTTCATGACCGCTGATACCGCTCCAGCCGTCCCGCGTCCGCCCGCCCGTCCGGCGGCGGCACCTCTTCTCACCGGCGCACAGGCCGTGGTCCGCTCCCTCGAGCTGCTCGGGGTCACCGACGTGTTCGGCATCCCCGGCGGCGCGATCATGGAGGTCTACGACCCGCTGCTCGACTCCACCGAGGTCCGGCACATCCTGGTGCGCCACGAGCAGGGTGGAGGGCACGCCGCCGAGGGCTATGCCACGGCCTCCGGCAAGGTCGGCGTCACCATCGCGACGTCGGGCCCCGGCGCGACGAACCTCGTGACGGCGATCGCCGACGCGTACATGGACTCGATCCCGATCGTCGCGATCACGGGCCAGGTCTTCTCGACCCTCATGGGCACGGATGCGTTCCAGGAGGCCGACATCGTCGGCATCACCATGCCGGTCACCAAGCACTCGATCCTGGTGAAGCGCGCCGAGGACATCCCGGGCGCGATCGCCGCCGCGTTCGAGATCGCCAGCACGGGCCGCCCCGGCCCCGTGCTCGTGGACATCACGAAGGACGCGCAGAAGGCCACGGCGCCGTTCGTGTGGCCGCCCAAGTACGACCTGCCCGGCTACCGTCCCGTCACGAAGGCGCACGGCAAGCAGATCCAGGCCGCGGCCACGCTGCTGGCGGAGGCCAAGAAGCCCGTGCTGTACGTCGGTGGCGGCATCATCCGCGGTCGCGCCTCGGCCGAGCTGCTCACGCTCGCCGAGCTCACCGGCGCCCCCGTCGTCACCACGCTGATGGCGCGCGGCGCGTTCCCCGACTCGCACCCGCAGCACGTCGGCATGCCCGGCATGCACGGCACGGTGCCCGCCGTGCTCGCCCTGCAGGAGGCCGATCTGCTGGTCGCCCTCGGCACCCGGTTCGACGACCGCGTCACCGGCAAGGCGGAGCTCTTCGCCCCGAACGCGAAGGTCGTGCACGTCGACATCGACCCGGCGGAGATCTCCAAGATCCGCACCGCGGACGTGCCGATCGTGGGCGGCGTGCGCGAGGTCATCACCGACCTCGAGGCGGCGTTCCGGGGTCTCACCGGCGGCGCGAAGGGCGACATCGAGGAGTGGTGGGCCTACCTCGACGGCCTGCGCTCCGAGTTCCCGCTCGGCTTCACGCCGCCCGAGGACGGCCTGATGTCCCCGCAGCACGTGATCCAGCGGATCGGCGAGCTCACCGGTCCCGAGGCGGTCTACGCCGCGGGCGTGGGACAACACCAGATGTGGGCGGCGCAGTTCATCAAGTACGAGCGCCCCAACTCCTGGCTGAACTCCGGCGGCGCCGGCACCATGGGCTACGCGGTGCCCGCCGCGATGGGGGCCAAGGTCGCCGAGCCCGACCGCGTGGTGTGGGCGATCGACGGCGACGGCTGCTTCCAGATGACGAACCAGGAGCTCGCGACCTGCGTCATCAACGACATCCCGATCAAGGTCGCCATCATCAACAACTCCTCCCTGGGCATGGTCCGCCAATGGCAGACGCTGTTCTACGAGGGCCGGCACTCGAACACCGACCTGAACACCGGGCACGGCACGATCCGGATCCCCGACTTCGTCAAGCTCGCCGAAGCCTACGGCTGCCTCGCGATCCGGGTGGAGAAGGAGGAGGAGATCGACGCCGCCATCACGCTCGCGCTGGAGACGAACGACCGCCCCGTCGTGATCGACTTCGTCGTCAGCGCCGACGCCATGGTGTGGCCCATGGTGCCGCAGGGCGTGAGCAACAGCTTCATCCAGTACGCGCGCGACCACGCGCCCGCTTTCGACGAGGAGGACTGATCCATGTCCACGCATGTGCTGAGCCTCCTGGTGGAGAACACCCCGGGTCTGCTGACCCGCGTCGCCGGTCTGTTCGCGCGCCGCGGCTTCAACATCGAATCGCTCGCCGTGGGCGTGACCGAAGTTCCGGGCATCTCCCGGATCACGGTCGTGGTCGACGTCGAGGAGTTCCCGCTCGAGCAGGTGACCAAGCAGCTGAACAAGCTGATCAACGTCATCAAGATCGTCGAGCTGGAGCAGAACGCGTCCGTGCAGCGTGAGCACATGCTCATCAAGGTGCGTACGGACAACAACAGCCGTTCGAACGTGCTCGAGGTGGTCAACCTCTTCCGCGCGTCCGTGGTCGACTACGCCCCCGAGGCGCTGGTGGTCGAGGTCACCGGCGACAAGGGCAAGGTCGACGCGCTGCTGAGGGCTCTCGAGCCCTTCGGCATCAAGGAGCTGGCCCAGTCGGGCCTGCTCGCGATCGGCCGCGGCGGCAAGAGCATCACCGAGCGCGTGCTGCGCGGCTGATCCACCGAACCATAGCCGGTCCTCGAGCCTGTCGAAGGGCCCGGCATCCGAACCCCTGCTTCGCCCGGTTGCTGAGCGAGCGAAGCGAGACGAAGTACAACAAGGAGAAACACACAGTGAGCACCGAGATCTTCTACGACGCAGACGCGGACCTGTCGATCATCCAGAACAAGAAGGTCGCGATCGTCGGCTACGGCTCGCAGGGCCACGCGCACGCGATGAACCTGCGCGACAGCGGCGTCGAGGTCGTCATCGCCCTCAAGGACGGCTCGAAGTCGATCGAGAAGGCGACCGAGGCCGGCTTCGAGGTCAAGAACGTGGCCGACGCGACCGTCTGGGCCGACCTCATCATGATCCTCGCGCCGGACCAGCACCAGCGCGGCATCTACCGCGAGTCCATCGCGCCGAACCTGACCGCGGGCAAGACCCTCGCGTTCGCGCACGGCTTCAACATCCGCTTCGGCTACATCGACGCGCCCGAGGGCGTCGACGTGATCCTGATCGCCCCGAAGGCGCCGGGCCACACGGTCCGCCGCGAGTTCGTCGCCGGCCGCGGCATCCCCGACATCATCGCCGTCGAGCGCGACGCGTCGGGGAACGCCTGGGCGACCGCGCTGTCCTACGCGAAGGCGATCGGCGGCACCCGCGCCGGCGTCATCAAGACGACCTTCACCGAGGAGACCGAGACCGACCTGTTCGGCGAGCAGGCCGTGCTCTGCGGTGGCATGAGCCACCTCGTGCAGGCCGGCTTCGAGACCCTCACCGAGGCGGGCTACCAGCCGCAGATCGCCTACTTCGAGGTGCTGCACGAGCTCAAGCTCATCGTCGACCTGATGTGGGAGGGCGGCATCGCCAAGCAGCGCTGGTCGATCTCCGACACCGCCGAGTTCGGCGACTACGTGTCGGGCCCGCGCATCATCGACGCCGGCGTCAAGGCGCGCATGAAGGACGTCCTCACGGACATCCAGTCCGGCGCCTTCGCCACCCGCTTCATCGAGGACCAGGACAACGGCGCCGTCGAGTTCCTCGCGCTCCGCGAGAAGGAGCAGGGGCACCCGATCGAGGCCACCGGCAAGGAGCTGCGCGCCCTGTTCGCCTGGAAGCAGTCGGACGAGGACTACGTCGAGGGAAGCGCCGCGCGCTGATCCGACGGTTCACGACGAACGGGCGTCCCTTCGGGGGCGCCCGTTCGCGTCTCGCCCGTTCTCCGGCCCTCGAACGAGCGGCGCCGCGGGGTCAGCCCGGGAACGCCACGCCCTCGCCGATCACGCGCAGCGCGACCGGCTGGCCGGGACGCGCGAGCGCGGGGTTGGCATGCCGGATCGTGATCACCGGCGGCACCGGATCCAGTCGCGGATCCGCGTCCGCGCGCGGCTCCAGGCGGATGTGCGCGGAGATCTCGGATCCGAAGTACACGCCCTCCTCGACGGTCGCTCGGATCGGGGAGTCCGCGACGAGCTGCACCTGCTCGGGGCGCAGCATCAGCTGCACGTGTCCCTGCGCCGGCGGATTGCGCACCGGGACGTAACCGAGCGCGCACGACGCCAGCGAGCCGTCCAGCCACGCGTCAAGGACGATCGCCTCGCCGAGGAACTCCGCCACACCGCGGTCGGCGGGCCGGGTGTACACGACGAAAGGGTGCCCGGTCTGCACGAGCCGGCCCTCGCGCATCACGGCCACCTGGTCGGCGAAGCTGAGCGCCTCGGACTGGTCGTGCGTGACCAGGATCGTCGTGGTCCCGGCATCGGCGAGGATCTCCGCGACGACCCGGCGGGTCGCGGCCCGCAGCCCCGTGTCCAGCGCGGAGAACGGCTCGTCCAGCAGCATCAGCTCCGGTTCGCGGGCGAGCGCCCGGGCGATCGCGACGCGCTGCTGCTGGCCCCCGGAGAGCTGATCAGGGCGGCGCTCGGCGACGTCCCGCGGCAGCGAGACCAGATCCAGCAGATCAGCGACGCGTCGGGCGCGGTCGGCCCGGCTGAGGTCGTCCAGGCCGAAGGAGATGTTGCGCGCGACGGACAGGTGCGGGAACAGTCCGCCGTCCTGCGTGACGTAGCCGATGTCGCGGCGGTGCACCGGAACCCACGCGCGGGGACCGGCGACCGTCGTGCTGCCGAGGACGACCTCGCCGCTCTCGGGCCGTTCGAACCCGGCGATGATCCGCAGCAGCGTGGTCTTGCCGGAGCCGGAGGCGCCCACGATGGCCGTGATGCCGCCGTGCTGCACGGCGAGGTCGACGCCGTGCAGCACCCGGTGCCCTCCGTAGGACGCCGTGACGCCGGCGATCTGGAGATGCGCGCTGGGCAGCGGGCCGGTGCCGGGCGACGGCACGGCGCCGAGGGATCCGAGGTTGCGCGCGGTCATGCGGCCGCCACGGTCGCGGGCGCGGTCTGAGGCTCCGCAGGCGCAGGGGCGCCGGTGGAGAGCACGGCCGACTGCCGGAACAGCAGATAGGTCATGGGCGCGGACAGCACGATCAGCAGTGTCGCATACGGCGCCGCACCGGCGAAGTCGATCTCGCTGGACAGGCTCCAGAACCGGGTGGCGAGGGTCTGCACACCGATCGGCGAGAGCAGCAGCGTCGCGGTGAGCTCGCCCGCCACGGCGAGGAACACCATGGCGAGGGCGGCAGCGGTCGCCGGGGCGACCAGGCGCATCGTGACGCCCAGGAAGGCGCGCATCGGGCGGCGGCCGAGCGCCTGCGCGGCCTCCTCCAGACTCGGCGGCGCCTGAGCGATTCCGGCCTGCAGCGGCACCAGCGCCCGGGGCAGGAACAGCAGGGCGTAGGCGATCAGCAGCAGCACGGTGGTCTGATAGAGCGCGGGCGCGAGGAACAGCGAGACGGTCACCAGGGCGAGCGCGAGCACGATGCCCGGCATCGAGCTCGTGATGTAGTTCGTGCGCTCCAGCAGTCGGCTGAACACGCCGGGTCTGCGCACGGCGAGCCAGGAGAGCGGGAAGGCCGCCAGGACCGTGAACACGCCGCCGCCGAGGGCCAGGCCGAGCGTCTGCAGCAGGGTCGGCACGAGGTCGGGCGCCTGCCACACTGCCGCGCCGCCGTACGCGAGCCAGCCGCCGATCACCACGGCGGGAACACCGAGCGCGGCGATGCCGAGGGCGAGCAGGAGCAGCTGTGCGGGGATCTGCGCGAGGCCGAGGCGGACCCGTCGCGGGGGCGACGCCGAGCCCGACCCGATCCGCGCGTAGCGGGCCCGGCCACGGGCACGGCTCTCCAGCAGCAGCAGGGCGAAGCACAGCAGCATCAGCACGCCGGAGAGCATGCTCCCCGCCGATCCGTTGAACGTGGAGCGGTACTGGTCCATGATCGCCGTCGTGAACGTGTCGAAGCGGATCAGGGCGAACGCGCCGTACTCGCTGAGCAGATGCAGTCCCACCAGCAGCGCCCCGCCGAGCAGCGCGAGCCGCAGCTGCGGCAGCACCGTGCCGAAGAACACCCGCACCGGTCCCCGGCCGAGGCTCGCCGCCGCCTGCTCGAGCGCGGGATCGAGGCGGGCCAGTGCCGCGCGCACGGGCAGGTACACCAGCGGGAAGTACGACAGGGTCGCCAGCAGCACACCGGATCCGAGGCCGGACAGCGAGGGGATCGCGGATACCCAGGCGTAGGAGTTCACGAACGCGGGGATCGCGAGCGGCATCGCGAGCACGGCCCCCCACGCGCCCGCCCCGGCCAGCGACGTGCGCTCCACGAGCCACGCGCCGCCGACGCCGATCGCGGCGCACAGGGGCACGGTGATCGCGACGAGCAGCACCGTGTTCGTCAGCAGCTCGCCCACGCGCGGGCGGAAGATCAGCGCGGCCGACTGGGCCCAGCCGATCTGCGCCGCGGTGACGACGACGAACAGGACGGGCAGCAGCGACAGTACGGCGACCACGATCGCGGCGATGACGACCCCGGAGCCGGCCAGCCCGCCGGACACGGCGCCGGGCGGGCGGAGCCGTCTCGCTCCGCCCGCCCCGCGGGATGCCGTGGTGGTGATGTCCGTGCCTTAGAGGAGTCCGGCCTCGGTCATCAGATCGGTGACCTGCTTGGAGTTCAGCGTGGCAGGGTCGATGACCGGCGCCTGCAGATCCTTCAGCGGCACCAGCTTCGGATTCGCGGCGACGCCGGATCCGACCGGGTACTCGAACGAGGTGCCGGTCTGCAGGATCTTCTGGCCCTCGGTGCCGGTCACGAACGCGAGGAACTTCTGCGCCGCGGCCTGATGCTTGCTGGACTTCAGCACGCCGCCGCCGGACACCGAGACGAAGGCGCCCGGATCCTCGTTCTTGAAGTAGTGCAGGGCGACGTTCTTCGAGTTCTCGCCGGTCGCGGCCTGATCGCCGAACCAGTAGTAGTGGTAGATGATCGCGCCGTCGACCTCGCCGGCGTTCACGGCCTTCATGGCGGTGGAGTTTCCCTTGTAGGCCACGGAGTTGGTCTTCATGGCCTTGAGCCACTGCTCGGCGGCGTCGGCGCCCTTGAGCTGGACGAGGGCGGAGACGATCGCCTGGAAGTCGGCGCCGGAGGGGGAGGCCGCCCAGCGGCCCTTCCAGGACGGTTCGGCGAGATCCATCATCGAGGCCGGCAGCTGCGCTTCGGTCAGCTTGGAGGTGTTGTAGGCGAACACGGTGGATCGCGCCGCGATCCCGACCCACTTGCCCGAGGAGGGACGGTACTCGGCGGGGACGTTCTTCAGCGCCTCCTCGCCGGGCGAGGCGAACAGGCCCGCCTTCTCGACCGCCGACATCGAGGGCGAGTTCTCGGTGAGGAACACGTCGGCGGGGGAGCGGTCGCCCTCCTGGATGATCTGCTGCGACATCTCGGTGTCGTCGCCGTTGCGCACCTGCACGGCGATGCCGGTCGCCTTGGTGAAGGCGTCTGTCCAGGACTTCGTGAGCTCCTCGTGCTGGGCGTTGTAGATCGTGATGGTCTGCCCGGCCAGGTCGTCTCCGCCCGCGGAGCTCGATGCCGGTGCGGCGGATCCGCTGCACGCGGTGAGGGCGAGGGCGACGGCCGAGGCGGCCGCCGCGGCGGAGAGGAGACGGAGCGAACGGTTCACAGGAGATCCTTCGAGGAGGGGGAGGGTCGCGTGTCCAATATAGGTAAGGCAAGCCTCACTTGCCAATTCTATGAGTGCGGCGCGCTGCCCGCGCTCTCCGCGCCCGCGATACTGGACCCGCGGTCGTCGTCGGCGACGCGGAGGAGGACGAGCACAGATGCGACAGCAGTGGTTCGATGAGGCCCGGTTCGGGATGTTCGTGCACTTCGGCCTGTACAGCGGCGCGGCACGGCACGAGTGGGTGCAGAGCTTCGAGCGGCTGAGTGCGGCGGAGTACCGGACCTACTTCGACGCTTTCGACCCCGACCTGTTCGACGCGGCCGCGCTCGCGCGTCGTGCGAAGGCGACGGGCATGGGCTACGTCGTGCTCACGACCAAGCATCACGACGGGTTCTGCCTGTGGGACTCGGCGCTCACGGACTACACCTCCGTGTCCGCCTGCGGCCGGGATCTCGTCCGTGAGTACGTGGACGCGTTGCGGGCCGAGGGGATCCGCGTCGGCCTGTACCACTCGCTGATCGACTGGCATCACCCGGACTTCACCGTCGATGCGCACCATCCGCGTCGCGACGACGCGATCGAGCATGAGCGCAACGCCGGTCGTGATTTGGGCCGGTACCGCGCGTATCTGCATGGCCAGGTGCGGGAGCTGCTCACGCAGTACGGCGACATCGACTACCTCTTCTTCGACTTCACATACCCGCAGGCCCAGGACGGCTGGGACGGCAAGGGCCCCGACGCCTGGGATGCGGAGGCGTTGCTGGCGATGTGCCGCGAGCTGCAGCCGCAGATGCTCGTGAACGACCGCCTCGGGATCCCGGGCGACCTGGTGACGCCGGAGCAGTACCAGCCGACCGCGCCGATCGTGGTCGACGGCGTGCCGCAGGTGTGGGAGGCCTGCCAGACCATCAACGGGTCCTGGGGCTACCACCGCGACAACCACGACCAGAAGTCCGCGGTGCTGTTGGCCCAGATGCTCGCCGACTCGGTGTCGATGGACGGCAACATGCTGCTCAACGTCGGTCCGGACGGCCGCGGAGCAATCTCGCCGCGCGACGAGGCGGTGCTCGCCGACCTCGGCGAGTGGATGCGGCTGCACCGGCGCGCGATCGTGGGCGCGGGGCACGCAACCTTCCCGGCCCCGCGCGAGGGCGTTTACACCCGGCGCGGCGATCGTCTCTACCTGCATCTGTTCACGTGGCCGCTGGGGTACGTGCACCTGGAGGGCGTCGCGGGCCGGGTGACCTACGCGCGGCTGCTGAACGACGGATCCTGGCTGAAGACGTCGGTGACGGATCCGGACCAGGAGGCGACCCTCATGACGCCGGCGGGCGAGGCGGAGGGCACGCTCACCGTGCACCTGCCCGTGCGCCGTCCCGACGTCCTGATCCCCGTGATCGAGCTCGTCCTGGCGGCGGAGGGCTGAGCCGCGCCGGCGGCGTCCTTCGTCTCGCTGCGCTCGCTCAGGAACCGGGGTTCGTCGGTTCCTGAGCGACGGGGTTCGTCGGTTCCTGAGCGACGGGGTACGTCGGTTCCTGAGCGAGGAGCGCAGCGACGAGACGAAGGACGCGGCGTCGCTCAGGGGGTGCTGGTCGGCGCGGGCGTGGCGCCCGACGACGCGGCGTCCGGCACTGTGATCGGCGGCTGCGTGCCGTCGGCCCAGACCGGGGCCGGCAGGGTCGTGTCGGTCTTCCCGTCGCGGATCGCGCGCAGGGCGTCGGCGATCGCGGCCGAGTTCTCCGGCACGGGCAGGCCGCAGGTGCGCAGCTCGGACGCGAACTCCAGCGTCAGGCGCGTCTTGCCGGCCTCGACCGCCTGCGCCGTGGTGCCGGTGCGCTTCTCGCTGCCGGTCTGGATCGCCGACACCTCCTCGCACACGTGGTAGACGGCGCCGCCATCGACCCAGACGACCTTGTCCTGGCCGAGCAGCTGGATCACGGTGGACTGGTCGGCGGTGTACTGCTCGACGGACGGCGGCGTGAAGTCGATGCCGAGCACGACGGCGAGCGCCGCGAGCGCGATGCCGACGATGCCCGCGACCGTCTTCTGACCCTTGTCCATGTCCTTGTTCAGGAACACGAGGATGATGAGCGGCACGAAGGCGATGATCGCGATGATCGCGCCGAGCTGGTTCTGCACGAAGAAGCGCACCGTCTCGGAACGGCGGGCCGGATCCAGCCGGTTCGCCTTCTTCCACAGGAAGGATCCGGTGATCGACAGCGCCGCGATCACGACGAACAGCGCGATGAGCGTGAGGAACGCCCACTGCGGGAACGTCGCGGTGGCGCCCTGCTGCTGGAGCAGGCCGGTGTCGGGGTTGCGGACGAGCTCGCCGTCCGCGCTCACGACCTGGCGCTGTCGCAGCAGCCAGAAGATGCCGACGGCCTCCGCGGCGATCGCGACGATCCAGAGCACCATCGCGATCCAGCGGAACCGGGTGGCCTTCGCCTTGGCCTCGGGGGTGGGCGTCCAGCCGGCGGGCGGATCCTCCGGGGCGCCGGCGGCGGCCTCTGCCGGCGCCGCCGCGGGAGCGGTCTTCTTCGCCGCCGCGCGGGCGGGCTTGTGGCTGCTGTTCTCGGGCACGGGGGTCCTTTCCTCCTGATGCTGGACCGAGCCTATCGGTGGGGGCCCGCGGACCCGGGGATAGGCTCGGTCGCTACGCTGGATCCATGAGCACTGATCCCGACGACGCGCTGCGCTGGGAGGGCGACGAGCCCGAGGCGCCGGCCGTCCCCGTCGCGAAGACGCCGCCCGCAGCCCCCGCCGAGGCGCCCGCGCCCGCCGAGGGCTCCGCGACCGCGACGAGTGCGGACGCGGTGTCTGTCGAGGGCGACGAGGAGCCTGCCGCGATCGGCAACGTGGCGCTCGTGTTCTACGGCCTCATCGGCGGGATCTACCTGCTGTTCGCCGCGGGATGGGTCGTCGGCGGCCTCCGGCTGCGGCCGCGCGCCTCGCTGCTGCTCGGGGACTGGATGTACTTCCCCTGGATGTGGCTCGCGGCGCTCGCGCCCGTGCTGTGGTTCGCCGCGAGCTGGGTGCTGACGCGCGGTCGGGCGTCGTGGATCCGGATCGTGGCGCTGGTGGCCGGCGCGGTGCTGCTCGTGCCGTGGCCCTTCGTGATGTTCGGGACGGTGGGCGCATGAGCGCGGAGACGATGACGACCGCGGATGCGCGCCGCCCGCGCTGGATCCTGTACGTGCTGCTGGGCGTGTTCGGTCTGCTCTACGCGTACGCCGTGTGGAACGCGGTCGCGTACATGATCCCGCTCGTGGGCCTCGCGATCGGCGTGACCAGCTGGGTGGCGCTGATCCTCGCGATCATCCTGCCCGTCGTCGTCTACGTGCTGGCGATCGCCCTCACCCGGCGACGCGGCCTCGGCACCGTCGCCCTCGTGCTGCTCGCCGGGTTGGGCGTGGTCGCCGTCTTCTGGCTCGACGTCGTCGGGTACACGCTGTCCGGCGCGCACTGACGTCGCGGCGCACCAGCGGGCGTCACACGGTTCGGGAGGCTCCGCGGGCTCAGGTAGAGTGTTCGCACTATCGCGCCCCGACGGTGCGGCGCATCGGCCCCTCCCTCCTGCCCCGAAGGATCTCCGTGCCTGAGAACGTCGAGAACACGTCCGCCCGTAAGCCCGTCGTCCTGCTCGCAGAGACGCTCTCGCCCGCCACGGTGGACGCACTCGGCCCCGATTTCGACGTCCGCTCCGTGGACGGCACCGACCGGGAGGCGCTGTTCGCGGCCCTCGCGGACGCCGATGCGGTGCTGATCCGCTCCGCGACGAAGATCGACGCCGAGGCGCTCTCGCATGCGCCGGTGCTGAAGGTCGTCGCACGTGCCGGGGTGGGCCTGGACAACGTCGACATCAAGGCGTCCACCGCCGCCGGCGTCATGGTGGTCAACGCGCCCACCTCCAACATCGTGTCCGCTGCCGAGCTCACGGTCGGCCACATCCTGAGCCTCGCCCGGCGCATCCCCGCCGCGCACGCCTCGCTGTCGGCGGGGGAGTGGAAGCGGAGCTCCTACACCGGCGCCGAGCTGTTCGAGAAGACGGTCGGCATCGTCGGCCTGGGGCGCATCGGCGCCCTCGTCGCGGCGCGTCTGGCGGCCTTCGACATGCGCGTCGTCGCCTACGACCCCTACGTCACGAGCGCCCGCGCCCAGCAGCTCGGCGTGCAGCTGCTGAGCCTTGAGGAGCTCGTCGCGGAGAGCGACTTCCTCACGATCCACATGCCGAAGACCCCGGAGACCACGGGCATGATCGGCGCCGAGCAGTTCCGCGCGATGAAGCCGACCGCCTACGTCGTCAACGTCGCCCGCGGCGGCCTCATCGACGAGGAGGCGCTGCTGGTCGCACTGCAGAACGGCGAGATCGCCGGTGCGGGCCTGGACGTCTTCACGTCCGAGCCGCCGGTCGAGGGCAGCGCCGCACGCGCGCTCACCGCGCTGCCGAACGTCGTGGTCACCCCGCACCTGGGCGCCTCGACCGACGAGGCCCAGGAGAAGGCCGGCGTCTCTGTCGCCCGCTCCGTGCGCCTCGCGCTCGGCGGCGACCTCGTCCCCGACGCGGTGAACGTCGCCGGCGGCGTGATCGATCCCTACGTGCGCCCCGGCATCCCGCTCACCGAGAAGCTCGGCCAGATCCTCTCCGGCCTCGCGCAGTCGCCGCTCACGAGCCTCGACGTAGAGGTGCACGGCGAGCTCAACGGCTACGAGGTCAGCGTGTTGCGCCTCGCCGCGCTCAAGGGCGTGTTCACCCCGATCGTCAGCGAGACCGTGTCGTACGTGAACGCGCCGCTGCTCGCCGAGCAGCGCGGCGTCGCCGTGCGCCTGGTGCAGGACGACATCAGCGAGGAGTACCGCAACGTCATCACGCTGCGCGGTGCGCTCGCCGACGGCAGCCAGGTCTCGGTGTCCGGCACCCTGACCGGCCCCAAGCAGATCGAGAAGCTCGTCGCGATCAACGGTCACGCGGTGGAGCTGCCGATCGAGAAGCACCACGTCGTCATGCTCTACACCGACCGCCCGGGCATCGTCGCGGTCTACGGACAGCGCTTCGGCGACGCCGGCATCAACATCGCCGGTATGCAGATCGCCCGCGAGACCGCCGGCGGCCAGGCGCTCTCCGTGCTGACCCTCGACTCGCCGATCCCGGAGACGCTCCTCGACGAGGTGCGCGAGGCGATCCAGGCGGACCTGTTCCGACAGATCGAGCTCGTCGAGGCCTGACCTCGTCCCGACGCAGAACCGCCGCCCCGGTCATCCGGGGCGGCGGTTCTCGTCTGTGCAGACGGGCGGCGATCAGCGCTGCACAGACCGCAGCACCAGGGCGACGAGGGCGTCCAGCTCCGCACCGACCGGGACCACGCCGTCGGATCCGTCCGTGTCCACGGCGTTGTTGAAGAACAGGCCGTCGCTGAGCAGCATCACGAGATCGAGCGCGGCCTGGTCGCGCACGTGCGGGCGGATCTCCTCGGCGGAGAGCTCGCGCATGCGGCGCAGCGCTTCGGCGGCCGGCTGACTGCCGCCCTGCGCCAGGCGGGAGACGGCGATGATCGCGCGGTCGAGGGCGTCGTCGATCATCACGGACGTGCGCAGGTAGTACGCGACCGGCCCGGAGTCCGCCCCGCGCATCGTGTCGAGGTCTTCGTGGACGAGACGGGCGAGGCGCGCGATCATCGCCGCGGCCAACTCGTCCTTCGACGCGAAGTGGTAGAGCAGCCCGCCCTTGGACACCCCGGCGGCGCGTGCCACGGCATCGAGCGTGGCCGCGCGCTCGCCGTCGGAGATCAGCAGCGCCTCGTAGGCGTCGATCACGCGCTCTCGGGCATGCGGGGGTCTGGCCATGTCTGTTACTATACCATCTGGACGGTTTAGTAACCCGTCATTCCCCGAACGTCCGAGAGGTGCACCCATGTCCGCTACAGCGTCGATCTCCCTGCCGGGGATCGAAGACGGCCCCCGCGTCGGAGCACGCGGCTGGGCGGCGCTGGTCGTGCTGATGCTGCCGGTGCTGCTGGTCTCCGTCGACAACACCGTGCTGTCCTTCGCCCTGCCCGAGATCTCCACGGCACTGAGCCCCAGCGGCGTCGAGCAGCTGTGGATCATCGACGCGTACCCGCTCGTGCTCGCGGGCCTTCTCGTGACCATGGGCACGCTCGGCGACCGGTTCGGCCGGCGCCGGCTCCTCCTCATCGGCGCGACCGGATTCGCGATCGTCTCGGCGTTCGCCGCCTTCGCGCCCACCGCGGGGCTGCTCATCGCGTCCCGCGCCGTGCTCGGCTTCTTCGGCGCCATGCTCATGCCGTCGACCCTGTCGCTGCTGCGCTCGGTGTTCCAGAACCGCGATCAGCGTCGTCTCGCCGTGGCCGTGTGGGCCGCCGCGTTCTCGGCCGGATCCGCGCTGGGACCGATCGTCGGGGGCGTGCTGCTCGAGCACTTCGCCTGGGGATCCGTGTTCCTCGTCGCCGTTCCGGTGCTCATCCCGCTGCTCATCCTCGCGCCGATCCTGGTGCCGGAGAGCCGGGATCCGAATCCGGGCCGGATCGACCCGGTCAGCATCGTGCTGTCGATGGGGGCCATGGTTCCCGTCGTGTACGCCATCAAGGAGTTCGCCGTCGACGGCTTCACCCCGGTCGTGGTGATCCTGGTCATCCTCGGTGCGGGCATGGGCGTGCTGTTCGTGCGCCGGCAGCTGCGGGCGGACATCCCGATGCTGGACATGGCGCTGTTCCGCCGCGGCATGTTCAGCGGCGCGATCCTGGTGAACCTCCTCAGCGTCATCGCCCTCGTCGGCTTCCTGTACTACGTGTCGCAGCACCTGCAGCTGGTGCTCGGGCTGAAGCCCGTCGACGCCGGCCTCGCGCTCGTCCCCGGCATGGTCATGATGATCGTGTCCGGCCTCGTCGTCGTGCCGATCGCTCGGCGCGTGCGCCCCGAGATCCTCATCCCCGCCGCGCTGGTGTTCTCCACGATCGGCTATCTCGTCGTGGCGTTCACGACGCATGCGCACGGCGTCGCACCGCTGATCGTCGCCTTCGTGCTGCTCGGCATCGGCATCGGCGCGGCCGAGACCGTGTCGAACGAGCTCATCCTCGCCGCGGCACCGCCGGAGAAGGCGGGGGCGGCCAGTGCCGTGTCCGAGACCGCGTACGAGCTGGGGGCGGTGCTCGGCACGACGATCCTCGGAGGCATCATCACCGCGTTCTACCGCAGCGCGCTGGTCGTGCCGGACGGGGTCCCGGCGGCGCTCGCCGAGCGGGCACGGGAGACCCTGGCGGGCGCATTCAGCGCGGCCGAACAGCTTCCGGAGGGGGTCGGACGCGCGCTGCAGCAGGCCGCCGCCGACGCCTTCGGCAACGGTGTGACCGTCACGTCGCTCATCGGCGCCCTGCTCGTGGTCTGCGCCGGCGTGATCGCGGCGCTCACCCTCGGTCGCCGGCTCGGGCACTGAGCACCGGAGGACTCATGGTCCGGCGGATCCCGCGCTCCGGATAACCTGGGATCCTCCACCCGCAACGAATCGCAAGGAGCGCCCGTGTCGGAGTCCTCGTCCCGTGTCGTGAAGCTGGCCGTCATCCCCGGGGACGGCATCGGCCCCGAGGTCGTCGCCGAGGCGGAGAAGGTGCTCGACGCGGTCACCGCGGGCAGCGGTGTGACCTTCGAGAAGACCCGGTTCTCGCTCGGCTCGGGGAGGTTCCTCGAGACCGGCGACACGCTCACTGACGAGGACCTGGACGCGATCCGCGGGCACGATGCGATCCTGCTGGGCGCGGTCGGCGGCCAGCCGGGGGATCCGCGGCTGAAGGACGCCAACATCGAGCGCGGCCTGCTGCTGAAGCTCCGGTTCGAGCTGGACCACTACGTGAACCTGCGCCCGTCGCGCGTGTACCTGGGCGCGCCCGGACCGCTCGCGGACCCGGGCGAGATCGACTTCGTCGTGGTGCGCGAGGGCACCGAGGGCCCCTACGTCGGCAACGGCGGCGCGATCCGCAAGGGCACCCCGCACGAGATCGCGAACGAGACCAGCGTGAACACGGCCTTCGGCGTGGAGCGCGTGGTGCGCTACGCGTTCGAGCTCGCCGAGAAGCGCCGCCGCAAGCTCACGCTGGTGCACAAGACCAACGTGCTCGTGCACGCCGGTGCGATCTGGAAGCGGATCGTCGACGAAGTGGCGCTGGAGCACCCCGAGGTCGCCGTAGACTACCTGCACGTCGACGCGGCCACGATCTTCCTGGTCACCCACCCTTCGCGCTTCGACGTGATCGTCACCGACAACCTCTTCGGGGACATCCTCACGGATCTGGCCGGCGCCGTCACCGGTGGCATCGGCCTCGCAGCCTCGGGCAACATCAACCCGGACGGCGCGTTCCCGTCGATGTTCGAGCCGGTGCACGGCTCGGCACCCGACATCGCGGGTCAGCAGAAGGCCGACCCCACCGCGGCGATCCTCTCGGTCGCGCTGCTCCTGGACCACCTGGGGCTCGGCGACGAGGCCGCGCGCGTGCAGCGCGCGGTCGAGTCCGACATCGCCGCACGGGAGGGCACCCGCACCACCGAACAGACCGGCGCGGCGATCATCGCCCGGCTCCAGGCGTAACCTGAAGTCACGCGCACGACGCCGTCCCCTTCGACCTGTCAGGACACACTCATGACCATCGAACTCCCTCTTCAGGCTCCGTCCCCCGCCGGGCTCATCTGGCGGGTCACCCGCACCGAGGAGCCGCGCTCCGACGTCGAGCGCGAAGCCATCATGGAGAACCCCGGATTCGGGCAGTACTTCACCGACCACATGGTCGACCTGTGCTGGTCGGACAAGGGCGGCTGGCACCGCCCGCGGGTCTCGCCGTACGGCCCGATCGCGCTCGATCCGGCGGCCGCCGTGCTGCACTACTCGCAGGAGATCTTCGAGGGCCTCAAGGCGTATCGTCACGCCGACGGATCCGTCTGGACGTTCCGTCCCGACCGCAACGCGGCCCGCCTGCAGCGCTCCGCCCGTCGCCTTGCGCTGCCAGAGCTGCCCACCGACCTGTTCGTCGAGTCGCTCAAGCAGCTCGTCGCGGTCGACTCCGCGTGGGTGCCGAGCAACCCCGAGGAGAGCCTGTACTTCCGCCCCTTCATGTTCGCCAAGGAGGCGTTCCTCGGCGTCCGCGCGGCGAAGAAGGTCGCCTACTACCTCATCGCGAGCCCGGCCGGGGCGTACTTCCCGGGCGGTGTGCAGCCGGTGAACATCTGGCTGTCCCGCGACTACGCGCGCGCCGGCCACGGCGGCACCGGCGCGGCCAAGACCGGCGGCAACTACGCCTCGAGCCTGCTCCCGCAGGAGGAGGCGTACCAGAAGGGCTGCCAGCAGGTGCTGTTCCTGGACGGGGACTACATCGAGGAGCTCGGCGGCATGAACCTCGTGCTCGTCACGCGCGACGGCACACTGCTCACCCCGGCGTCCGACTCGATCCTCGAGGGCATCACCCTGGCGTCGATCCTGGATCTGGCGCGGGACCGCGGCCTGAAGGTCGAGCAGCGCAAGCTCTCCATCCAGGAGTGGCGCGACGGCGCCGCGTCGGGCGAGATCGTGGGCGCGTTCGCGTGCGGCACAGCCGCGGTGGTCGTGCCGATCGGCAAGCTGCTCGCCGACGACTTCGAGATCGTGCACGAGGGGCCGGAGTCCACGGAGCTGGCCATGTCGCTGCGTCAGGAGCTCACCGACATCCAGTACGGTCGCCGCGAGGACACGCACGGCTGGCTCGTCCGCCTCGACGCCTGACTCGCGGCATCACCCCGTCGCCCGTGACGCGGAGGCGGCGCACGAAGCTCGATCCCACCGCCGGTCCCTGAGCCTGTCGCAGGGCCCGGTCCGTTCCTGCAGATCCTGCGAGAGGACATCATCATGAAGCTGGCCATGGTCGGACTCGGACGGATGGGGGCGAACATCGTGCGCCGCCTCATGCGCGGAGGGCACGAGTGCGTCGTCTACGACGTCAACCCGGATGCCGTCGCGACGCTGGTCGCCGAAGGGGCGATCGGTGCGACCGACTACGCCGACCTCGCCGCCAAGCTGGACGGCCCGCGCGTCGTCTGGCTGATGATCCCCGCCGGCCTCACCGGTCGCGTGGTCGAGGAACTCAGCGCGGTGCTCGAACCCGGTGACATCCTCATCGACGGCGGCAACTCGAACTACCGCGACGACGTGCGCCGCGCCAAGGCGCTGCGGGAGAAGGGCCTGAACTACGTCGACGTGGGGACGAGCGGCGGTGTGTTCGGCCTGGAGCGCGGCTACTGCCTCATGGTCGGCGGTCCCGACGAGGCGTTCGCGACGATCACGCCGATCCTGAAGACCATCGCCCCGGGCGTCGGCGACATCGAGCGCACGCCGGGGCGCAGCGGAGAGCTCGCCGACGAGGAGCTCGGCTTCCTGCACTGCGGGCCCTCGGGCGCCGGACACTTCGTGAAGATGGTGCACAACGGCATCGAGTACGGTGTGATGGCCGCCCTCGCCGAGGGGCTCAACCTGCTCGAGAACGCCGATGCCGGGATCCGCGAAGCCGAGCACTCGGCCGAGGTCGCGCCGCTGGAGGAGCCGGAGTACTACCAGTTCGACATCGACACCCCGAAGGTCGCCGAGCTCTGGCGTCGCGGATCCGTCATCTCGTCGTGGCTGCTCGACCTCACCGCGGCCGCACTGCAGGGCAATCCCACGCTCGAGGGCCTCGCGGGGCGGGTGTCCGACTCGGGCGAGGGCCGCTGGACCGTCAAGGCGGCGGTGGACGTGGGCGTGCCGGTGCCGGTGCTCGCCGCATCGCTGTTCGAGCGCTTCGCGTCGCGCGACGAGGATCTGTTCGCGAACCAGGTGCTCTCGGCGATGCGCCTGCAGTTCGGCGGCCACAAGGAGCTCCCGGCGGGCGACGTGCTCGAGGCGGGCGGCAACAAGGCCGACCACGCCTGACCGCGGCCCGCTCGATAGGCTGGGCCCGTGAAGATCGCGCGGTTCAGTCATGACGACGGCATCAAGTACGGGATCCTCGACGAGGGCGAGCTGGTCGTGCTGGCCGGCGACCCCATGTTCGCCGGGTACGAGACCACGGGGGAGCGGGTGCCGCTCGTCGACGTCGCGCTGCTCGCTCCGGTGATCCCGCGGTCGAAGGTGGTGTGCGTCGGCAAGAACTACCACGAGCACGCGGCGGAGATGGGCGGCGAGGCGCCGGCGGAGCCCCTGCTCTTCCTGAAGCCCAACACGGCGGTGATCGGCCCGGGCGACACCATCGTGCGTCCGGTCGCCCTCTCCGAGCGCACGGAGTACGAGGGTGAGCTCGTCGTGGTGATCGGCCGCATCGCCAAGAACGTGGCGGCGGAGAACGCGCATCAGTACGTGTTCGGCTACACCGTGGGCGACGACGTGACGGCCCGTGACCTGCAGCGCAAGGACGGCCAGTGGTCGCGCGCCAAGGGCTTCGACACGTTCTGCCCGCTGGGGCCGTGGATCGAGACCGAGTTCGACCTCGATGCCGCCGAGCTCACCACCCGCGTCAACGGCGAGGTGCGTCAGCACGCGCCGCTCACGGACATGATCCACTCCGTCGCCGACATCATCGCGTACGCGTCCGCGGTCTTCACGCTCCTCCCCGGCGATGTGATCATGACCGGCACGCCCGCAGGCGTCGGCGTCTTCGAGGCGGGCGACACCGTCGAGGTCGAGATCAGCGGCATCGGCACCCTCCGCAACGCCGTGCGCGACGCGCTCCCCGCCTCGTGAGCTCGGCCGTCCTCTCGGCCGCCGAGCGGAGCCGGATCCAGCGCCGCACCGTCGGCATCCTCTCGTTCGGGCAGGTGCTCGGCGGGGTCGCGTTCGGCGCGACCGTGTCGCTCGGCGCGCTGCTGGCGAAGGACATCTCCGGCAGCGATGCGCTCTCGGGGCTGGCCACGGCGTCCGTCACCCTGGGCGCCGCGCTGGCGGCGATCCCGCTGGCGCGTCTGGCGAGCGGCCGGGGACGACGATTCTCGCTGACCACGGGCAACCTGCTCGCGCTCATCGGCATCGGGATCGTGATCTCGGCCGCCGCGATCCGCTCGTTCCCCCTGCTGCTGATCGGCATCGTGCTCATCGGGATGGGCAATGCCGGCAACCTGCAGTCCCGCTTCGCCGCGACCGATCTCGCCGATCCCGCCCACCGGGGGCGCGACCTCTCGATCGTGGTCTGGGCGACCACCATCGGAGGTGTGGCGGGACCGCTGCTGCTCGGCGCGGGGGAGCGGCTGGGGCATGCGATCGGGATGCCGGTGCACACCGGCTCGTACCTGTTCTCGCTCGTCGCGCAGGTCGCGGCCTTCGCCCTGTATCTGGTGGCGCTGCGGCCGGATCCGCTCCTGCTCTCCCGGAACCTGCCCGAGACCGGATCCGCATCGGCCGCGATGGAGCGCGTGGACCGCCCGGTGGCGGCCCGCTATGCGATCTTCGCGATCGCGGGCTCGCACGTCACCATGGCGTCAGTCATGGCGATGACCCCGGTGCACCTCGTGAACATGGCGATGGCGGGCATGGACCACGGATCGTCGGGCGCGGGCGGCATGTCGGAGGTCGACGTGACCGTGCTCGTGGGTGTCACCATCGCCCTGCACGTCGCCGGGATGTACGGGCTGTCGCCGGTGTTCGGCATCCTCTCCGACCGCTGGGGACGGCTGCGCACCGTGCTGCTCGGTCAGGCGCTGCTGGTCGCCTCGCTGTGCTTCGCGATGTTCGCGGGGGAGACCCCGTGGGGTGTGATGGTCGCGCTCATCCTGCTCGGGCTCGGCTGGAGCGCCGCCACCGTCGCCGGTGCGGCGCTGCTCACGGAGGCGTCGGCGCCCGCGCTGCGCACGCGCCGCCAGGGCCGCAGTGACTCGCTGATGAGTCTGAGCGCCGCCGGCGGTGCGGTGCTCGCCGGCGTGATCCTGCAGAGCTTCTCGTACGCAGGGCTTGCGATCGCCGCGCTGGTCGTGGTCGCCGCGATCGTCGTGCTCTCACCCCTCGGGAAGCGATGAGAGGACGTCCGGGATCCTGGAGCGGCGTCGGCGCGGCCTACGCAGCCTCCTATGCGCAGCTGTGCCGTGGGACGTTCCCGGCACTCCGCGACCTCCTCGGCGAGGGAGACGGACGCACTCTACTCGACGTCGGCGCCGGGACCGGTGAACTGGGAGCGGGGTTCGCGGCGGTTGGCTGGACGGTCACCGCGCGCGAGCCCGAGCCGAGCATGCGCGACGTCGCCGCGCGCCGTCATCCCGAGCTGCGGGTGAAGGGCGGTGAGCTCCCGGCCCTTCCCGACGAGGACGGGGCGTACGATGCGGCGGTCGCCAACTTCGTGCTCAACCACGTCGCCGATCCGCGTGCCGCTGCGGCAGAGCTGCGACGGGTCGCACGCGGGTCGGTCGCCGCCACGATCTGGACGGAGTCGCCGTCCTGGCTGTGGGCCGAGGTGTGTGATCGAGCCGGCCTCGTCGCCGCATCGGGTGGCCGATTGCCTGCAGAGAAGGACTTCGAGCGCAGCGTCGTCGGCTTCGCGGCGATGCTGGGCGAGAGCGGATGGCCTGATCCTCGGGTGCACGAGCTGCGCTGGGTCTGGCGGGCCTCGAAGGATGTGCTGTGGACCTCGATCGAAGGCGGGATCGCCGGCGCCGGCGCCTACTTCCGTGCCCTCGATGTGCATGATCGCGGGCGTTTTCGTGCAGGCTTCGAGGAGGTCGTCGCCGCGCGCTCGGTCGACGGCCTGCTGCCGCTGGAGCACGCGGCGGCCGTCGGCACTGCCCGTCTCGATCCGCCCTTATGAGACGGCTGAGCATCCGGTAGCAGCCTGCTGAAGCGGGTGTAGCGTCGGGCTCGGTCCCGCACCGCCGACCCGGCGGCCGGGAGGAAGTCAACAAGGAGGTTGGCATGTCTCGAACCAGGACGCTCTTCGCCACGATCGGCATCACCGCGATGGCAGGCGCGACAGCACTCGCTCTGTCGCCGGTCTCCTCACCTCCGCCGACCTCGCCGACGGTGGCGCCCTTCGCGGCCAAGGCACCGGACTCGGCGTTCACCACGCAGGCCGAGGCCGCGGGGCCGGCCGCATGCACGCGTCCCGCGCCCGACAACCGCGTCTCGACGACCATCCACTGCTACACACCGGACCAGCTGCGTGCGCATTACGGCCTGGGACCGCTCGCAACCAGCAACGACGGCGCCGGTCAGACGATCGTGCTCGTGGATGCCTACGGCAGCCCGACCGCCGCGAACGATCTGGACGTCTTCGCCCAGACCTTCGGCGGCCCGGCACCCGACTTCGAGGCGGTGTCCCCGCTGGGCAGCCCGGACTACAAGAACCCCACCGGCAAGGGAGTCGGCCAGTCCGGACCCAACGCGGCGGCGGGCTGGGCAGG
>JAFDWP010000235.1 GCA_018268435.1 Actinomycetota bacterium
ACGACGCTCGCCGAGGCCGACGGCCTCGCCTTCCCGCGCATCGCCGCGCAGGCGGAGATCGGCTGGTCGGCGCAGAATGGTCCGGAGCGCTCGTGGGAGTCGTTCCGCGCGCGGGTCGCACGACGGGTGCCCGCGTGGGAGGCTTCCGGCATCGCCGTCGACCACGCCGCCCTGGCCGACGGGGACGGATCCGAGCCCGCCATGAGCATCGCCTCCGCACCTCTGCACCCGTCGTCCACCACCCCCGAGGAGACCGCATGACCGCCCGCACCGAGAGCTCCGCCGAGTCGTCGCTCGTCATCCACTCCGCCCGGATCGTGTCCGGCGGATCCATCGTCGAGGACGGCTGGGTGCGCTTCGAGGGCGGATCCGTGGCGGCCCGCGGCACCGGATCCGACTGGTCCCCGGCGGACGTCGTCGTCGACGCGCGCGCGGAGGCAGGCCCGGACGCGATCCTCACCCCGGGGTTCGTCGACATCCACAGCCACGGCGGAGCGAACGCCGCCTTCGATGACGGCGTGGACGCGATCCGCACCGCCCGCGCGATGCACCGCTCCCGCGGCACCACCCGCGCCGTCGTCTCCCTGATCACCGCACCCCTGGACCGGCTCGCCGAGCGCGTCGGCATGGTCGCGGATCTCATGGAGACCGACCACGACCTGCTCGGCTCGCACCTGGAGGGCCCCTTCCTCGACCCCGGCCACATGGGCGCCCACGACCCCGAGCTGCTGCGCGCCCCCGAGGCCGCCGATGTCCGGCGTCTGCTGGACGCGGGCCGCGGCACGGTGCGCCAGGTCACGATCGCGCCGGAGCTCGCCGGCGGCATGGAGGCCATCCGTCTGATCGTCGCCGCAGGCGCCGCGGCCGCGGTCGGGCACACGGACGCCGACGACGACACGATGCGCGCGGCGTTCGACGCCGGCGCCACGATCCTCACGCACGCCTTCAACGCGATGCGCCCGGTGCATCACCGCACCCCGGGGCCCGTGCTGACCGCGGCCCACGACGAGCGCGTGACGCTCGAGGCGATCGCGGACAACATCCACCTGCACCCGCACATCATCAGGCTCGTGTTCGACGAGGCCCCGGGCCGGGTCGCACTGGTGACGGATGCGATGGCGGCGGCAGGATCCGCCGACGGCGACTACATGCTCGGCTCGCTGCACGTCACCGTCCTGGACGGAGTCGCGCGCGTCGACAGCGGGTCGATCGCCGGGTCCACGCTCACGCAGGATGTCGCGCTGCGCCGGGCGGTGGAGGCGGGCGTGCCCCTGGCCGATGCGGTCGACGCGCTCACCCGCACGCCGGCGCGGGCGATCGGCGTGGGGACGCAGCTCGGCGAGCTCGAGCCCGGACGCCTGGGCGATGCCGTGCTGCTCACCGCCGACCTCGATGTCAGGGCCGTGTGGACGGGGGCGGCGCTGACCCGCTGACCCCCGGACGGGTCCGACCAGGGCCGGAGGCCGCGCTCCCCAGCGGCGGCCTCCGGCCCTCGGTCTCCCCCGATCCTCGCGTCCCGACCCGGAGGATCCCCCCGTCGCAGAGCGGGTCGGCCCGGAACTCCTCCCCCGAGGTGCCGAGCCGACCCCGCCGGCGGATCCCCAGCCGCCGGAGCCTGTGTTCGCCGCCCCCCGGAGGCTTTCGCAGACTGTCTCTGACAGGAGAGAGGCGACTGTTCAGGATCCATTACGCGACTTCGCAAGATTTCCTCAGAAAAGTTCTGAGACGCTGTCTCACGCGCCATGGCACGGAGTCCGATGCGCGGGTTTCCCGGGACCCGCCGCGATGATTTCGTTCGCACCCTGGCGCTTTCACCTCCGGAGGGTGAAGAATGGGGATTCCGCGTGATGAGAACCCTGGGTCCGCGTCTCTGGAATGAGAGCGCTTCCGACCTGAGAACCGAGAGATGACCGACCACTTCGAACACCCGCACGATGCTGCGCACGCATCGGCGCGCAGCGACGCCGATCTGGTGCTGCGCACGCGCTCGGGCGACGCCGACGCGTACGCGCAGCTGTGGCGTCGGCACTACGCATCGGGCATCGCGGTGGCGCGGTCGATCACGAGCGTGTTCGACGCCGACGACCTTGTGCAGGAGTCGTTCGCCCGTATCTACCAGGCGATCCAGAAGGGCGCAGGCCCGACCGGATCGTTCCGGGCCTATCTGTTCACCTGCATCCGCAACACCGCCGCCGGCTGGGGCCGCGCACGTCGTGAGACGCCCCTCGACGAGCTCGACACGGTGCCCGATCCCGCGTCGACCGAGCAGGCCACGAACGATGCACTCGATCGCAGCCTCTCCGCACAGGCGTTCCGCAGCCTCCCCTCCCGCTGGCAGGAGGTGCTCTGGTACTCCGAGATCGAGCAGATGAAGCCGGCCGAGATCGCGCCGCTGCTCGGCCTGTCCGCCGGAGCGACCGCTCAACTCGCCTTCCGCGCCCGCGAGGGTCTGCGCGAGGCCTGGATCCAGACGCATCTGAGCACCGCCGAACCCGGGTCGGTCTGCGAATGGACCATCGAACGCCTCGGCGCCTATTCACGCGGCAACCTCGGCTCCCGTGACCGCAGCAAGCTCGAGGGCCACCTCGGCGAGTGCGCGCGCTGCCTCATCGTCGCCGCAGAGGCCAAGGAGGTCTCGCACCGCCTCGCGTTCGTGCTGCTGCCGCTCGTCCTCGGCGTCGGCGGCTCCGGCGCCTACCTCGCGCTGCTGCAGAGCGGATCCGCCCCCGTCGTCGCCCTCGCGGCCATGCCGTCCAGCGTCGTACAGGGCGCCGTCCTCGGCTCCGCGGCCGTCGGAGCGTCCGGCGCCGCCGGCTCCGCGTCCTCCTCGGCCGCGGGCTCCGGTGCCGCCGGCTCCGGTGCCGCCGGCGCGTCGTCGGGCGGCGCGGTGGCGGGCTTCGGCGCCCTGGTCGGTGCCGGCTCCGCGGCGCTCGTGATCGCCGGCGCGATCGTCGCCGCCGCCGTCGTGCCCGGCCTCACCGCGGGCCCCGCCTCGACGTCCGCGCCCTCCGCCTCGGATCAGGGCGAGGCCGGCATCGTCGCACAGGTCTCGCAGCCGACGAGCGCGCCCGCGGCCCCGGTCGCTCCGTCCGAGCCGCCGGTCGACCCCGCGCCGCACGTGTCGCCGCCGAGGACGATCGTCACCGTGCCCGTCGAGGCCCCGCCGACGACCGAAACGGTCGACGGCATCATCGCCGTCGCGCCTCCGGTCGCCCCGTCGAAGCCCGGCACCGGCACCGGCACGGCTCCCGGCGGCGGCACCGGGACGACCCCGGGCGACGGCGGCACCGGCGAGAGCGGCACCGGGACGAACCCCGGCGGCGGAACCGGCACCGGCGAAGGCGGCGGCACCGGCGAGGGCGAGGGCACGACGGACCCAGGAACGGACCCGGGCACAGACCCCGCCCCGGCGCCCCCGTCCTCCGCGCCCGTTCCCGGTACCGCGACGTTGACCTGCAGCATCCTCCCCCCGCTGCTGGAGGACCACGTGCGCGTATCGATCCCCATCAGCGGCGTCCCCGGCGCGACCGTGCAGCCGAGCCTCGACGGCGCGGCCTCCGCGGGCACCGCGCTGGATGCGGCCGGAATCGGGACCGTCGTCGTCAGCCCGACCTACAGCCAGGTGAACAGCGGGGCGAAGGTCACCCTGACCTACGTCCTGGGCGACAAGGTCGGCGGTTCCGCCGAGTTCGACCTCGGCGCCCTCGCGCCGGTGCGCTGGCCGTCCTGCTGGCGACCCTTCGCCGACGGCGCGTCCACGCAACCCTCCCTCGCCCCCGCAGCGTCGACGCCCGCGACCGCAGCGTCGACGCCCGCGACCGCAGCCGAGACCCCCGCCGCCCCGGTCGCGCCCGCCGCCCCTGCCCCGGTCGCTCCCGCCGCGCCCGCCGCGAGCGAGTCGGCGGCGCCGAGCGAGTCGGCGGCGCCGAGCGAGCCGTCGACACCCGTGGCGGAGCCGCAGCCCGACGAGTCGGCACCGACGCCCTCATCGCCCCCCGCGGAGAGCCCCGCTCCCGGCGCGTAGAATCGAGGGCATGTCCACCGACACCCCTGCCACCGAGAACCCCCGGGCGACCCCGTCGCTTCCCGAGCGTCCGACCGCGGCCGCTCCGGCCGCGACGCAGCAGGGCATGCTCCCCCGCGCGACCGCGCTCGACATCGTCCGCGTCGTCGTCCTGATCGCCGCCCTGGCGTCCCTCGCCCTGTGGGGTCTCGCCGTCTGGACGCTGCCGTGGAACCTCGTGGCCGCGATCGGCGCCCCCGTGATCACACTGCTGCTGTGGGCGCTCTTCCTGTCGCCGCGCCCCGTGCTGGTCGTGCACCCGTTCGTGCGCGCGGCCGTCGAACTCATCGTTTACGCGAGCGTCACCGTCGCCTGGTGGACCATGGGCCAGGCCTGGATCGGGCTGGGCTTCGCCGTCGTCGCGATCGCGACGGGACTCATGGCCGGCCGCCGCGCCCTGTCCTGAACGCCTCCATGGACGCCCCCGTACTGGAGCGGCTCCGCCTCGCGCTGGGGGACCGCGTCGACACCACCCCGGCCGCGCTCGACGCCGCCCGCGCCGATCGCTCGGGTCATTCCTCGCCCGCGCCCCCGCTCGCCGTGGTGCACGCCGAGTCGACCGCCGACGTGCAGGCCGCCCTGCGCATCGCGCACGAGACGGGCACGCCCGTCGTGGTGCGCGGGGCGGGCACCGGACTGGCGGGCGCCTCGATCGCCGGCGCCGGAGAGATCGTGCTCAGCACGCTCCGCATGCGCCGCGTGCTCGAGATCCGCCCCGACGACCTCCTCGCCGTCGTGGAGCCGGGGCTCCTCAACGCGGAGCTCGACGAGGCGCTCTCCCCGCACGGGCTGTGGTGGCCGCCCGACCCCGCCAGCCGCGACATCTCCACGGTCGGCGGGAACATCGCCACCGGCGCCGGCGGCCTGCTCTGCGCGAAGTACGGCGTGGTCCGCGACGCCGTGCTCGCGCTCGACCTCGTGCTGGCCGACGGCCGGCTCCTGCACCTCGGGCACCGGAGCGTGAAGGGCGTGACGGGGCTGGATCTCACGGCGCTCGTGATCGGATCCGAGGGACGGCTCGGCGTCGTCGTCGGCGCCACGCTCAAGCTGCGGCGGGTCGTGCCGGGCACGCCGTGCACGGTGGTCGCGACCTTCCCGACGGTCCGCGACGCGGCGCTCGGCTCCGCGGCCGTCACCGCCTCGGGCGCACAGCCGGCGATCATGGAGCTCATGGACGCACGCTGCCTCGCCGCGGTGCACGCCCTGCTCGAACTGGACCAGCCCGCGGCGGGCGTCGCCCAACTGACGATCCAGACCGACGGCCGGTCCGCGGCCGTCGAGGCCGAGCAGATCGCCACCGTGCTGCGCGGGATCGGCGGCACGGTGACCGTCACCGACGACGCCGCGGAGGGCGAGGAGCTGCTGCGCATCCGCCGCGGCATGCACGCCGCGATGGCGAGCCTGGGCACCACGCTCATCGAGGACGTGTCCGTGCCGCGCAGCGCCCTGCCGGCGATGTTCGACGAGATCGCACGGATCGAGCGGGCGTACGGGGTCGAGATCCCCACGGTCGCGCACGCCGGCGACGGCAACCTGCACCCGAACTTCATCGTGCAGGGGCCGGAGATCCCCGACCTGATCTGGCAGGCGGCGGGCGAGCTGTTCCGCGCCGCGCTGCGCCTGGGCGGCACGCTCACCGGCGAGCACGGCATCGGGACGCTCAAGAGCCGCTGGCTGGCCGAGGAGCTCGGCGAGGACCAGTGGGAGCTGCAGCGCGAGATCGTGCGGGTGTTCGATTCGCGCGGGATCCTCGCCCCCGGACGCGTCTTCGCCGCGGCTCCCGGCGCACCGGGGAGCGCCGAGGACCCCCATGCCTGACATCCACGTCTCGGCCGCGATCATCACGGACGCCGCGGGGCGCGTGCTCGTGGTGCGCAAGCAGGGCACCGAGCGGTTCATGCAGCCCGGCGGCAAGCCCGAGGCCGGAGAGACCGCCGCGCAGACGCTCGTCCGCGAACTGCACGAGGAGCTCGGTCTTCAGCTCGCCGAGGACGTCCTCCGCCCCCTCGGCGTGTTCATCTCCGCGGCGGCCAACGAGCCCGGCCATCGCGTGATCGCGGCGGCGTTCGCCACCACGGCCGAGCCCGAGGAGGTGCGGGTGCAGGCCGAGCTCGCGGAGCTGCGCTGGATCACCCCCGCCGACGCCGCGACGCTGCCGCTCGCGCCGCTCAGCGTGGAGCACCTGCTTCCGCTGGCGTGGCCCGCCGGTCGCTGAGGCCGAGCCTCAGGGATCGGACGCGGCCTCAGGATCCGCTCAGATCCCCTGCCAGGCCGGCTTGTGCGCGAACGTGTACCGGTAGTAGTCGGCGAGCTTGAGCCGGGACGCCGCCGCCTCGTCCACGACGACCGTCGCGTGCGGGTGCAGCTGGATCGCCGACGCCGGCATGAAGGCCGAGAGCGGGCCCTCCACGGCGTCCGCGATCGCCTGCGCCTTGCCTTCGCCGTAGGCGAGCAGCACGAGGTGGCGCGCCTCCAGGATGGTGCCGAGTCCCTGCGTGATGCAGTGCATCGGGACCTGCTCGAGGGAGTCGAAGAACCGGGCGTTGTCCTCGCGGGTCTGCTCCGTGAGGGTCTTCACCCTGGTGCGGGACGCGAAGGAGCTGCCCGGCTCGTTGAAGCCGATGTGGCCGTCGGTGCCGATGCCGAGCAGCTGCAGGTCTACTCCCCCCGCGGCGTGGATCTTGGCGTCGTACTCGGCCCCGGCGTGCTCGATGCCGTCCACGGATCCGTCCGGCACGTGCACGAGCGACGGGGTCAGGCCCAGCGGCTCGACGACCTCGCGGGTGATCACGGAGCGGTAGCTCTCCGGGTGCGACGGATCGATGCCGACGTACTCGTCCAGCGCGAAACCGCGGACGTGCGACACATCGACGCCCGCGAGCTGCGTGCGCAGGGCGGAGTACACCGGAAGCGGCGTCGAGCCGGTCGCGAGCCCGAGCACCGCGTCCGAACGGCGGGCGATCAGGCGCCCGATCTCGGCGGCGACCAGGTCGCCTGCGGCGCTGGAGTTCTCGACGATGACGACTTCGGCCATGGGGGTCTCCCTCAGGGTGTCGGATGCCGCGGGTTCGGGCGGCGCGGATTCAGGGGTGGCGGGGATCAGCGGATCTCGGCGGGCAGGTGCGCGGCGCCCACCAGCGCCGCGCCGAGCGCCGCGGCCGGTGATCCGGCCGGCAGCAGCTCGATCCTCTCATCGAGGTGCAGCGAGCCGATGAACGGCGACTGCGCACTCTCCTGGCGCAGCCGGCGCACGATGTCGTCGAACAGACGGTCTCCGAGCGCGGTGACACCGCCGCCGATCACTACGCTCTGCACGTCGGCGCTGAGCACAAGGCTGCGGACCGCGGAGGCCGCACCGAAGGCGACGCCCTCGCGCAGCTCCCGGGCGAACGGGTCGCCCTGCTCGGCCAGGTCGAAGATGTCGCGCAGCGGCAGCTCGCCGCCGCGCCCCCACGCCTTGCTGACGGCGCCGCCGCCGCAGAAGGTCTCGATGCAGCCGCGCTGTCCGCAGCCGCAGACGCGGCCGTGCGGGTCCACGCACAGGTGCCCGACCTCGCCCGCGGTGCCGTGCGCGCCGCGCCAGAGCGCGCCGTCGATCACGATCCCGGCGGCGACCCCGGTGCCCAGGTTCAGATAGGCCATGGAATGCGCGTCGCCGCGCAGGGAGCCGGCGCCGAGCGCGGCGGCCTTGACGTCGTTCTCCACGGCGACGGCCACGGGAAGGCGCACCTGCACCGCGTCCGCGAGGTCGAGCTCGGTCACGCCCAGGTTCACGGCGTGCAGCACGCGACCGGCCTCCGCGTCCACGAGCCCGGGGATGCCGATCCCCACCGACTCCACGTCGGAGACGGGGAAGCCCCCGCCCGCGGCGAGCGCCTCGACCGCGTCGTGCACGGCCTCGACGACCCCGTGGTCGCCCCAGCCCGTAGGGATGCGCGTGCGGGCCAGGAACGCGCCGTCGGGGGCGAGCGCGAGCGCGTCGATCTTGGTGCCGCCGACGTCGAGCCCGACCCGGATCACGCTCACGAGACGCCCAGCTGGGCGGACAGCACCATGACCGCGGCGCCGCGCAGCACGATGTCGTCCTGGGCGGTGAGGCGGATCGAGACGTCGTCGAAGACGCCCTCGAGGGTGCGGGCGGTCAGCGTGCTGCTCGCGGCGTCGATGAGCGTGCCGGCGAGCAGGTCGGCCGGGCCGGAGAGCACGATCTCGGACAGGTCCAGCGCCGCGACGATCGGCGCGATCGCCACGCCGAGTCGGGTCCCGGCCTCGCGCAGCACCTCTTCCTCGGAGGCCGGGTCCTCGGCGATGCGCGCACGCAGGCGCGAGGCGCTCAGCCACGCCTCCAGGCAGCCGTCCTTGCCGCAGGCGCAGCGCGGTCCCCCGTCTGTGCCGACGACGACGTGGCCGATCTCGCCGGCCGCGTAGCGGCTGCCCACGAGCGGCTGACTGTCCGAGATGAGCCCGGCGCCGACGCCGCGGCCGACCTTGATCAGCAGCATGTCGGGGCGCGCCTGGCCGAACGTGTACTCGGCGAGCACGGCCGCGTTGGCGTCGTTGCGCACCAGCACGGGGAGGTCGAGTGCCGCGCCGAGCAGGCGCTCAAGCGGGAAGTCGATCCAGCCCAGGTTCGGCGAGTTCAGCACCATGCCGTCGGGGCGGACGATGCCGGGAGCACCGACACCGACGCCGAGCACCGGCGCGGTGGACAGTGCGACCAGCTCGGCGGCCAGTCCGCGCACCGCCTCGTAGGTGTCGTCGCCGCCCTGCGGCCGCGGCACTTCGCGGCGCTCCAGCACGACGCCGTCGAGACTCATCAGCACGCCCTCGAAGGCGCCGGGGCCGGACAGGTCCAGCCCCACGATGCGATGACCGTCACGGTCGATGTCGATGAGGATGGGCGGCTTGCCGGGTCCGGTGGTCTCGCGGATCCCCTTCTCCACGACGATGCCGTCGTGGATGAACTCGCCGACGAGGTCGGAGATCGTCACGCGCGTGAGCCCGGTCTCCCGGGAGAGGTCCGCGCGGCTCATCGCCCCCGCGTGATACAGCGTCTGCAGCACCAGCGCTCGGTTGTGGCCCCTGGCGTGCTCGGGGAGCACCTTGGTGCTCGTGCGCAGCTTGCGCGCCGAACCGAAGCGGTGCGGACTGGCGTCACCGTTCTCCGCACTCACCGGGCGACCCTGCTCATCCGTGGGACCATGTTTGTTAGTACACCTTACGAACGGAGTGAAAATCAAGCCCGCTCGCGCACACACGAGTCGGGGTTATTCAAACGTTACCGGATCGCGGGCCTGGTCCCCCGGTCGGCTCGCCCCGTGTCGGCGAAGAGCCTCGGACGACACTCGCCCGCGGGGCTCTGTTCTTCCGTTGCCGTTCTGTGATATGGGATCGCGTATCCTGGGAAGACTGACATTTGTTCTGAACCAGGGGGGTGTGCACGTGACGGATCTGGCAACCGCCGAGGGGGCTCCGACCGAGGAGAATGCGATCGTCGACGGCACAGACGAGAACGTGACCGCGACGGGCGACGGCGACGGCGCCGACGACCGCCCGAGGGAATGGGCGCCCGCCGAGGACGCGCCCAAGAAGAAGCGCCACATCGGGCGCTGGTTCGGCATCGGCCTCGGCGTCCTGGCGCTCGGTCTCGGCGCCGCCTCGACCATCCTGATCGCCCCGGGCACCACGATCGCCGGCGTGCCGGTCGGTGGCATGACCGCCGGCGCCGCCGCCGACGCCGTGAGCAGCCATCTCGACGGCATGCAGGTGACGCTGACCGGAGCGGGCGACGGCAAGCACGTCAGCGGATCCGACCTCGGCCTGCACGTGGACGCGACCGCACTCGCCGACAAGGCGTTCGCCGAGCGACCGATGTGGAACATCACCAGCTGGATGGCCGCGCCCATCACCGCCCCCCTCACGCTCGACGCCCGCACCGCCGAGGAGACGCTGCGCGCACAGGTGCCGTCGGTCTACCAGGACCCGACCGACGCCACGGTCGCGTTCCACGGCACCGGCTACGTGACGACGCCCGCCAAGGACGGCTCGGGGATCGACCTCGACGCGCTCACCGCGGCCATCACCGCGGCCGCCGAGAAGGGCGGCAGCACCGTCTCCTTCGCCGCCGAGCCCGCGCCGACCGCGCCGCAGATCAGCGACAAGACCGCCACCACCACGGCCACCGAGCTCAACACCGTGCTCTCCACGATCGGCTTCTACGTCGGCACCGAGCGCACCGTCCCGATCGACGCGGCGACCGCGTCGACGTGGCTCACCGTCACGCCCGAGAAGGGCAAGCTCGCCATCAGCGCCGACAAGGCCGCGATCCAGAAGTCCGTCGACGCGCTGCCCGCACTCATCGACCGCGCACCGGTCAACGCGACCAGCATCGTGGACAGCTCGGGCGACGTGCTCGACGACGTCACGCCCGGCGTCACCGGCCGCCAGCTCGGCGACGTCTCCGGCATCGCGGCCGCCTTCGCCGCGCAGCTCGCCGGCGGCAAGGGCGCGTTCGCGCTCCCGGTCACGGACACCCCGTTCAGCACCGCGACGCTGCTGCGCAAGATCGACGTCAACCTGAGCACCGAGACCCTGACCGTCACGGAGAACGGCAAAGTCGTCGACTCCTGGCTGATCTCCTCGGGCCGCGGCGACTTCGCCACGCACACCGGGTCGTTCACCGTGAACTGGAAGCTCGACAGCCAGAACATGGGCAACACCGACCTCACCAAGCCGCCGTACTACTACCAGCCCGACGTCAAGTGGGTCATGTACTTCAACGGCGACGAGGCGCTGCACGGCGTGTACTGGCACGACAACTGGGGCACGCCGATGAGCCACGGCTGCGTCGGCATGCCGGAGTGGCGCGCCGAGTGGCTGTTCGACTGGAGCCCACAGGGCACCGAGGTCAACGTGCACTACTGAGCCGCATTCCCGTCGAAGACGCCCGTCGCATCCGCGGCGGGCGTCTTCGCGTGCGCCGGCCGGGAACGACACAGGGGCGGGCGCCGCAGCGCCCGCCCCTGTGACGGATCCGGATCCGGTCAGTTCAGCCCGTCGATGACCGCGTTGAGCGTGGCCGAGGGACGCATGACCTTGGCGACCAGCGCACCGTCCGGGCGATAGTAGCCGCCGATCTCCGCGTGCTTGCCCTGCACCGCGTTCAGCTCGGAGACGATGCGCTCCTCGTCCGCGGCGAGGGCCGCGGCGACCGGGGCGAACGCGGCGGCGAGCTCGGCGTCCTCGGTCTGCGCGGCGAGCTCCTGCGCCCAGTACAGGGCGAGGTAGAAGTGGCTGCCGCGGTTGTCGATGGTGCCCAGGGAACGCCCCGGCGAGCGGTCGTTCTCGAGGAACGTCCCGGTCGCCGCGTCGAGGGTCTTCGCCAGGATCGCGGCCTTCGCGTTGCCGGTGCGGTCGGCGAAGTGCTCGAACGATGCGGCGAGGGCGAAGAACTCGCCGAGCGAGTCCCAGCGCAGGTAGTCCTCCTCCACGAGCTGCTGCACGTGCTTCGGGGCGGAGCCGCCCGCGCCGGTCTCGAACAGGCCGCCCCCGGCGAGCAACGGCACGATGCTCAGCATCTTGGCGCTGGTGCCGACCTCGAGGATCGGGAAGAGGTCGGTGAGGTAGTCGCGCAGCACGTTGCCGGTGACGGAGATGGTGTCCTCGCCCTTGCGCATGCGGGCGAGCGAGTACCGCGTCGCCTCCTCGGGCGTGAGGATCTCGATCGTGAGCCCCGTGGTGTCGTAGTCCTTCAGGTACTCGGTGACCTTGGCGATGAGCGCCGCGTCATGCGAACGCGCCGGGTTCAGCCAGAACACGGCCGGGGCGCCGGTCGCCCTGGCCCGGGTCACGGCGAGCTTCACCCAGTCGCGCACCGGGATGTCCTTGGTCTGCGTGGCGCGCCAGATGTCGCCCGCATGCACGGCGTGCTCGAGCACGACCTCGCCGGCGGAGTTCACGACCTGGACACGGCCGTCGGCCGCGATCTCGAAGGTCTTGTCGTGGCTGCCGTACTCCTCGGCCGCCTGCGCCATGAGACCGACGTTCGGCACGGTGCCGATCGTCGCCGGGTCCAGCGGACCGTTCGCGATGACGTCCTCGATCGTCGCCTGGTACACGCCGGCGTACGACGAGTCCGGGATGACGGCCAGGGTGTCGTCCTCGCCGCCGTCCTTGCCCCAGAGCTTGCCGCCGTTGCGGATGAGCGCGGGCATCGACGCATCGACGATCACGTCGCTCGGGACGTGCAGGTTGGTGATCCCCTTGTCGGAGTTCACGTACGACAGGCGGGGGCCGTTCTCGATCGCGCGGGCGAAGGCCTGCGCGATCTCCTCGCCGCCCTCCAGGTCCGCGAGTCCGGCGAGGATGGAGCCCAGTCCGTCGTTCCCGGTGAGCCCCGCGGCCGCGAGCGCGTCGCCGTACTGCGCGAAGACGTCCGCGAAGTAGGCGCGCACCACGTGGCCGAAGATGATCGGGTCGGAGACCTTCATCATGGTGGCCTTGAGGTGCACCGAGTACAGCACGTCCTCGGCCTTCGCCTCGGCCAGGGTCTCGGCGAGGAAGGCGTCCAGGGCAGCCGCGTTCAGGAACGTCGCGTCCACGATCTCGCCGGGGAGCACCTTGAGGTTCTCCTTGAGCGGGGTGACCTGTCCGTCCGCCGACACGTACTGGATGGTCAGCACGTCATCGCCCGGGGAGACCCAGCTGCGCTCGTTGGCCTTGAAGTCGTCGTGGCCGAGGGTGGCGACGTGCGTCTGGGATCCGGCCGCGAACGCCTTGTTGCGATGCGGGTGCTTCTTCGCGTAGTTCTTCACGGCGAGCGGCGCGCGCCGATCGCTGTTGCCCTCGCGCAGCACCGGGTTCACCGCGGAGCCCTTGATGCGGTCGTAGCGGGCGCGGATGTCCTTCTCCTCGACCGTGCCGGCGTCGTCCGGGTAGTCGGGGACGTCGAAGCCCTTCTGCTGCAGCTCGGCGACGGCCGCCTTCAGCTGCGGGATGGACGCCGAGATGTTCGGCAGCTTGATGATGTTCGCCGAGGGCTGCGTCGCAAGCCCTCCGAGCTCGGCGAGCGCATCGCCGACGGCCTGGCCGGCGCTCAGCCGTTCCGGGAACGCGGCGAGGATGCGCCCCGCGAGCGAGATGTCGCGGGTCTCGATGTCGACGCCCGCCTCGTGGGCATAGGCCTGGACGATCGGCAGCAGCGAGGCCGTGGCCAGCGCCGGCGCCTCGTCCGTGTAGGTGTAGATGATGGCGTCGTCGGTCACCGGGGTCTCCGTTTCACGCAGGAAGGTTTCAGACAGCGGCCTCGCGCAGATGCTCACGCAAGGAAACGCGCACGATTTGTCTCGATACCAAGATACCTGCCCGTGGTCCTCGCTCGCTCCCGTGGGCTCCGGGACGGGCTCCGGTGCGGGGATCCGCGACGCCGGGGGCCGGGCGATGAACATCTCCCCACGTTTCGGCGTGCTCCGCCATCTTCGGCGTCCAGGGGCTAGCCTGGTGACCATGACGGAACTGCGACTGGTCGAACTGTCCGCGGCGACGATCGTCGCCGTCAACAACCTCTCCCTCAAGCCCGGGCAGGAGCAGTACCTCGCTCCGGTCTCCTACGGGATCGCCGCGACCGTCATGAATCCCCAGACGAGCTGGCAGCGGGTCGTGCTGGACGGCGACGAGGTCGTCGGCTTCGTCAGCGCGAACTTCGATCACGACGCCCCCGAGGAGCACTTCCGCTCCGTGCTCTGGCGCATCAACGTCGACGCCGACGATCAGGGCCGCGGCGTCGGCCGGTTCGCCGTCGAGAGCATGATCGTCGAGGCCCGCGCGCGCGGCTTCCAGCACCTCAACGTGATCTACGAGGCGGGAACCGGCGGTCCCGAGGCGTTCTTCCAGCGCGTCGGCTTCACCCCGGTCGGCGAGACGGAGTACGCCGAGGTGATCGCGGAGATCCGCTTCTGATCCCCGCGCGACATGCGCGGACGCAGGCGGTTCCCTCGCGCCCGCGCGGCGGTGGAACGCGTACGCTGAGAGCGGCGGCGGGGCTTCGAATCCCCTCCCCCATCGAAGCCTCGTCGTCCTCCTCCGCGGAGTGCCGTCGACGCACGTCGCCGTCTCAGTGATCGCGCTCGTCGCGCGTCCCGCGCGATCCGCGTCGCAGACGGGAGCGCTCGTTCCAGGCCGCGATCACCGCGGTCGCCGCGTCGGCCGCGCGGTCCAGCGCATCCGCCGAGGCAGCGATCACCTGCTGAGCGGTGTCCTGCCACGCCGCGCCCCGCTCCTCGCGCTGCTCCCGCTCGCGCTGCGGGTCGCGCCCGGCCGCCCGCGCCTGCGCGTCCTGCTCGGCGGTGTCGAACGCGCGCTGCAGGCGGGCCACCGCGTCGCGGTACGCGCTGAACTCGGCCGGCGTCACGCGCTGCTGCGGATCCGGTCGCGCCTCCCGCGCGCCGTCGAGCGCACGCAGGAACGCCGCGGTGGCCGGGTCGCGCACATCGGCCATGGTCGGGAAGTCGCTGAGCCGGACCGGATCCATCTCGTACGCCATCCAACGCGTGATGACGGCATCATGCGCGGCCAGTGTGCGCGGCAGCGGCAGGTGCTGCGGGTCCCTGCGCGTCGCGAGCTCGGCGCGTGCGACGTCGAGCTGCACGCGGCGGGCCCGCACGAGCCCGGTCGCGGCTCTGAGCGTCCGTTCCGCCTCGCGCGCCTGCCGGCGCGCGTCGGCGACCGCGGCCGCCGTCGTCGCCCCGGCCGCGCGGCCCGCCATGAGCCCGCGCATCTCCGCCTTCGCGGAGCGCGCGACCAGCCGCGCCTCCGTCTCGGCCTGCAGCGCCGTGCGCAGGTCGAGCCTCGCCGCGTCGTAGCCGAGCCGGCGCCCCGTCGATCCGCGCCGCCGGAGCACGCCCAGCACGCTCACGACCGCCGCGCCGGCGATGACCGGCACGGCCCACCAGAACGCCGCGGCCGTCGCCCAGAAGGGATCCACGCCCCGAGCCTACCGACCCGCGCCACAACCGCCCTCACACCAGCGTCTGCTGCCATGCCGCGTGCAGCTGGGCGAACTTTCCCGTGCCCGCGATGAGGGCGGCGGGGGCGTCGTCCTCGATGATGCGGCCGTGCTCCATCACCAGCACGCGGTCGGCGATCGACACGGTCGACAGCCGGTGCGCGATGATGATCGCCGTGCGGTCGGCGAGCAGGGTCTGCAGCGCGTCCTGGATCAGCCGCTCGGACGGGATGTCCAGCGAGGCGGTGGCCTCGTCGAGGATCAGCACGGCCGGGTCGGCGAGGAAGGCGCGCGCGAACGAGATCAGCTGGCGCTGCCCGGCCGAGACGCGCCCGCCGCGCTTGTTCACGTCGGTGCCGTAGCCGTCCGGGAGCGACTCGATGAACGTGTCGGCGCCCACCGCCCGTGCGGCGGCGCGGATCTCCTCGAGCGTCGCGTCCGGCTTGCCCAGGGCGATGTTGTCGGCGACCGTGCCGCTGAACAGGTATGCCTCCTGCGTGACCATGACGATCGCGCGGCGCAGATCCTTCGGGTGCAGATCCCGCAGATCCACGCCGTCGAGCGTCACGGAGCCGGCGGTCGGGTCGTAGAAGCGCGACACCAGCTTCGCGAGCGTCGACTTGCCCGCACCCGTGGTGCCCACGAGCGCGATCGTCTGGCCCGCCGGGATGTCCAGGGAGAAGTCGGGCAGGATCACCCGATCCGCCGCGTAGCCGAACTCGACGTCGTCGAAGCGCACGTGGCCCTTGGCCTGCCACAGATCGGTCGGCGTGGCCGGATCCGGCACGGTCGGCACCTCCTCGAGCACGCCGGAGACCTTCTCCAGTGCCGCCGTGGCGGACTGGAAGGAGTTCAGGAACATCGCGATCTCCTGCATGGGCGCGAAGAAGTTCCGCACGTACAGCACCGCCGCGAGCAGGATGCCGACCGGGATCTCGCCCTGCGCCATACGGATGCCGCCCCACACGACCACCGCGCCGAGGGTGAGCGCCGCGACCGCCATGAGGCCGGGCTCGAACGTTCCGAACAGCAGCATGGAGCGGCGGTTGACGTCGCGGTACTCGCCGGCGACATCCTGGAACGACGCGTCGTTGCGGGGCTCCTTGCGGAACGCCTTCACGGCGCGGATCCCGGTCATGGTCTCCACGAACTGCACGATCACCTTGGCGCTGATCACGCGCGACTCTCGGTACACGAGCTGCGAGCGACGGTAGAACCAGCGCATCAGGTACACCAGCGGGATGCCGGCGAGCACCAGCACGACGCCGGACTCCCAGTCCACGAGCACGAGCGCGATGAACGTGAAGACGCCGTAGAGCAGTCCGGAGGTGAGCTCGTTGAGGCCGCCGTCCAGCAGCTCCCGGATCGAGTCCAGGTCGCTGGTCTGGCGCGAGATGATCCGGCCGGACGTGTAGCTCTCGTGGAACTCGAGGCTCAGCCGCTGCGTGTGCAGGAACATGCGCTTGCGCAGGTCGAGCAGCACCGCCTGCGTGATCCGCGCGGTGAGCACGGCGTACCAGCCGATGAGGGCGGAGCCGAGCACGCCGATCACGAGGAACGCCGCGCCCACGACCAGCGTGGGCATCCAGTCCCCGTGCTCCAGCACGGCGGGCAGGGCGGAGTTCAGCCCGTAGGCGATCAGGGCGGGCCCGGCAACCTGGGCGGCGGTCGAGATCACCAGCACCAGCGCGGTGAGGGTGATCTGCACCTTGAGCGGTGCCATGAGGGATCCGAACAGCCGCATGGACCTGTTCCGGACGGCCCGACTCTCCTGCGCGGTCAGGACCGAGCGGTCCTCGTCCTGCGTGCCGACGACGCTCATGCCTGCACCTCCTCTGCCGTCGCGATGACGGGGGTCGCCCCCGTGCGCACCGCCTCCTCCGCCTCCAGGCTCGAGATCACGTGCCGGTAGTGCGCGCTCGTGCGCAGCAGCTCGGAGTGCGCGCCCACGGCCGTCACCCTCCCGTCCTGCAGCAGCGCGACGCGGTCGGCGAGCGCCACGGTGGACGGACGGTGCGCGACGATGAGCGCCGTGGTCTCGGCCAGCACGTGCCGCAGCGCCTCCTCGACGAGCGCCTCGGTGTCCACGTCGAGGGCCGACAGCGGGTCGTCCAGCACGAGCACCTTCGGCTTGGCCGCGACGGCGCGCGCCAGGGCGAGCCGCTGCCGCTGCCCGCCGGACAGGCTCAGCCCCTCCTCGCCGATCATGGTCTCGACGCCCTCGGGGAGCGTGTCGACGAAGCCGGCCTGCGCGACCTCGAGCGCCTCGCGGAGCACCCGCTCGCCCTCGGGGCTGTGCGGGTCCAGATCCGCGCGGCCCAGCAGCACGTTCTCACGCACGGTGGCCGAGAACAGCGTCGCATCCTCGAACGCCATCGCGATGTGCGTGCGCAGCTCCGCCAGGGTCAGATCGCGCACGTCGACGCCGTCCAGGGTCACCCGTCCCCCGGTCACGTCGTACAGCCGCGTGGGCAGCGTGGTGAGCGTGGTCTTGCCGGATCCGGTGACGCCGACCAGCGCCATCGTCTCGCCGGGGCGCAGCACCAGGTCGATGCCGTCGAGCAGATCGCGCTCGTGCGGCCGCGCGTCCTGATAGCGGAAGCGGGCGCCCTCGAAGGCGAGCTCGCCGCGCGGGCGGGCGATCGTGACCGGCTTCTCGGGATCCGTGATCGTGTTCTCCTCGTCGTAGATCTCGAACACGCGGTCGGTGGCCGTGCGGGCGTCCAGCAGGAACGAGAACAGGAAGCCGATCGACTCGATCGGCCAGCGCAGCACGGTCGCCATCGCGAAGTAGGCGAACAGCTCCGGCGCGTTCAGCGCGCCCTGGGCGATCAGCCAGATGCCGGCGACGAGGTTCAGCGCGAACGCGATCTCGGGCATGAGCACCAGCCAGAACCAGATCCAGCCGACCGAGCGCGCCTTGCTCAGCTCGGTCTCGCGCAGCGACTCCGCCTGCCGGGCGAACTTCACCAGGGCCTGCTTGCCCCGGCCGAACGCCTTCAGCACGCGGATGCCGTGCACGCTCTCCTCGACGCTCGTCGCGAGATCGCCGGCCTGGTCCTGGCTGCGGCGCGTGAGCACGCCGTAGCGCTTCTCGAACTGGAAGCCCGAGATCCACAGCGGCACGGCCGTGATCAGGAAGATCGTGCCGAGCAGCCAGTGCCAGCGGAACAGCAGGGCGGCGCCGATCACGATGGTGAGCAGGTTGACCACCAGCAGCACGAGGCCGAACGCCAGCCAGCGCCGGATCAGGCCGATGTCCTGCATCATGCGGCTGAGCAGCTGGCCCGACTGCCAGCGGTCGTGGAACGCGACCGGCAGGCGCTGCAGGCTGGAGTACAGCTGGGTGCGCATGCGGTACTCGACCTGCGTGGCCGGTTTGAGCACGAACTGTCGGCGCAGCCACACCATCAGCGCCTCGCCGAGCGCGAGCACGGTGATGGCGACGGCGCCCCAGACGATGGCGCCGATCTCACCCGTGGCGATGGGACCCTCCAGCACCACCTGCAGCAGCAGCGGCACGCACAGCGCGATCACCGCGGCAGCGAGAGCCGAGAGGCCTCCGCCCACCAGACGCCAGGCGACGGGTTTCACGAAGGGCGCCAGGCGCGCGAGTGCGCGGGGCGTGGACAGCGGAGCGGGCGACGAGACGATTTCTTCAGACATGTTCTCAGCAGTGACGTATGACAGGAGCAGATGGCAGGGGACGATGGCAGGGGACGAGAAGAAGCGGATGCGATGCATCCGTGCGATGAGCGGCCGGTGCGTCGGGCACCATGCGGAGGAGGACCTGGAGCGGTCAGTCCTCGGCCGGCGCGAGAGGCGAACCGACGACAGCGCTGACGGACGATGCGATCGTGATCGCGGGCATGGTGTCCTCCTCGGTTCGGCGGGTGCCGGTCGGTCGACGCGACAGCCGTTCAGCTTATGTCTGCGAGCCGCCCGTGCGCAAGCGTCTTCTCCGGCGCGTCCTCACGGTTCTGCGGAGATCCGGCCGCACCCGCGACGCCCGGGCGGCTCCGATGCAGAGGACAGCGCACCGCGGGCGCGGTTCATTCCCGGCCGGGTGCGCCGACGGATCCGCTCCGCGCGCCGACCGGTCCGGATCCGCTTATGCGACGACCGGTCCGGATCCGCTCACGCGCCGACCGGTCCGGATCCGCTCAAGCGACGGCGGCGTGCGCGGCCTCCCGGTCCAGCAGCCGGCGCTTCACGTCCTCGCCCCAGGCGAAGCCACCGAGCGTGCCGTCGGTGCGCAGCACCCGATGGCAGGGCACGAACAGCGCGGGCGCGTTGCGGGCGCAGATCGAGGCGGCGGGGCGCACCGCGCCCGGCTTGCCCAGCGCGACGGCGAACTCCGTGTACGTGAGCGGCTCGCCGGGCGGGATCCGGCGCAGCGCCGCCCACCCCGCGTTCTGCATGTCGGTGCCGAACAGACGCACCTCGACGGCGTCGATCGCCGCGACGTCGCCGGCGTAGTACGCGGCGACCGCATCGGCCGCGGCCGTGGATCCCTCCACGACG
>JAFDWP010000236.1 GCA_018268435.1 Actinomycetota bacterium
GAGGTCCTTGTGGTTCTTGCCAGCGGCAAGGTGGTACGCTCTGCCGTGGCCGAGGTGCCGGCGAAGGGTCGCAACACCATGGGCGTGGTTTTCGCCCGGACCGACGATGATGATCGGATCCTTGCGATCGCCCGGAACACCGAGCGCGGCCTGGCCGACGGCGAGGAGTCCGAGGACTCCGCTCCGGCCCCCGAGACAGAAGCCCCCGAAGCCCCCGAAGGAACTGACGCATGAGCACGGTAGCCGACAAGCTCGCGAAGAAGTCGTCCAGGAAGACGTCCAGCAAGCAGGTGCGCCTGCGTCTGGTCTACATCGACTTCTGGTCCGCGGTGAAGCTGTCCTTCCTGGGCGCGATCGCGATCGCCATCGTCACCCTGGTGTCGTTCCTGCTGGTCTACCTGGTGGTGGATGCCACCGGGCTCATGGGCAAGGCCGACGAGTTCGTCGCGGGCATCGCCGACGGCGCCAAGCTCAGCAGCGTGATCGGGCTGCCGCAGGTGCTCGCCTTCGGATCCGTCTGCGCGATCCTGAACCTCATCGTGTTCACCGTGATGGGCGCGGTCGTCGCCGGCATCTACAACTTCGCGGTGAAGATCACCGGCGGTCTGCTGGTCGGATTCACCTCGAACTGACATCGCCCGGGCGCCCGCGTCCGGATGCATGAAGGGCCCGGATCCATGGATCCGGGCCCTTCATGCTGCGCGGGTCGGCGCGTCATACCACTCCGGTGGTGCCGAGCAGCGTGCCGATCAGCCAGGTCGCGGCGAGGGCCAGCGCGCCCCCGATCACGAGCCGCACCACCGCGTGCACCGCGTTGGAGCCGCCGATCCGCGCCGAGATCGTCCCGGTCGCCGCGAGGGCGACCAGGACCGCCACGAACGTCACCGGAACCCGCCACTCGGGCGGGGGCAGCAGGATCGCGAGCAGCGGCAGGATCGCGCCCGCCGTGAAGGCGATCGCGGAGGACACCGCGGCGTGCCAGGGGTTGACCAGGTCGTCCTGATCGATGCCGAGCTCGACCTCGAGGTGCGCGGCCAGCGCATCGTGCGCGGTGAGCTCGACGGCGACGCGGTGCGCGGTGTCCTGGCTGAGCCCGCGCTGCCGGTACAGCTCGGTGAGCTCCGCCAGTTCGGCCTCAGGCATCGTGCGCAGCTCCTCGCGCTCCTTCGCGATGAGCGCGTGCTCGCTGTCGCGCTGGCTGCTCACCGACACGTACTCGCCGAGCGCCATCGAGATCGCGCCGCCGATGAGGCCGGCGAGACCGGCGATCAGCAGCGCGGCGTTGTCGGTCGTCGCGCCGGCGACGCCCACGACGAGGGACGCCACGGAGACGATGCCGTCGTTCGCGCCGAGCACGCCGGCGCGCAGCCAGTTCAGCCGTTGGCCGAGGCCGGAGCCGTGCGGTTCGGCCGGATGCGCTTCGCTCACCTGTGTTCACTCCGTTCGCGTGGTGCCTGCATGGGATCACGTAAGCACGTGCGCGCGCGCACGTCCATCGAGGATAGGCATGCATAACCCGCCGGAGTAGGGAAAACCCGAACCCGCTCCTCCGGGTGCCTCCGTTCCGCGGCGTCGAGTGCGCCCGTAGCGTGGAGCCATGCTTGCACGATGTGAACGGAGTGAGACGACGTGACCACTGCACCGTCCTACAGCCCGCCCCCCGCGACGGGCCCCGTCGCGGCACCGGCCGCGCGCACCCCCGTGCGCCTCGTCCTCACGATCCTCGAGCTCGCCGCGCTCGGCGCGGTCGGTTCGGTGGTGATCGGCATCCTCGGCACCGTCCTCGGCGTCGGTGTCGGGCTCGGCTTCTTCGGCATCGGCCTGGTCGTGCTGGTCGGGCTCGTGTATGCGCTGTTCGGGGTCGGCTGGTTCGAGATCGCACGGCTGAACGGGCTGTACCGCTTCGATCTCCCGGCCCTGCGCTGGCGTCCGCGCGAGCGCCCCGGCTTCATGGGCTGGCTGCTCTCGCTCTGGCGGCAGGTGGGCAGCGGACGCATGTGGCGGGCGGTGGCGAACTTCGCGGTCGCCTGCGCGCTGGGTTCGCTCCTGCTGCGCTTGATGACCTGGTTCGGCTGGTCGGCGGTGACCGCATTCGCGCCGCTGTTCACCGGCGGCGAGGTCGACACCGGCTGGGGCACCCGGTACCCCAGTGCCTGGGCGCCCCTGATCGGGGGCGCGGGAGCCCTTGCCTCCGTGGTCGGCATCATCGGCATCGCCCTGCTGCACCGGGTGATCTCGCGCGGCATCGTGGCGACCCCCGACCGCAACCTCGACCTCAGCGAGCAGGTGCGCACCACCACCGCACAGCGGGTGGGCGCCGTGCGCGCCGCCGACGTGGAGCGCACCCGCATCGAGCGCGACCTGCATGACGGCGTGCAGCCGCGGCTGGTCTCCGTGGGGATGACCCTCGGCATGGCGCAGCAGAAGATCGACAGCGATCCGGAAGCGGCGAAGGCGCTCATCGCCGAGGCGCACACCTCGACGAAGGCGGCCATCACCGAGCTGCGCCAGCTGGCACGCGGGATCCACGCGTCCGTGCTCGACGACCGCGGCCTCGACGCCGCACTCTCGGCCCTCGCCGGCCGCTCGCCGGTGCCGGTGGTGCTGGACGTGCGGCTGGAGGGCCGCTGCTCCCGCGATGCCGAGGCGGCGGTGTACTTCGCCATCGCGGAGTCGCTGACCAACGCAGCCAAGCATTCCCGGGCGAGCGAGTGCCGTGTCGTGGTGCGGGTGCGCGACGGCGGCATGCTGTGGGCCCGCGTAGAGGACAACGGCGTCGGCGGCGCGACCGTCATCGCCGGCGGAGGCCTCGACGGCATCGGCAACCGCGTCCTGGCCGCCGGCGGCACGATCCGCCTGGACAGCCCGGTCGGCGGCCCCTCGAGCCTGGAGGTGAGCGTCCCATGCGCATCCTGATCGTCCCGCCTCTCGACCCGCACCGCACGTCAGCCCGGAAGGAGGGCCTCGCATGAAGATCCTGATCGTCGAGGACTCGGTCCTCCTGCGCGAGGGACTCGTGCGCCTGCTCGAGGACGCCGGACACACCCTCGTCGCCGCCCTCCCCGATGCCACCGCGCTCGACGAGACCGTCGACGCCACCGACCCGGAGCTCTGCATCCTCGACGTGCGGTTGCCGCCCACGTTCGTGGACGAGGGGATCCGCGCCGCGCTCTCCCTGCGCAAGCGCATCCCGCATCTGCCCCTGCTCGTGCTCTCCCAGTACGTGGAGGAGCGCTACGCCTCCGACCTCATCGTCGCCCAGGGCTCGGCCGGACCGCTCGGCTACCTGCTCAAGGATCGGGTGGCGGACGTCTCCGAGTTCATCGATTCCGTGCAGCGCATCGCCGCCGGATCCACGGTTCTCGATCCAGAGGTCGTGGCCCAGCTGCTCACGCGGCGCAACCAGGACGACCGGATGCAGAGCCTCACCGATCGCGAGCGCACGGTGCTCGCGATGATCGCCGAGGGCCGGTCGAACCAGGCCATCGCGGCGACGCTGTTCCTCTCCGAGGCCAGCGTCGAGAAGCACATCACCGCGATCTTCCAGAAGCTCGGACTGGAGCCCGACGAGTCCGGCAACCGCCGGGTGCTCGCGGCGATCGCCCACCTCTCCAATGCGGGACTCACCCCGCCCCCCTCCGCCCCCACACAGACGGGACTCAGCCGATGACGAACCTCACTCCCCCGGACCCCGCGACCGAACCGCTCGCGGCGGCGCAGCCGGCGCACGACCCGGCGGCGCCGCCCTCCCCCACGCAGCCCTCCCCCCGCCCGGCGCGCGGCGCGCTCACCGCCATCACCATCGCCGCGGCGATCCTCGGCGGCGGCGCCCTCGTCGTGGCCGGCGGAACCGCCGCGTTCGCCGCGGTCAACCAGGTGGTCCACGGCAACGGCTCCGTCGCGAGCAGCACGACGGCCGACGTCGCCGGGGTCACCGGGCTGAAGGTCGAGGTCGGATACGGGAACGCGACGATCCGCTTCGCCGATGTGGAAACGGCGACGCTGACCGCGACCGGTCAGGGGTCGGGAGACTGGACCATGCGTCGCAGCGGCGAGGTGCTGCAGGTGCAGCGCCCGACCGGACCGTTCGGCTGGTGGATGGGCGGCTGGTTCGGCTCCGATCCGCAGATGACGCTCACGCTCCCCCGGGATCTCGAGGGCCATCTGACCGCCGCCCTGTCCCTCGACGCCGGATCCCTCAGCGCCCAGGGCCGCTTCGACACGCTGTCCGCGACGGTGAGCGCCGGGGAGCTGACCGTCGACGGCGGTGCGTCCTCGGTCACGACGCGGGTCAGCGCCGGATCCGCGACGCTGCGGCTGGAGGACGTCACCACGGCGGACCTCTCCATGTCGGCCGGCGACATGAGCGCCACCATCTCGGGCTCCCAGCCCGACCTGGTGCGCCTCGATGTGAGCGCCGGATCCATGGACGTCACGGTGCCCTCCGGGCGGTACGACCTGTCCAAGGACACGTCGGCCGGATCCATCGACGCGCAGATCCGGACGGACCCGTCCTCGACGCACCGGATCCAGTCGACCCTGTCGGCCGGGAGCATCACCCTGCGCGAAGGGAGCTGACCGCCTCGATTTCGTGATCGCGCCGCCGTCCGGTAAAGTTCTGGAGGTTGATACGGGGCTATAGCTCAGGCGGTTAGAGCGCTTCACTGATAATGAAGAGGTCCCAGGTTCAAGTCCTGGTAGCCCCACCGACATGTGAGCGGATCCGAGCAATCGGATCCGCTCATTCGGTCGAAACCCCCGATACGGGGCCTTAGCTCAGTTGGTAGAGCGCCTGCTTTGCAAGCAGGATGTCAGGAGTTCGAATCTCCTAGGCTCCACATTCCGAACGGACGCGGTCGCAGGACCGGGTCCGTTCTGCTGTTCCGGCCGCGCGACCGCGGCCCACGGCACGCCAGGGGCGGCCACGAGGGTGTGGTCGACTCCATCGAGGCCCGACCGCCGTCAGAGCCAGCCGCGCTCGCGGGCGCTGCGATGCGCCTCCGACCGGTTCCTCGCGTCGGTCTTGCCGATCGCGGCCGACAGATAGTTGCGCACCGTGCTCGGAGACAGGTGCAGCGCCTCGGCGATCTCCGCGATCGGTGTGCCGTCGCCGGATGCTGCGAGCACCTCCCGCTCGCGAGCGCTCAGGGGGTTCGGCATCGTCGTCAGCGCCTGCTTCGCGAGGTTCGGGTCGACCACGACCTCGCCGGCCATCACCCGCCGGATCGCCATCGCAAGCTGTTCGACCGGATCGTCCTTCATCAGGAATCCCCGCGCACCGGACTGCAGGGCGCGCTGCAGGTAGCCGGGACGGCCGAACGTGGTGACGATCATCACACGGCAGTCCGGCACCGCCGCCCGCAGATCGGGGATGACGTCGAGGCCGGTGCGCCCGGGCAGTTCGATGTCCAGCAGTGCGACGTCCGGCGTCGTGCGCCGTGCGGCCGGGACGACCTCGTCTCCGCGGACCACCTCGGCGACGACGGTCAGGTCGTCCTCGAGCTCGAGCAGCGCGGCCAGCGCCGAGCGCATCATGCCCTGGTCTTCCGCGATGAGCACGCTGATCGGAGTGCTCATCGCCGCCCCGCCCTCGAGCCGGCGCGAACGGTGACGCTGAGCGTGAATCCCGTCGGTGTCGAATCGGTCGACAGCTCGCCGCCGACCGCCCGCACCCGCTCCCGCAGACCGGTGAGGCCATCGCCGGGCGGCGCATCGCCACCGCTCCCGTCGTCGCGGATCTCGAGGTGCGTGGCGCCCGGCTCGTCCGTGATCCGGATGCGGCAGCGCGCCGCACCGGAGTGGCGCAGGACGTTGGTCGCCCCCTCGCGCACCACCCAGCCCAGCAGCGCGTCGACCTCGGTGGGCAGCCGGTGCGAGGGCACCTCCGTCTCGAGCTCGATGCCCGCGGTGCTCAGCGCCGTGCGCGCCGATGCCAGCTCCTCCCCCAGGGTCACGCTCCGGTAGCCGGCGACGGCCTCGCGCACGTCGGTGAGCGCACGACGGCCGATCGTCTCGATGTCCGCGGCGTGGGCGCGGGCGGCCTCCGGATCCGCGACGATCAGGCGACGCGCGGCCTCCGCCTTGACGACGATGACCGACAGGGTGTGGCCGAGCAGGTCGTGCAGGTCGCGGGAGAAGCGCAGCCGCTCGTGGTCCACGGCGGCCTCCGCGAGCTGCTCGCGGGTGCGGCGCAGCTGCGCGACGACATCGACGAGGTACTGGATCACGAACGTTCCCGTGCCGGCGACGTAGGCGGTGAAGGTGAGGAACAGGCCGGCGTTGAGCGAGCCGCGCTCGATACCGCCGGCGATGCCGCCGCTGATGGCGATCGCGCCGACCATGCCCATCGCCCAGCGCCGTCGCAGAGCCACCGTGGCGCAGATGGTCAGCAGCGGGTACAGGAACTCCTGATCGGCATGCCAGACCACGATGTATCCGGTCACCATGATCAGGAACGCGAGGAACAGGAGCTCGGAGCGCCGACGGGGTCGTCCCCAGGACCGGAACGGCGCCAGCACCGCGACCGTGAAGGTCGCCCCGAGCACGAGCAGCGAGAGCACCCGCACCGGATCCCTCGCGGTGAGGGCGGTGACCACGGGGCCGATCAGCAGGAACGGCGCCCAGATGAGCGCGAACCACGGGCCGGCGCGACGGGTGACGCGGGCGAGCACGGGGTCGGCGTCGGTGCACGGGACGGATGAGTCGATGGTCATGTGATCCTTCCGAGGTCTCGGTCGGTGTCAGTTCGTCGTCGCCGGCGTGGGCCGCGTGGTGCTGTCGTCGCGTCGGGGCCTGGTCAGCCCGACGATGAGCGTCACGCCGACCACGAGGTGCATGGCGAGCAGGCTCACCAGGGTCGCGCCGGCGGCGCCCATCGAGACGGGCCCGAGGAGCGAGACCGCCAGCACCGACCAGCCTAGGATCAGCCAGATCCGCCGTCCACGGGGGCTGACGTGCTCCAGCAGCGCGGGCAGTGCCCAGGCGATCGCGCCGGGGACGATCGCGGCGATGATCACCGACACGGCGGTGACGGTCTGCGCGGCAGGAGGCGCCCCGACGGTGAGATCGATGCCCAGCAGCGGCGCGCTCACGAGCCAGACCGCGAGTCCGGCGACGGTCGCGGTCGCCAGGGTCAGAATGCGGAAGCGTCGCCGCCGGGTGGCGGTCGAAGCCGTGCGTGCCGGGGTCTCGGGCAGGGTCAGGTTCACAGGTGTCTCGGTCATGCCTTTGACGCTAGGCAGGCGTGGCGGCGCCGTGCAGGGGGCGATGTCCTGCGTTGGGCAGGATGAATGTCACGGCGTGCGGGCGCTCGGTCCGGCCCCTGTGCTCAGACGACGGCTTCGGCCAGCGCCGCCACGGACGACGTGCGGGGTGCGCCCGCCGTCACGCGCGCCCAGGACGCGGCGAGGATGTCGACGGCGCGTTCCAGCTCGCGGGGCTCCGCCGTGAACGGGATCCGCAGGTGCCGTTCCTGTCCGCCCTCGACGGCGAAGCGGGGGCCGGCGCTGAGGTGCAGCCCGTGTGCGGCGGCGTCGATCACCAGCGCCGAGCTCAGCGGCGCGCCGAGCCCCACCCAGAGCGCGACTCCGCCATGCACCCGGGGCACCGACCACTCCGGCAGCTGCCGGGTGAGTGCGGCGCTCAGCGCGTCGCGGCCCGCCCGCAGCAGGGCGGCGCGCTGCGGCAGGATCTCGTCGAGCCGTTGCACGACCCGCGTCGCGACGGCCTGCTCCAGATCGGGAGTGCCGAGGTCATGGGTGGTGCGCGCCGCGCGGAGCCGACGGATCACGTCGTCGGCGGCCCGGATCCAGCCGATCCGCAGGCCTCCCCACACCGACTTGCCCAGCGACCCCACCCGGATCGTCGCGGTGTCCTCGGCGCCGAGCGGCTGCAGGCGCGGCAGGGAGTCGATGCCGAGGTCCGCCGTGGTCTCGTCGACCACCAGGACGGATCCGGCGTCGTGCGCCGCGCGCGCGAAGACGGTGCGCTCCTCGGCGCTCATCGACCGCCCCGTCGGGTTCTGGAACTCCGGCATCAGGTACGCGAGGATCGGCCGGGTCCGGGCGAACGCCTGCGCCGCGCGGTCGAGGTCCCAGCCGAGCGCGGAGTCGACGGGCACCCCGACCAGGCGCGCATCCACGCGGCGGAACGTCTCCATGGCGTGCGGGTAGCTCGGCGTCTCCACGAGCACGCGGTCGCCGCGGCGCAGCAGCGTCGACGCGATGAGGTTGAGCGCCTGTTGCGCGCCCGTGGTGACCATGATCTGGGACGGCGTCGTGGGGATCCCCTGCCGCGTGTACCGCCCGGCGATCGCGGCGCGCAGCTCGACGTGGCCGAGGATGTCGTACCCGGACCGCGAGACCAGGGCGGTCGCCGACGCCGCGGTCTCCGCGATCACGCCGGGCAGCCCGGGCCACGCCGGCGGGCTGGCCTGCTGCAGGTCGATGCCGGCGCGGTCGAACCAGCGGGCGGCCGTGGTGCGCCCGAGCGGGCGGGTCACACTGCCGGATCCCTGCCGGCTGACGATGTGCCCTGTGCTGCGCAGGCTGCGGTACGCCGCGGCGACCGTGGTGCGGCTCACGCCGAGGGCGGCGGCGAGCTCGCGCTCGGCGGGCAGCGCGGTCTCCGCGGCGATGCGGTTGTCCAGGCAGAGCAGGCGGATGGCGTCGGCCAGGGCGTCGAAGGCGGGGTCGCTGGTGCGCCACAGGCCGAGCAGCTCGACCAGGGCGCGGGCGGAGAGACGGGAGTCCACGAGGCCAGCCTACGGCGATTGGACTGTTCACAACAGTCCAGTTCGGGCGCATCATGGATCCATGACGCGAAGGGTGCTGCAGCTGCTGATCGGACTCGTGCTGTACGGGGCCGGGTGCGGACTCATGATCGACGCCGGGCTCGGCGTGGATCCCTGGACCGTGTTCGCCGAGGGTCTCGCGCTGCGCACCGGCATCGGCGTCGGCTGGATCACGAACATCGTCGGCCTGCTCGTGCTGCTGCTGTGGATCCCGCTGCGGCAGCGACCGGGCATCGGCACGCTCCTCAACGTCCTGCTCGTGGGCACGGCGATCCAGGCCACGGTGACCGTGATCCCGCCCGTGAGCGGACTCCTGGTGCAGGTGCTCCTGCTCCTCGCCGGTCTGCTCGTGGTCGCGCTGGCGAGTGGGCTCTACATCGGCGCCCGCTTCGGTCCCGGGCCGCGGGACGGCCTGATGACCGGGATGCACGCCCGCTTCGGCTGGCCGATCTGGGTGTCGCGGCTCACGGTCGAGGTCACGGTGCTCGCCATCGGCTGGCTGCTCGGCGGCACCGTCGGCGTCGGCACGGTGGTGTTCGCGCTCGGCATCGGCCCGCTCGTGCACATCGCTCTGCCCCTGCTCGACACGGCACGACCGGCTCGAGGCCACCGTGAGGCACCCGCACAGGTCGAGCCTGCATGATGGTGGCATGGCGGCGAGACGTGGAGTGGGGCCGTTCGCGATAGCCGCCGTGGCCCTGGCGGTCGCGTTCGTGGCGACGTACCTGTTCTTCGTGGGCACGTACGTCGGGCAGATCGTCGACGAGCGCGCCTTCGTCGGCGCCTCCGAACAGCACGACACCGTGTATCGCATCGCCGGAATGGTGCTCGACAACGTGCCCTACGTCGCGATCGGCGGCGGGATCCTGATCGCGCTGACGGTCGGGATGGTGACGCGCCGTTTCAAGCACCTGGCGGTGGCGCTCGCCGCCGGAACCGTCGCGGTGATCGCGGCGGAGCTCGCCAAGCACGTCTTCCTGGTGCGGGCCGAGACCGGAGCGACAGACCTGCTGGACAATTCATTCCCCTCAGGGCATGCGACGGTGGTTGCGGCGGCCGGGTTCGCCGTCTTCGTGGTGAGTCCTCCGCGCTGGCGTCCGCTCGCGGCCGTGCTCGGCGGCGGGTTCGCCGTGCTGACGGGAATCCTGCTGGTGATCCAGCAGTGGCACCGCCCCAGCGACGTGGTCGCCGCGTTCATGCTCGTCGCGGTATGCGGCTGTCTGGCGGGGATCGCGCTGCTGCTGTGGCGGGTGCCGGAGGCGGATCCGCCGGCACGCTCGCTGCGGGCGCTGTGGTGGGTCGCGGGGCTGAGCGCCATCGCGTCGGCGATCGCCTTCGTCATCATCTTCATCACCGTCGAGAATCACGGCAGTCATCTGCAGGTCGCCTATGTCGGCGGCGGCACGGCGATCCTCGCGGTCGGCAGCAGCTTGGCGACCGCGGGAAATGGGCTGTACCGCCGAATCTCCTGACGCGTCCCCCGGGAAAATCCCAGGACATTCCGCACCCTCTGCGATCCGTCCTCGGTACAGGGGATCGCTGCATTCCCAGCTCATGCACAGGCCACGAAAGCGGTCAGGAAAACAGCAGGTGAACGGCGGGTTTCCCTGTGCGGGGCGAGAGGCGGATCAGTCCGCTCGGCCGCAGAGGGCAGCATTCACCGAGTAATCCACATGTGGATGAACCTGTTAATAGATTCCCGCGCTGCACGGATTGCCATCCGCGCCCGGGCATCGAGGCGGCGACCCGGACGGGCCGGGCCGCATCCGCGCCTCGTCGGCTCCGGCGCGATTTGCACGGATGCCGGTCGCCGGGTCCATACTCGTCGTCATGCCTTCCACGCTCCTCCTCGACGGACTGCGCTTCGCCATGGTCTCCTCGACCGCCAGCGCCGTCGATCCCGCCGCACCGACGACCTTCGACTATCACCAGGACGGGCCGCTCGTGTGGGGCGAATACACCGGTGACACCGTGACCGAGGGGCGTTTCGTCGGCGAGGTCGTGGGCGCCGAGGTGCGGATCTCGTTCGCGCATGCGCTGGCCAGCGACGGCACCGTCGTGCGCGGCGATGCGGTCAGCCGCGCCGAGCAGGCCGAGGACGGGCGGATCCGTCTCGTCGAGGACTTCGCCGTCGACGGCGTCGGCCACGTCAGCGTCTGCCTGCAGGTCTGACCCTTCGAGAGCCTCAGGGACCGCCCTTCGAGAGCCTCAGGGACCACTCTTCGAAAGCCTCAGGGACCGCCGGTCGCTGAGGCACTCGAAGCGCCCGGTCAGATGCGCGTGCCGCGGCTGCCGTCGGTGCGCGTGAATCGCATCAGGCCGCTGTCCACACCGATCGCGGGGCGGGCCGGGATCTCGTCCGGAAGCACGAACGGGCGGCGGAACACCTCGCCCATGACGATCGCCGTCTCGACCTTGGTCACCTCGGGGCGATCGGCGATCGTGCCGATGACGAGCGACTGCATGCGCTCCATGTCGACGCTGCGCACGATGAGCATCACGTCGTGCTCGCCGGTCATCACCATCGCCGACTCCACATCCGGCATCTCCCCGATGGCGTGCAGGAACGACGTCCAGGACTGCGGCTGGATCGTGCAGAACACGAGCGCGCTCACGCCGAGTCCCAGCCGGGTGGTGTCGACCTCCGCGGTGTACCCCGTGATGATGCCCGCGCGGGTGAGCGATTCCACCCGGGAGTAGGCGCCGGCGCGCGAGATCCCGACCTCCTGGGCCAGCGCCGCGATCGAGATCCGCCCGTTGCGGCGAAGCGCGCGAAGGATGTCGTACGCGATTTCGTCGATCGCGGGTGCGGTTCGTCCAGATCCGTCGGGCCGATCGTCATTCATGCTGGACATATTGCCGCAGTGACGGAAGCGTGACAATGGATTGCTCGAAATTGGGCCGATCTCTCGGATAGAGTGCCGGGAAACCCGTTCCGGTCATCTGACCTGTCCATACTTCAATGAGGAGGAAAGCCGTGGCCCGTTCCTATCGCCACGTCGCCGCAGCGCTCGTCGCCGTGGCCGCCATCGCGCTCGCCGGCTGCTCCGGCGGCAACTCCGCGAACAACAGCTCCAACGGATCCTCCTCGGGCGGCACGCTCGTGGTCGACACCGCGTTCTCCCTCGAGACGGGCGACCCGGGTCGCAACTACGTGCCGACCGGGAACATGGTGCTGCACGCGGTGTACGACACGCTGCTCACGTTCCAGGGCGCCGACTCGACCACCCCGAAGCCCGACCTGGCGACCATGAAGCAGAACGCGGACGCCACCGAGTTCACCTTCACGATCCAGGACGGCCGCACCTTCTCGGACGGCACCCCGGTGACCGCCGATGACGTCGTGTTCTCGCTCGACCGCGTGGCGGGCATCACGGAGTCGAAGGCCAACTTCCTGATGGCGGGCATCACCGTCGCCAAGGTCGACGACAAGACCGTGACGCTGTCGACGAAGACGCCGTCGCTGCAGCTGCCCGCGATCGTCACGAACCCGTCGCTCGCGATCCTGAACTCCAAGGTCGTGCAGAAGAACGGCGGCACCACCGACGACAAGGACGCCGCGAAGAGCTGGCTGGATGCCAACTCCGCCGGATCCGGTCCGTACAAGCTGCAGTCGCTCGACCTCACCACCCAGGTCGTGCTGGTGAAGAACGACAAGTACGACGGCGAGGACAAGCCCGCCTACGACAAGATCGTGGTGCGCAACATCTCGCAGTCCTCCACGCAGCTCACCAACCTCAAGGGCGGTGACTCCAACGTGGCCGTCGATCTCTCCGGCGACCAGGTGAAGAACCTCGGCGACGGCTTCACGGTCAACTCCGCCCCGTCTGCCGAGACCCTGTTCCTCCTGGTGAACCAGGACAAGAACGTCGGCGGCGTCACCGCGACCCCGAAGTTCGCCGAGGCCGTCCGCTACGCGCTCGACTACGACAAGCTGCTCGAGCTCGCCGGATCCGGATCCGAGCAGGCCACCGGCGTCATCCCGCCGATGTTCCCCGGTGCCAACAAGACCGGCGTGAAGCAGGACCTGGACAAGTCCAAGGCCGCGCTGGCCGCCTCCGGCTACGCCGGCGAAGAGGTCAAGCTGCAGTTCCCGAACGACAACCCGGTCGGCGGCGTGGAGTTCACGCCGGTCGCCGAGCGCGTGCAGGAGCAGCTCAAGGCGGTCGGCATCAACGTGACCCTGGCGCCGGCTCCGTTCGCGACCGAGGTGCAGCCGTACGTCAAGGCCCAGGAGGCGTTCTCGCTCTGGTACTGGGGCCCCGACTACGCCGACACGTCATCGTTCCTGCCCTTCGGCCCGGGCCAGAAGGTCGGCCTGCGCGCCGGCTGGACCGCCGAGGCCGCCCCGGCGATCGCCGACCTGGTGACCAAGGCGCAGAGTGCGACCACGGTGGACGCGCGCAACACCGCGTTCAGCGACTACGCGAAGGCGATGCAGGAGTCCGGTCCGTTCGTGCCGCTGATCGTCCCCGGCATCAACCTCGCCAGCTCGAGCAAGGTCGCCGGCCTCGAGTACAACGTCACCTGGACGCTCGACCTGCGGACGCTGCACCCCGCCAAGTGAGCCCTGCGGGGGACCGGGACTGCACGGATCCGGTCCCCCGCAGCACCACCGCCGTCACCGCCCCGCAGACCCGGAAGCGCCGACCTTGACCGAGACCCAAGCCATCGCCACCCGCAAGACGCGGCAGTCGCAGCACACCCTGCTGCGCTTCCTCGCCCGTCGCGCCGTGACGAGCGTGATCCTGCTGTTCGGGATCGTGCTGGTCACGTTCTCGCTCACCGTCATCGTGCCGGGCGACCCGGTGCGCGCCGCCCTCGGCGAGGGGGCGTCCTCGAACCCCGCCACGGTCGCGGCGTTCCGCGAGAAGTACGGCCTCGACCAGCCGATCTGGATCCGGTTCTTCCGCTACGTCGGCAACCTGCTGCAGGGCGACCTCGGCACCTCGATGACCACCGGGCGCCCGGTCTCGGCCGACCTGGCCACGGCCGTCCCGGCGACCGGGGAGATCGCGTTCTACGCGATCATCGTGAGCCTCGCCGTCGCGATCGTGCTGGGCACGCTCGCCGCCTACCGCCGGGGCAAGGCCACCGACCAGGTCGTCCGCGTCGTCACGCTGATCGGGCTCAGCGTCCCCACGTTCTGGATGGCGATCCTCTGCTACCAGCTGTTCTTCATGAACCTGCACTGGGTGTCGGGATCCGGCCGGATCTCCCCCACGATCACACCGCCGCCGCGGATCACCGGCTTCTACACGATCGACTACCTGCTCAACGGCGACTCGGTCGGCTTCTTCGACGCGACCAGTCACCTGGCGCTGCCGGTGCTCGTGCTCAGCCTGTTCACGATCGCGACCCTCACCCGATTCGTGCGCACCTCGGTGCTCGAGGTGCTCGACATGGACTACGCCCGCGCCGCGCGGGCGAAGGGCTTGAGCGGCCGCCGCGTCGTCGTCGGCTACGTGCTGCGCGGTGCGGCACTGCCGATCCTCACCCTCGTCGGCATCGCGTTCGGCAGCCTGCTCTCGGGCACGGTGCTCGTCGAGGCGGTGTTCGCCTGGCCGGGTCTCGGCACCTACGCCTACAACGCGTCGAAGAACCTCGACCTGCTCGCCGTCACCGGCGTCGGCCTCGTGGTCGGCGTCATCTACCTCGTCATCAACCTCGTCGTCGACGTGCTCTACGGCGTCCTGGATCCGCGCGTGAGGCTGTCGTGAACCTGATCATCCCCGAGAAGCTCGCGCCGCGTCGCCGCAGGCCGTGGCTGCCGCGCGCCTGGCGCACCCCGCTCGCGCTCGTCGGCACCGTGATCGCCCTGGTGTGGATCGTCATCGCGATCCTCGCTCCGTGGATCGCCCCGCACGACCCGCTCGCGCAGGATCTCCCGCGGCTGGCGGCGCCCAGCGCCGAGGCCATCATGGGCACCGACGTCAACGGACGCGACGTGTTCTCCCGGCTGCTGCTGGGCGCGCAGACCACGATCCCGCTGGCGCTCATGCTCGTCGTCTGCGCCATGGTCATCGGCACCATCGTGGGCGCCCTCGCCGGCTACCTCGGCGGATGGGTCGACGAGGTGCTCATGCGCATCACCGACATGGTGATGGCGTTCCCGACCGTGATCCTCGCGATGGTCATCGCCGCCTCGCTCGGCCCGTCGATCATGAACGCCGTGATCGCGGGAATCATCGTCGCGTGGCCGCCCTACGCCCGCATCACCCGCTCCCTCGTGCTGGGGCTGCGTTCGCAGAACTACGTGGTCGCCGGCCGACTGCTGGGATTCTCGCCGCTGCGCTCGCTCCTGCGCGACGTGCTGCCGAACATCGCCGGACCGGTGCTGGTGCTCGCGTCGCTCGACATCGGCACGGCGATCCTGCTGCTGTCCGGCCTGTCGTTCCTCGGCCTCGGCGCCCAGCCGCCCACGCCGGAATGGGGCACGATGATCGCCGCCGCCATGCAGAACACCTCGGCCTGGTGGCTCGGGCTGTTCCCGGGCCTCGCGATCCTCAGCATCGTGATGGCGTTCAACTTCATCGGCGACTCGCTGCGCGACGCCCTCGACCCGCTCGCCGCTCGTGAGCGCGAGGCCGAGGCGCCCACCGCCGTGTCCGCCGCCGCCGCGACCGGGGAGGCGGCATGAGCATGCGCAGCACCGAGCGACCGAACTCCGGTGGGGTGACCGCCGCGCTCGCGATCCGCGACCTGCACGTGGAACTTGGACAGTCCAAGAGCAGCCGCACCGAGGTGGTCAGGGGCATCTCCCTCGATCTCGTCCCCGGGCGGATCCAGGGCCTCGCGGGAGAGTCCGGATCCGGCAAGAGCATGACCGCGATGGCGATCCTCGGACTGCTGCCCGCGGGCGGCACCGCCTCCGGATCCATCGTCCTCGGCGGTGACACCGAGCTCGTCGGTCTGAGCGGCGCCGCATACCGGAAGGTCCGCGGCAGGCGGGTCGGCATGGTGTTCCAGGATCCCTCCGCCAGCCTGCACCCGCAGATCACCGTCGGATCCCAGCTGGCCGACGGCATGCGCGCGCACCTGGGCCTGAACCGGTCCGCGGCGAAGCAGCGGGCGGCCGAGCTGTTGGCGCTGGTCCGGGTGCCGAACCCGGAGGAGGCACTGCAGAAGTACCCGCACCAGTTCTCCGGCGGGCAGCGGCAGCGCATCGCCATCGCGATCGCCCTGGCCTGCGAACCTGAGGTGCTGCTGGCCGACGAGCCGACCACGGCCCTCGACGTCACCGTGCAGGCGGGCATCCTGCATCTGCTGCGCGACCTCGCCACCGAGCGCGACCTGGCCGTGATGCTCGTCACCCATGACCTGGGCGTGATGAGCGCGATCGCCGACGAGGTCGCCGTCATGCGCGGGGGGCTCATCGTGGAGGCCGGATCCCGGCATCAGGTGTTCACGAACCCGCAGCACCCGTACACGCGCGAGCTGCTCGATGCGATGCCGGATGCCCAGGACTCGCTCGTCGACGGTCCGGGCGACACCGCCGATCGTGTCCCGGGCGAGCGCGGCGAGGCGACGGACGCCGACGAATCGGAGGAGAGCCGATGAGCGATCAGAAGCCGGTGCTGCACGTCGACTCCCTCGTGGTCGAGTACGGAGGCCGCGCGGCGTTCCGTGCCGTCGACGGCGTCAGCTTCGACATCGCCGCCGGCGAGGTGCTCGCCCTGGTGGGCGAGAGCGGCTGCGGCAAATCGTCCACCGCCCGCGCCGTGATCGGCATGGAGAAGCCCGCCGCGGGCACGGTGCTGTACCGTGACCGTCCGGTGCAGCCGCTGGGACTGCGCACGCGGCCGAAGGAGCTCACCGCGATCCAGATGGTGTTCCAGGATCCGAACTCCTCGCTGAACCCCCGGATCCGGGTGGCGCAGCAGATCGCCGAGGGATCCAGGGCGGCCCGCGCGCGCGGTGCCGACACCGAGGATCCGTCGCACTGGCTGAAGGCCGTGGGCCTCTCCCCCGCGCTGGAGAACCGCTACCCGTACCAGCTGTCCGGCGGACAGCGGCAGCGCGTCGCGATCGCCCGGGCGCTCGCGGCCAAGCCCGACCTCATCGTCGCCGACGAGCCGATCTCCGCGCTCGACGCGTCGGCGCAGGCCTCGGTCGCCGCCATGATGCGCGAGCTCTGCGTCGCGTCGGGGGCGGCGATGCTGTTCATCTCGCACGACCTCTCCGTGGTGCGGCTCATGGCTGACCGCGTCGCCGTGATGTACCGCGGACGCATCGTCGAGTCGGGGGCGACCCCGGTGGTCTGGGCGAATCCGGTGCACCCCTACACGGAGGCGCTGCTCGACGCGATCCCGCACCCCGACGGCGAGGGCGTGCTGCCCGCCGCTCCCGCGTCCGAGGCGCCGGCCTCCTGGCATGCCGACATCCCGGAGGCGCTCGACCGCGTGCGGTGAGGCCGGGCCCGCGCTCGGGCCCTCCGCGATCCGCCGCGTGACGTGTCGGAAACCCGACGCCGACACGGCGTGTCGGCCGCGGGATCCGGGTCGACACGCCGACGAGGGCCCTGTGCGTCGCCGTTTTCCGGCGGCGCGTGCGGGGTGGAGGGGATCCGGCGCGCTCAGACTCCGGCGGGGGTCAGCTCGTGCGGGGTGGTGTTCAGGTTCGTGCAGCCGTCGGCCGTCACCACGACGATGTCCTCGATGCGCGCGCCCCACGCGCCGGGGAAGTAGATCCCCGGTTCGATGCTGAACGCCATCCCCTCGCGCAGCGGCAGCGCGTTGCCGGGCGCGATGTACGGCTCCTCGTGCGTGGTGACGCCGATGCCGTGGCCGGTGCGGTGCAGGAACGCCTCGGCCAGACCCTCGGCGGCGAGCACGTCGCGGGCGGCGGCGTCGACCTGCTCGGCCGTGACGCCGGGGCGCACCGCGTCGACGGCGGCCTGCTGGGCGCGCACGAGCACGGCGATCCGCCGCGCGACCTCGGGATCCGGCTCGCCGACGACGTAGGTGCGGGTGCTGTCCGAGTTGTACCCGGCGGGGACGGCCCCGCCGATGTCGACGACCACCACATCGCCGTCCTGGATCACCCGGTCCGACACCTCGTGATGCGGATCCGCCCCGTTCGGCCCCGAGGCCACGATCACGAACTCGACCGTGCGGTGCCCCTCCGCCACGATGGCCGCGGCGATGTCGGCTCCGACCTCGCGCTCGGTGCGCCCCGCGTGCAGCAGGCCCGGAACCCGACGGTGCACGGCATCGATCGCGTCCCCGGCGCGGCGCAGCTCGTCGACCTCCGCCGCGTCCTTGATCATGCGGCTCTCGCGCAGCACGGACGTGGCGAGCTCGGGCCGGACATCCAGGCGCTCGGTGAGCGGGACGACGTGCAGCGCGGGCAATGCGTCGGCGACCCCGAAGCGTGAGACGGATCCGCCCATCGCGGCCGTGACCAGTGCGTACGGATCCTCCCCATCCACCCAGTCCGCGACGGTCAGCCCGAGCGCGCCCACGGCCGTGTCGCGCACCTTGGCGAGCTCCATGCGCGGAACGACGACGGTCGGATCCCCGAGAGCGGGGATCACGAGCGCGGTGAGTCGCTCGATGGTGTCGCCCTCGACTCCGGCGAGATACGTGAGGTCGGGGCCGGGTCCGACGACGATCGCGTCGAGGCCGGCCTCGGCGGTCAGCGCGCGGGCGCGGTCGAGGCGGGCGGCGTACACGGCGGCGGGGAAGGGGGTGCTCACCCCTCCACGCTACGTCCGCGCGGGGGGACGCGCCAGCCCGCCGCCGAGACATATTCCAAGAACAGGATGAACTGCCGCGCGGTCGCGGAACGGGATCGAAACCGTCCGCGAAGACGGCGTCCGAGCGCCCTCCGACTGGACGATCCGCGTGCGGTGACCCGCTCGCGACGATCTGCGTGCGGCGACCCGCCTCCCGCGATCTGTTCCCGTCGCAACGGATGCCGCCCGCAGGCGTTCGCGACGCGACACGCGCCTGGGGCGGATCCCACCGTCCGCATAGCCACCGGGCGTAGCCTCACCGCGGCCGCATCTGCAGATTGGAGCCCGCCACGCCGCCCATCCCCGTCTTCCTCAGCACCTGGAGCCTGGATCCGACCGCGCTCGCCGTGCTCGTCGTCGCCGCCGCGCTCTACCTCGGCGGTGTGGTGGTACTGCGCCGACGCGGGCACCGCTGGCCGCTGCGGCTGACGCTGATGTACCTGCTGCTCGGCCTGGGCTCCTACGCCGTGGTGTCGTTCGGGTTCCTCGGCACGTGGAGCGCGGAGCTGCGTTGGGCGTTCACGACGCGGATCGCGCTGCTCCTGTTCGTCGTGCCGGTGCTGATCACGCTGGGCCGACCGGTGTCGCTGGCGCGCGCGGTGCTCTCGGCGAAGCCCCGCGCCCGGGTGAACGGATTCCTGCGCTCCTGGATCGCGAAGTTCTTCGGCAACGCGATCATGGCCCCGGTGTTCACCTGCCTCATCTTCGCGGTGTTCTTCACCCCGCTGTCCGCGACGCTGCGCATCTCCCCGGCGGCGGAGGGCGGGATCTCGGTGCTCGTGCCGCTGCTGGGTCTGCTGATGGTGCTGCCGATGGCGGCGCACACCGTCGCCCGCACGAGCCTGTTCATCGTCGCCGAGTTCATGTTCGCCTTCGTGGAGTTGGTGCTGGACGCGGTGCCCGGCGTGCTGCTGCGCCTGGGCACGGTCGTCTTCGATCACGCCGCGGCGTGGCCCGGGGCGCTGCCGCTGTGGTTCCCGAACCCGCTGCGCGACCAGCAGCTCTCCGGCGACTTCCTCTGGTTCATCGCCGAGATCGTGGATGTGCCGATCCTCGTGATCCTGATGATGCGCTGGATCCGGATGGACAAGCGCGAGTCGCGCAGCATGGATGAGCTCAGCGACGAGGACATGGCCGAGCTCACGGCCGCGCACCTCCGCGGCGAGTGA
>JAFDWP010000237.1 GCA_018268435.1 Actinomycetota bacterium
CTTCATCATGATCGAGCCGAAGCCCTCGCGGAACGCGGCCTTGCGGAAGTACCAGGGGCTCGCGAGCGCGGTGACGCCGTAGTAGAAGCACACCATCATGCCGAGGGCGGTGATGGTGTCCCACAGCACGTCCTCGCTGATGAAGCGCATCACTGCGTAGAACACCGACGCGACGATCGACGACCACATGAGGGCGACGTGCGGCGACTTGTACTTCGGGTGCACCTTCTTGAGGGTCGAGGGCAGCGCGCCGTAGTGCGACATCGCGAGCAGCGTGCGCGCCGGCGAGATGGCGGTCGAGTTGATCGACGCCATGGCGCTGACCAGGATCGCGAGCGAGAGCAGGATCGCCGCCGGGCCCATGACCGGGTTCGCGAGAGCGGCGAACACGTTCTCGATGATCTCGGGGTTGCCGAGGCCGGTGGGTCCGTCGCCGAGTCCGGCGTAGGCGACCGTGGCGGTCGCTGTGCCGACGTAGAGGACGACGAGGATCGCGACGAGGATCATCGCCGCCTTGCTCTCGGTGGACAGGCGTCCCTTCGACGGCTTGGTCTCCTCACCCATGGTGAGCACGGTGTCCCAGCCCCAGTAGACGAAGATCGACACCGCGATGCCGGCGGCGAAGGCGCTGAAGCTCGACACCTCGAACGGGTTGAACCAGCTGAGCTCCGGGAGCTTCGCCTCCTTGTTGGCCGGGTCGGCGGCGCCCACGAACATCGCGACGATGAACCACACCATCACGGCCATCTGGAAGATCACGGTGATGTACTGGAACACCTTGGTCGAGGTCATGCCGCGGTACGAGATGAACGTCGCCAGCGCCATGAAGCCCAGGCACACGGCGATGTTGATGAACTTGTTCGCCGCGAGCTCGGCGATCGCCGGATCCCCGACGAGGATGCTGATCGATTGGAACAGGAACTCCACGGCGATGCCGGCGAGGTTCGAGAGCACGAGCACGGTCGCGGCGATCAGGCCCCAGCCGGCCATCCACCCGATCCACGGCCCGAACGCGCGGGTGGCCCAGGTGAACGAGGTGCCGGAGTCGGGCATCGCCGAGTTCAGCGCGCGGTAGCCGAGCGCGACGAGCAGCATCGGGATGAAGCCCATGAGGAAGATCGCGGGGGTCTGGTAGCCGACCTCGCTCGCGGCGGGACCGACGGCGGCGGTCAGCGTGTACGCCGGGGCGCACGTCGAGATCCCGATCACGAGGGCGCCGAGCACGCCCACGGTGCCGGTCGGCAGGCCCTTCTTGCTGATGCCCGTGACCGAGTCGAGCGTGCGGGTCGCGGGATCGTGCGCTCCCTGGTCGTATGTCACACCCATGCCGGTCCTGCCTTCTGCGCATCGTCGCACGGCCGCCCGGGTGGCGGCGCATCTTCCTGGCAACGCTGCGCTCCCCACAAGTCTATGCGTACTCTGAAAATTGCGCCGCCCCGTCCTCCCGATGAGCCCCCGCAGCACCCCGCCGAGCCCGGCGCGGACCGCGCTCTCCGCCGCCGGTAGACTGGATCCGCCCCGCCTCCCCTCGTTCCAGGAGCCCGCGTGACCGCCAACGCCCCCGCCCACACGCACGTCCCCGACTCCGTCGCGAACGCCGCCGCGACTCCGGAGAAGGAGCAGCCGTACGCGGCGCTCGGCCTCAAGGACGACGAATACGCGCGGATCCGCGAGATCCTCGGCCGCCGCCCCACCTCGGGTGAGCTGGCCATGTACTCCGTGATGTGGAGCGAGCACTGCTCCTACAAGAGCAGCAAGAACTACCTGCGCCGGTTCGGGCAGAAGGTCTCCGACGAGATGAAGACGCGCCTCATGGTCGGCATGGGCCAGAACGCGGGCGTCATCGACGTCGGTGAGGGCTGGGCCGTCACGTTCAAGGCCGAGTCGCACAACCACCCCTCCTTCATCGAGCCGTTCCAGGGCGCCGCGACCGGTGTCGGCGGCATCGTCCGCGACATCATCTCCATGGGCGCCCGTCCGGTCGCCGTCATGGACGCGCTCCGCTTCGGCGCGATCGACGACCCCGACACGGCCCGCGTCGTGCACGGCGTCACGGCCGGCATCAGCTTCTACGGCAACTGCCTCGGCCTGCCGAACATCGGCGGCGAGACCGTGTTCGACGCGGTCTACCAGGCCAACCCGCTCGTGAACGCGCTCGCGGTGGGCGTGCTGCGCCACGAGGATCTCAAGCTCGCGAACGCCACCGGCGTCGGCAACAAGGTCGTCCTGTTCGGCGCCCGCACGGGCGGCGACGGCATCGGCGGCGCCTCGATCCTCGCCTCCGACACGTTCGCCGACGGCGGCCCGACCAAGCGACCCGCGGTGCAGGTCGGCGACCCGTTCGCCGAGAAGGTGCTCATCGAGTGCTGCCTCGAGCTGTACCGCGACGAGCTCGTCGAGGCGATCCAGGATCTCGGCGCCGCCGGCATCTCCTGCGCCACGAGCGAGCTGGCCGCCAACGGCAACAGCGGCATGCACGTGTCGCTCGACAACGTGCTGCTGCGCGACCCCACCCTGACCGCTGAGGAGATCCTCATGTCGGAGTCGCAGGAGCGCATGATGGCGATCGTCGCGCCCGAGAAGCTCGACGCGTTCCTCGCCGTCGTGAAGAAGTGGGACGTCGAGACCTCCGTGCTCGGCGAGGTGACCGGCGACGGCCGCCTCATCATCGACTGGCAGGGCGAGCGCATCGTCGACGTGGATCCCTCCACGGTGGCCGTCGACGGCCCGGTCTACGACCGCCCGGTCGCGTACCCGACCTGGATTGACGCGCTGCAGGCCGACGCCGCCGAGCTGCTGCCCCGCGACAACGACCCCGAGGCGCTCAAGCAGCAGTTCCTGGCGCTGCTGGAGAGCCCCAACCTCGCCGACACCCGCTGGATCACCAACCAGTACGACTACTACGTGCTCGGCAACACCGCCCTCGCCTTCCCCGACGACGCCGGCATGATCCGCGTCGACGAGGAGTCCGGCCTCGGCTTCGCGATCTCGACCGACGCCAACGGCCGCTACAGCCAGCTCGACCCGTACGCGGGCGCGCAGCTCGCTCTCGCCGAGGCGTACCGCAACGTCGCCGTCACCGGCGCCGAGCCCACCGCCATCACCGACTGCCTCAACTTCGGCTCCCCGGAGAACCCCGAGGTCATGTGGCAGTTCGGCCAGACCGTCGACGGCCTCGCCGACGGCTGCTTCGAGCTGGGCACCCCGGTCACCGGCGGCAACGTGTCGTTCTACAACCAGACTGGCGACGTGCCGATCCACCCGACCCCGCTGGTCGGCGTGCTCGGCATCATCGACGACGTCTCGCGCCGGATCCCGTCGGGCTGGCAGGACGAGGGGCAGAACATCTACCTGCTCGGCACCACCTCGACGGAGCTGTCCGGATCCGCCTGGGCCGACGTCATCCACGACCACCTCGGCGGACTGCCGCCCACCGTCGACCTCGCGGCGGAGAAGCGCCTCGCGGGGCTGATCGGCGCCGCCCGCGACGAGTGGCTGATCTCCTCGGCGCACGACCTGAGCGAGGGCGGCCTCGGCCAGGCCCTCGCCGAGGCCGTCATGCGGTTCGGCGTCGGCGCCCGCGTGTGGCTGACCGAGCTCATGGAGCGCGACGGCGTGGACGCGGTCACGGCCCTGTTCTCCGAGTCGGCGGGCCGTGTCATCGTGACCGTGCCCCGCGAGGACGACGTGAAGTTCCAGGGCCTGTGCGAGGGCCGCGGCTACCCGGTGCTGCGCATCGGCGTGACCGACAGCGCCCCCCAGCTCGAGGTGCAGGACGTGTTCACGATCTCGGTCGACGAGCTGCGCGCCACGGCGCAGGCCACCCTGCCGGCCGCATTCGGCCCGACCGTGGCAGAGCCCGTCGGCGCCTGACGCCCCGAAGGAGGACGACATGAACAGCACCCCCGACGAGGCCCAGGACCTCTCGATCTACTCGGAGCGACGGCAGCGCCGGATCCGCATCACGGCGTGGGTCGTGATCATCGCGCTCATCCTCGTGGGCGGCGGATCCTCGCTGCTCGCCGTGCTGCTGGGCTGATCCGGACAGCGGCTCCCGCGGGTGCGCGGGGGATCCCGAGTCTGTCCGATGCGGCGCCTATCGTGGGCGCATGACCACCGACGCCCGGGACCTGCTCACGCAGCTCCGCTCCGACGCGGCCGCGCAGGTGACCGCGGCCGACGCCGCGCTGCAGGAGCTCCTGCAGGACCGGGCCGGATCCACCGACGACGACGAGCACGACCCCGAGGGAGTGACGCTGTCGTCGGAGTGGTCCCGCCTCTCCGGACTCGTCGATGCCGCCGCCGCGAAGCTGCAGCAGGTCGACGATGCGCTGATGCGCCTGGACGCCGGAACCTACGGCATCTGCGCCTCCTGCGGTCTGCCGATCCCGCCCGGCCGCCTCGAGGTGCGCCCGTTCGCCGAGTACTGCGTCGCCTGCGCGGAGAAGCTCGGGCGCTGACCTGCGCGGTCACGGCGGATGCCGCGGGAGCCGCCAGAATGGATCCGTGACCGCAGACTCCGACGCCCTCGCCCGCGCCCTCGCCGCCGACGCCCCGCTCACCTGGGTGATCACCGGCGATTCGATCACGCACGGGCTTGTGCACACCCAGGGCGGCCGCACGTACGCCGAGCACCTCCACGAGATCGTCCGCGGCGAGCTCGGCCGGGTGCACGACGCACTCATCGACACCGCGATCAGCGGCTGGCGGATCGTGCAGATCCTCGAGGACTTCGACCGCCGGGTCGCCACCTGGCACCCCCAGGTCGTGACGCTCATGATCGGCACCAACGACTGCTCGGACGCCGGGGTGTTCCCCGTGATCGAGCCGGGGGAGTTCGCCGCGTCGCTCACCGACTTCGTGCGCCGCGTGCGCGCGCTCGGCGCGATCCCGGTGCTGCTCACGCCGCCGGCCGTGGACGTGCGGAACGCCCCGGAGCGCGGCCGGATCGCGGAGTTCGCCCAGGCGACGCGCGATGTCGCCGCGGCGGAGGACACGATCCTCGTCGACCCGTACGCGCGGTTCGCCGAGCTCGGCAACGGCGGCGTGCCGTGGGGGCTCATGAACGACCCGTTCCACCCGAACGCCGCGGGCCACCAGGCCCTCGCGCTCGAGCTCGCCACCGTGCTGGGACTGGATCCGGCAGGATCCCGGGTGCTGCCGAAGCTGCGCGCCGACGTCGCCGCCGCCCGCCTGAACTGAGCCCTCGCGGGCCGGGTGCGGAGACGCCGCCGTCGGGCGACGCCGCCCTGTCCTGACGAGCCTGCTGTGATCGCGCGTCATGCCGATGCCGGGCGGATCCGGTCGGCATAGGGTAGGCGGCATCATGCAAGAGTTCTTGGACGGTTTCTGGACGTTCGCGCAGCACTACTGGTGGCTTCTGTTCCCGCTGATGGGCGTGGTCGGCGGCTTCGCGCGACGCTGGCAGTCGCTGTCCCGGCAGCGCCACCAGCAGCGGCTGGAGACCCTGCGCGTGAAGGGCGAGATCAAGGCCGCGCAGCTCGCGGCCCGTGGCCAGGTCGCGCCGCGGGTCTCGCCGCGCGAGCTCGCGCACCAGCAGGCCGACTCCGCGAAGGAGCTGCTGCAGCGCCTGTTCGCCGAGCACGATGAGATCACCGCGCGGTGGCTGGACTACGAGCTCGACGTCGCGAAGATGATCGCGTTCCCCGCGATGAGCGACGGGCGCCAGCCGCTGACCGCCGCGTTCCTGCGGGCGAAGAAGACCGCCGACGCGCTGCGGCCGACCTCCGCCGAGGCGAAGCTCACCGAGCAGCAGGTGTCGGAGTACCTGGACGCCGTCGGCAACTATGCCGTGGCCTTCGAGGTCGCCGAGAAGGACGCCCGGCGCCTGCGCGACTCGACCTTCACCGAGGATGAGCGCAAGCGCCTCGAGCGCGCGCAGCACATGCTCAAGGTCGCCGTCGACCAGTCCGCGACCGCGGCGGAGCGGCAGACCGCCTACCGCCGCGTGCGCGAGGAGCTGGACGGCCTGATCGACCTCTCCGACGCCGCCGTCGAGAACCTCGAGAAGAAGGTCGCCCTGCAGCTCGAGGCCGGGCGCGCCCCGGAGGCCGCCCCTGCGAAGTCGGCCGCTCCGGCCTCTCCGGTCGGGCAGGCGGATCCGGACGCGCAGGCGGATCCGGTGGCGGATCCGGACGCGGATCCGCAGCCGATCCCGGTACGCGATCCCCTCGCCCCGTCGCTGCGGCAGACCGCACCGCTGCACCACCCGGAGCCCTGAGCCGGTGACCGCGCACGACGGGCCGCTGCGCGTCGGCCTCATCGGCGCGGGCGGGATCGCCGCCGCGCACCTGGACGCGTGGCAGGCCCTCGGCGCGGAGTGCGTGATCACGTCGCGCACGCGCCCCGCCGCCCTCGCCGCGCAGTTCGGCGTCGAGATCGCGGACGACGTGGATGCGCTCCTCGACCGGGTCGACGTCGTCGGGATCCTCGCGCCCACCCCCACGCACCCCGATCTCGCGCTGCGGGCGATCGCCCGGGGCCGGCATGTGGTGTGCGAGAAGCCCCTCGCGGTGACCGCCGCCGAGGCGCGGCACATGGCGGATGCGGCCGAGGCGGCCGGGGTGCGCCTGCTCCCCGCGCACGTCGTGCGGTACTTCGCGGCGTACCGGCGGATCCAGGAGTCGGTCGTCGGCGGCGGCATCGGCGCGCTGCGCACGCTACGGCTGAGCCGTGCGGGTGCCGGCCCGACGACGGCCTGGTTCTACGACGAGAACGCCGGGGGCGGACTGATCCGCGACCTGCTCATCCACGACATCGACCAGGCGCTCTGGCTCGCCGGTCCCGTGGCGTCGGTCGTCGCCCGACAGGATCCGCCGAGCGTCGCCGGACGGCTGTCGCCCCCGGTGACCGCGACCGTCGAACTCACTCACGCGAACGGCGTCACCACGCGCATCGACGGCGGCTGGCTCGGCGCAGGGGCGCCGTTCCGCACCACGATCGAAGCCGTCGGCACGGACGGGGTGCTCGCGCACGACAGCGCGGCCGGGGCCGACGGCGGCTCGACCGCGGAGGGCGCCGATGCCGCCGCGGCCGCCGAGGGGGGCCCCGGCTACCTCCCGCCGCAGACGGACGACCGCCCCTACCGCGCCCAGATCGCCGACTTCGCAGAGACCATCCGCACGGGGCGTGACGCCCGGGTGACCCCGGCCGACGGCATCGCCGCGGTGGCGGTGGTCGACGCGGCCTACGCCTCGATCGCCGAGGGCGGTCGGCCGGTCCCTCTGCCGCCGCCGGACTGACCCGGCGAGCCGCACTCGGCGGACGACGCTCGGCAGACGCGCTCGGCAGACGCGCTCGGCGGGGCACGGTGCCGTGACCGGTCGGCCCGGATCCGCTCACTCCCGGTCCGTCTCCCCGAGCGACAGCGGCGGCACGACGATCCGCCGACGGTCGCGCTCCCAGACCCGCCCGCTCTCCCGGTGCTCGGCCCGGGTGGTGAACCGGTAGCGGTAGGAGACCGCACGCACCTGGGCCGGCCGCTCGCCCGCGAAGGGATCATGCCGCAGCAGCCGCAGCGTGGGCGGATCCGCCTCCAGCAGCCGGACCAGGAGCATCGCGAACCAGTCCTCGTACATCCGCCCCAGCGGCAGGAACCACATCAGCCAGTCCAGGCGCAGGTGGTACGGCGCGAACGGGGCGGGGATCCGGTGCAGGTCCCCGGGCTTGCCCTTGAAGCCGTACTCGAGCCAGGCGTCGCTCTCGGGGTCCGCCGACGCCGTCCCCTCCACGACGATCTCGATCCGCTCCTTCGTGACCGTGCCGAACGCGCCGTACGCGTTGGCGAGCTGCCAGCGGTTGAACGACGCGTTCATGGCCTGCCGCCGCGACAGCAGGTTCCGCACCGCCGGCACGGAGAGCCAGACGTACAGCGCGCCGACCGCGGTGGTGACGACGAGCCAGGGCACCCAGAGCCCGTCGACGGTCCAGGGCGGCGCCGTCACGGCCTGCCGCGGGGTGCCGAGGGGGATCCCGACCGCCGAGAACGCGATCACGATCGTCGCCCAGTTCAGCCAGGCGAAGTTGCCGGTGACGACGAGCCAGAGCTGGGTCCCGATGACGACGGCCGCGCCTGCGGCGCCGACGATCGCCGGCGCGGTCGCTGAGCCTGTCGAAGCGCCGGGGATCCACAGCCCCAGGATCGGGGCGAGCAGCAGCCAGGGCGCGCCGAGCTGCGCGCCGTGGTTGCCGATCACCTCGAGCCGGTGAAACCAGGGTGGCAGCAGGTGCGCCTGGCGGCTGAGCGGACCCGGCATGGGCTGCGTCTCGTGGTGGTACATGAGCGCGGTGAGGTCGCGCCACTCCCGTCCGCCGCGGATCTTGATCATGCCCGCTCCGAACTCCAGCCGGATCACGAGCCACCAGAACAGCACGATCACCACGGTCGGCGGGGGCTGCGACGCGGATCCCAGGAACGCAGCGAGGAACCCCGCCTCGAGCAGCAGCATCTCCCAGCCGAACCCGTAGAAGGTCTGGCCGATCGACGAGATCGACATGTACCCGAGCCACAGCAGCAGGAAGCACGCCATCGGCACCCACGGTGCGGCGAGCTGCGGCAGCCCCGCCACCAGCGCGGCGGACACGACGATGCCCGCCGCGCACAGCGCCACGAGCCGCCGATCCGAGTAGCGGATGCGCAGGAACAGCGTCGGCCGCAGGAGCCGCCGGGCGCGGGCGGAGGCACCCGCCCAGGCGAGCAGCTCCGGCGCGGGCAGCAGGCCGTGCTCGCCGAGCAGCGCGCGGAACTGATTCCGCGTGCTGACGAAGGCGATCAGGTACAGCGCCGCGATGCCGCGCTGCAGCACCTCCCGCGCGAAGCCGAAGTCGACCGCCGCGAAGCCGTCCATGACGGAAGGCTACGCGCCCCCGGGTCGTCGCGACGGCGGGAGGGCGGGCAGTGATGCGGGTGGTGCCGGTGGTGTGGTGCGCGGCGGCGGTGCAGGCGGTGGTGCGGGCGGTGCAGGCGGTGGTGCGGGTGGTGTGGTGCGCGGCGGTGGTGCGCGGCGGTGCCGGAGCGTGGCGGATCTCCATGCCCCTGCGACACCTGCACGATGCTGCGACGTCTGCACGAGCCGTCGGCGGATCCGATCGTGCAGGTGTCGCGGGGTCGTGCAGACGTCGCGCGTGGCCCCCGACTGACGCCCGGCGCCGTGTCGCTGGGAGGGGGTGATCGCAGGAGATTCCCAGGTCCGGATCCGATTTTCCTGTGGACAGCTCTCGAATCTTTCTTCGAAAGTTGGTATCATCGTGGCATGACCAGCACCCTCGATCCCCTGTTCGAAGCCGTCGCGCTTCTGCGGGATTCCTGGGCGGGCGCGCACGGGGGAACCGACCTCACCCGCACGCAGCTGATCGCCGTGAACGACGCGATCGGCGCCGCGAAGCGCTGTCTGGATGCGGTGCACGCCGAGGTCGCCGCCGGGATCGCCCACGAATCCCGACGCGAGCTCGGGCCCGACTCCCTGGCGAAGCAGCAGGGCTTCCGCGGTGCCGCGCAGCTGATCGCGACAACCACGGGCGCATCGACCGGGGACGCGGCCCGGCTGGTCAAGGTCGGCGAGGCCACCGCGCCCCGCACGAACCTGATCGGCGAGACGATGCCGTCGAAGTTCCCCGCGATCCGCGCCGCCCTCGGCGCAGGCCGGATCGACACGACGGTCGCGGGGGCATTGGTCGCCTTCCTGGATCGGATCCGCCTGAAGGCGGGTCACGTCGTCGCCTCCGAGGCGGAGACGACGCTCGTCGAGATGGCCCCCGGGCTCGCCCTGGACGACGTGCGGCGCATGATCACGCGGATGGAGGCGCATCTGGATCCGGACGGGGTCGCGCCTCGGGAGGACGAGTTGCGCGCCCGGGCCTCGGTGTCGATGTTCCAGCGGGACGGGATGCTGCACCTGACCGCGGTGCTGGATCCGGCCCGGTCCGCCCCCGTGAAGGCCGCGATCGAGGGCTACGTGTCCGCCGAGTTCGCCGCCAAACGCGACGGCCGTGACCCCGACGCCCCGGACGCGGACCGGCGCACTCTGGGACAGATCCAGGCCGACGCGCTCGCCCACGTCGCCGAGCACGCCCTCACCTGCCTGAAGAACTCCACTCTCAACGGGGCGACCGTGATCGTCCGCGTCACCGCCGCCGACCTCGAGTCCGGCAGCGGCTCCGGGCTCATCGACGGCCTGGAGCAGCCCGTCGGCATCCCCACCGTGCGCCGCATGGCCGGCGGCGGCACGGTCACCCGGTGGATGCGCGGGGAGGACGGCCAGATCCTGAACTGGGGCCGGGACCGGCGCCTGTTCACCCGCACCCAACGCCACGCGCTCGCCGAGCGCGACGGCGGCTGCGCGTTCTGCGGACTCCCGCCCGCGATGACCAAAGCCCACCACATCGACTGGTGGGCCCGAGACCACGGCACCACCGACCTCGCCAACGCCACAAGTTGTTAATCAGCCCGTTTCCACATAGCCTCGCTGACTCTGGCTCCAGACTACGATGCTCGTGCGAGGGCGTTGAGACCTCCAACAGGGATACGTTTCGGCTAGACGGTGCGCCCTGTCTCGCGGTCTATCGGCCGGACCTGGAGCGGCTTCCGTGATCCATCAATTGGGCTGCGCAATTCGCATCATATTGAGCTGCGTGCACAATTCCCGAATGTTCTCGCCACGGTAGATGAGTTCGACAACCGGAAGGAAGGTATCAGTGTCGGTCGTGTGGATGGCGAAGGCAGGAACAGTGTGGGACCCAATCGCTGCATGTACTTCCGCAGGCTCGACCATGGTGATCTGCGGCCAGGTGAGTGCTCCAATGAGAGGCAAGTCGCTTGTTCCAAGCCACAAGCGCATCCCTGTGTCGTCGGCAGTTATCTCTACGTCGTAGCCACGACTATCAACTTTCGCGGGCAACGCGCCTTCCTTCACGAAGGGGTCCTGGAGTGCGGCGTTCCACTCGGCGTGGACGACAACTGCACCCGGCTCGCGCAGGCCCAGTTCTGCTAGCCGCGCGTCGCGCGCTGACCGCACCCGTCGGAACACGACAAAAAGGAGGATGCTGACGAAAGCCACACTCAGCGCTATGCCGAACATGACTCCTGCCAAAGCAAACCCGCTCGGGGTGCGGAGCACTACAAGGATGATGGCGGCCAGGAATGCCACCGCGGATAGGGTTCCGAGCACCATGCTGATGATGGTGGCGCGCGCGACGCGGTTGAGGCGTCTCTCTTGATGAAGGTCTTTCACCAGTTGCCTCCTGGGTTCGTCGGTTCACCCTGGTCTTCTTCTCGGGCACGATTGCACGACTCAATGAAGCCCTTTACATCGAGACCGAAGCCGAATCCCGAATAGGGGAGCGAATTGATCGCGGCCCCGATACCGAGCGACCGAGCGCCGTCGTAGCCAGACCTGCCTGCGTAATATCCAACGCCGCCTATAGAAGTCCCAATCGCGTTTGATGTCGCTGCCGCACAACCTCCGGCGTCCCCGCCGAAGCAGGCTGCAGCGTCGAGGCCAACTCCTACTGTCCCTGCGCTTAGCGCGACCACTCCCGAAACGGCGCTGATCGTTTCCGCGGCCGTGATACCCACGTACGCAGTGAGGAATCCCGCATCTGCGATCAGCCCAACCCCTGTGGCCGCCAACGCAACGACACCGATTCCGATGCCGATGGCGCCGACTAGTGCCCAGGTGTCTCCCCACCCCCATAGACCCAAGGGGTCCAGCGCGTTCAGGGGGTTGTTTCCCGCGTAGCCGTATGCCGCGAGGGTCTTGGCGACGAGTGGGTCGATGCTGAGGAAGAGTGCCGTAACGGGGTCGTAGTAGCGGTGGATGAGGTACAGGAGGCCGGTTTCGGCATCGGTGAATGCTCCGGCGAACTGGAATGGTGTCACGGCGCCGGTGTGGGCGGTGACGGCGCCCCAGGGGTTGTACGCGTAGGTTCCGGTGACGGTTCCGCTGGTGTTGGTGAGTTCGACGGTGGATCCATGGGCGTCTGTGAAGTAGGAGGTGGGGGTGCCGCCGGTGACGTTGGTCTGTTCCACGACAGCCCCGGTAGGGCCATAGACGTAGCAGGAAGTGCCGTCCGAGAGCAGCTGCGGAACCTTGCCGCGGTTGTCCCAGGTGTATTTCGTGGTGGTGCCGCCGGTGGTCTTGCTCGTGCGGAGTCCGTCGCCGTCATAGGCGTAGTTGGCGGTGACGGCTCCGGCGATGGTGGTGAGTTCACCGGCTGCGTTGTAGCCGTAGGTGGTTGCGGTGCCGGTTCCCGGGGTCTTTCCGGTGCGGTTGCCGTTGGCGTCGTACTCGTATTTGGTGGCGCCGGTCGCGGGTGTGCCGCAGGTCGGACTGGTGACGGTGGTGGTGGTTGTCCAGCAGACTTGCCCCGCCGGGTCGAAGACCTGCGTCGTGGTTCCGAGGGTTATGGGGTTGCCGGTTTTGTCGTAGCCGTAGCTGGTTGTTGTCGTTCCGACGGTTGCCCCGGTGAGGTACTGGTTGGTGTTGTACCCGTAGGTCGTCGCAGCGCCGGGTGCTCCGCTGGTCGGGGTGGTGCCGGTGAGGCTGCCGGTGTTGTCTCGGGCGTAGATGATGGTGCCGAGTCCTGTGGCGCCCTTGGTGAGGGTGCTGGAGGTGGGCTGGTCGGCGTCGTTGTAGGCGACGGTCGCGGTGGTGCCGTTCGCGTACCCGGTGGTGGTGGGAGCGCCGTCCGGGTTGTAACCGAAGTTGGTGGTGCCGTTCGCGTCGGTGATGCTGGCGAGCTGCTCGAGGGTGTTGAACGCGCGGGTGATGTGCGGGCCGCCGCCGGGGTATCCGATGCTGGTGGTGTTGCCGACGGCGTCGTACCCGAATGTCGTGGTCGCGCCCGCTCCGTTGGTCGTCGACGTCGTTTCTCCGAAGACGTCGTGGCTGTAGGTGCTCGTTCCGGTCCCGTCGGTCATGCTCGTGCGGCGGCCATCACGGTCGTACGCGTACGTGACGGCGGGCGTGCTGGTGCCGCTGTAGCTGATGCCGGTGAGTTGCCCAGCGTTGTCCCACGTCTGGGTGGCGACGGAGCTGTCGGGCATGGTGGTGGTCTTGAGACGGCCCATGCTGTCGTACGTGTAGGTCGTCGTCTTGTTGTCCGGGTTGGTGGAGGTGAGGACCCGGGCTTGCGCGTCGTACGTGTACGAGGTGGCGTGGCTTGCAGCGTCCGTCGTCTTCTGCACCGTGCCGTCACCGTTGTACGTGGTCGTTGACGCGTCCGTGGACGGCTTCTGCACCTTGATCGGCCGGTCCGCATTGTCGTACGTAGTGGTCGTGGTGTGGTTGTTGCCGTCGGTGGCGGTGAGCTGGTTCCCGTCCGCGTCGAAGCTGGCTTTGACGGTGTGCCCGAGCGGGTCGGTAGTGACGGTGACGTGGCCGTACGCGTCGTGCTGATAGGTGGTGCAGCCCTTCGCGGGCGGGGTGCAGCTCGTGGTGATTCCTGCTGCGACACCGATGGGTGTGACGGTGCTGGTGCGCCATCCGTGTCCGGTGTCGTACCCGTACTTGGTGACGTTCGACGCCGCATCGGTCTGCGTAATCAGGTCACCGAAAGCGTCGTACGCGTAGGTGGTGGTGTGCTGATTCGCGTTGGTCGCACCGGTCGCCTCGCCAGGGTGCGCCGCATCGCCGTAGGTGGTGCTGCTGGCGCGCGCGTAGGAGGGGTTGAGAGTGTCGTTCGCAGACTCGGCCGGCTGTGTGCCGGTGAAGACAGTGACACTGGTGGGCTTCTCCGCGGCGTTGTACACGGTGGCGGTCTGCAGCCCGGTCGGATCGACCGTCTTTGTGACGTTGCCGGCAGCGTCGTATTGGTACGAGGTGGTGCGTCCGAGGCCGTCGCTGGAGGAGATCTTGCGTCCGTGGTCGTCGTACGCGTAGGTCTGCGTGGTGCCGTCGGGGTTGGTCTGCACGGCGACGCCGAGTGTGATCGGGTCATACGCGTACGACCAGGTCGAGGCGCCGGTCGCTCCCCATCCCTTGGTCATCGAGGTGAGCAGCCCATTCTGATAGGTATAGAGGTTCTTGTGCCCGACGGGGTCGGTGACCAATGTCTGCCCGGCCGTGATCCCCGCGGTCGAGTCGGGCCCGTAGGTGAACTTCGTGACGTTGCCCATCGGGTCTGTCTGCGTCGTCACGCGGTCGGATGCGTCATAGACCATTCCCGTGACGGGTGTCGGCGTCGAGGTTTTGCCGTAGTTCGCCGGGGTGCGCTCCGAGGTCATCAGATGCTTGCTGTTGTATTGGTATTGGGCGTGATCCTGGTCACCGTTCACGCCATTGGTGCGGGTGGTTCCGACGCCGTACACATCGGTGAGGTCGCCGGCGGCGCTGTAGACGTAGTCGACCTCCTGCCCGGCTGCGGTGATCACCTTGGTGATATGCGTGCCGGTCCAGGTGAACGTGTATACGCGCCCGCCGGGATCCGTGACCGTGTGCAGGTTCCCGGAGGTGTCGTACCCGAGAGCGGTCGCGTACGACGGTGTGGCGGCGCGGCCCGCGGGGTCGCTGATCGCAGTCAGGCGCCCGGTGGCCGTGTCGAAAGTGAACTGGTCGGTCGCGTGGCGGGTGAACAGGTACGAGGTGCCGGACTTCACAAGAGTGGCGTCGTAGCGAGGCGCGGCGGGCGTGTAGGTGCTGCCGCTGACGTTGAAGGTGACCGCGGACCCGTCCTCCTGTCGGATGGTGACCGATCCGTCCGCGTTGGTGGTGGACTTCAGTCCGTACCCGAACGTCCACCCGTACCCGAAGGGACCATTCACCACATTGACGGACCCGATCGGCCCGCTCGCGTCGGCAAGAATCGCGCTGTAGTCACGGGTGACGTGCAGCGCCTCGCCGAGCCCGGGAGTTGCGAGGTCGGTCGCCGTCTCACCGAAGTACCCCGTCGCGGTGTCGACGGGGTCGCCTTCGGTGCGGCGCACGCATCCGCAGTTCACCCAGGCCGGGTTCGACCCCTTCGGCGCATCCTGAATCCCGGGAGGCCCTCCGATCGGCTGCCCGGGCGTTCCCCCCTCGGGCAAGAACGCGACCGCGTCATACGCGACGTCGTACGCCTCTGCCGGCATGTCGGACGCGTTCGTGAGCTGCACGTTCCCGCCGTTCTGCATCGCAAAGGTGCCGATCGTGACCCACTGCTCAGACTCCCAATCCTGGTTCACCCGGATCTTCCACGGCGACGCACTGCCACCGGGGTTGATCGTGTACACCACGTCGGTAGCCGTCGCGCCCGATGCCGGGATGTGGATCTTCACCTTGTAGTACTGCAGGCTCGGCAGATTCGGCGTCCACGTGCCCGTGTTGATCAGGCTCGACGACGAAGACGGTTCCGTGTGCGTGAAGAAGATGTGTCCACCGAACCCGGAGCCGAGTTGGTGAGTGTCGATGTTCCCAATCGGATCGCCGGAACTGTTCGTACCCGGTGAGTAACTGAAGCTTCCGCTGTTCGACCAGTTCATGCCCTGACAGCCCTGCAGGTTCTGCGACGGCGTCGACAGATCATCGACGATGAGCGCCCCTGATGGGAGGACCGAGGTGTCTTGATTGCAGGTCGGCGGGTACTTGTCGGTGTAGGTGGGTTCGGTCGATCCTGCAGAGTCCTCGTAGTTCGCGGTCGCGCAGGTCGTCGCACAGTTGGTCACCCAGGTGGCCGGCTGGTGCCACCAGCACTCGGAGTCCGCGAGCGTGCAGTACCCGGCAGTCGCGTTCGTCGGGTCGCATTTGTTGCCGGTGGTGCTGCAGAACGTGTTCACGCCGGGGATCTGCAGCCAGCTGTTCCCGCCGTGGTAGTCGGGAGTGTTATAGGCGATGTATCCGTAGCGGATGATCGGCGACGCCATCCACCCCATGATGCGCTCTTCGTACGGCCAGCTCGACGGGTGCGCCGCGTCCGCGTACGTGCTCTTCAGGTACGGCGTCCGGTTCGGGTCGTAGTCCGGGTTGCGGGGGTTGTTCGACCAGCCCAGACCCCACGTCCCATCCGGGCCCGTACACGTCGGGCCCGGGGTACACCCGCTCGTGTTCCCGAACGCCGCCGTCGGCTGGATACCCGTGTTGTACGCCCAGGTCGCGAGGAACCAATTCTCCAGATACTTCGGATCGCCACCATTCGCCGTGATCCCCGCCGCGTACAGCTGGTTCCACGTCTGCTCAAGGATGTTCAAACCCGCCGCGATGTTCTCCTGATAGTCGACCGCAACCTTCATCTGCCCGTGCGCGGAGATCGACGTGTCCGTCGCCGCCATCCCCGTCGTCACCTGCGCAACCCCATACCCGCAATCCGCGGCCGGGTAGTTGATCGTGTCGATCGCGTCACCCGCACCGTAGTAATCCGCAATCAGCGGATCCCCGGCAATACCAGGCAGCGCATGCCAGGACGCCTGATTGAAGTTCGACTCCTGCGCATCAATCGCGACCATCACCGATCGCGGAACGGTAGACCATGTATCCGTCGACGGGTGGCTCAACGCGATCGGCGGGAAATCATCGCTCGGGGCATACGAGACAAGCCCCATATTCGCGAAGTTCGCCGGACGCGCATACCCGTTCGCCGCCGTCAGCAAACCCTGCTCCGCCATCTGCGTCGCCCAGTCCACCTGCGCGTTCCCCGGCTGCATCGCCTGCAACGTCGGCTGCAACCGGGCCACCGAACACTTCGGCGTCGTCGCCCCTGAAGACAACGCGGGGATCGCGTGCACGTTGGACGCCAGCTGGAACGCGGGGCCCGTCGGGCCCACCTTCGTGAACACCGCCGGCTTCGCCTCCGTCGGCGCAGGCTGCGCCGCATCCTCCGGCTTCTTCACGTGGGGAACTTCAGGACCCGCCTTTCGAGCAGGGCTCGAACCACCCGCAGAGTCCGTGCTCTTCAGCGTGGTCTGGTGCGCTTGCTTTGTCGCCTGCACCTCCACCAAAGGCAGACCTGCCGCCTGAGACGCATCAGCCTGAGTCGCGGGCGCCCCCGCAGCGCCCGGCGCTACCGCTGTGTCAGCGCCGAAGACCCCGCCGCCGTCCAACGCCGCATTCGCCGCCCCGATCGGGAGCTGGCTGGCATCCAGCGCTGTCAGCCCGTCCTTGACCTCATCGGCGCCGGCGACAAGGTTGTGGCCACCCGCACCCTGAAACAGCCGGGTCGCACCGAGCTTGCCCGCGCCGATCCCCGAGACGTTCGCGTCCTTCAGATGCGCGATCTTCACCGACCCGTCCCCCGGATCCGTCAGAAAGTCGGCACCACCGTCCGTCGCCGCACGCAGATCAAACGCCGCCGCACCCGCATCCGCAATCGTGTGCGTCGTCGTCGGATTGTCCGTGGAGCCACCCTCAGGGAGCTCCACCAGCGACGAACCAGACGCGCCGACCACGCGATCGCCCAACGGCACCACACTCGTCACCTGCCCGGCAACGATCGACTGCGACGTCTGCTTCCCCGACGACAAGTCATACGCCGTCGCCACCGTCTCGGTCTCATTCGTGCCGGGGTTGCTGGTGAACACCGCGGCCCCGGTCAGCCCGCATCCCGGAGAGTGATACTTCAGCCCGACACCGCTCCCCAGAGCCTTCACCGCACCGGACTCGAGGTTCACGGAGTACGCGAAGGCACCATGATCCCTCGCCTCGTTCCGGTTGATCAGGTCCCCGGGCAGCACCGCGACCGCAGCGAACTTCCCGTCACCGGTCACGCACTGGTACCCGTACCAAGACCCCGGATCCAGATTCGCCGGACGCAATACCGCAACGTCATGCCACACATACCCATCGCCGCTCGACGCCTTACGCACGTGATACCCAGCGGCGTCGCCAGCCCCATCGATCGCGACATCCGAGGCCGAGGTTGAGGACGCATCGTTCCCTGCCTGATGCGCCACACTCGGCGCGACATCTACCGGCGTCAAAGCCGCGAGAACAGCCGCATCAACCTGCACCGAACCGCCCGTGACGGCAAGCAGCGCAACAAGCGTCGTCGACAGAACCCCCCTGAAAAGCATGCGCACCCCGGTCGTCAAAGGCGCGGACACCCGCAACCTTCAGCTGAAATCACAGAACGCCGAGAAACGTATGGACGACACTTATGAGTGGACTGACAGGTTCTTATGCGGAAACCGAACGACGGCTGCTGCAGGATCGGAACCTCCGGTGCCGGACCGCGCTGGGCCAAATCTGTTCTCGGCGCCCCCAAAGAATTTGCTTGACAAGGCCGAAACCGTCTGGATAGCGTCCGTGCTGAGCAAATGAGCCAAGCGCTCGCTCGGCGCGTGCTCACAAGCATGAACCCTGATGAATTGGAGTCGGTAAGTGGTCGCTATCTCACGCAGAGCCCTGCTCCAACTTGCTGCAGTCGGGTCAACTGCAGCATTCTTGACGTCAAACGCGACTGCTGCTTCCGGCGCCTCCACGCCGCCTGGTCTTCCGTCGGTGGAAACATCGTCGGGAGCAATCGATGCGTATGTCTCCAAGACTCGTTTCTCTGGCATCGCCACGCTTCTTGAAATCCAAGAGGAGTATCGACGCGTCGTTCCAATCTTCCCCTTGGTCCTTCCCGCAAACTGGTCCTTTCCCGACGACCCCGGCTTGGGCGCGCCAGATCCGAAAATGCTGTGGGAGCGCGGAAATGGGGTTGTCGCCGCCTACTTGATCTGGCAAAGCGCCATCGTCAACGAAGCCTACGAAGGGCATAAGCGGGGAGACAGTGGACAGAAAGACCACTTTCTGAATGTTCTCGAGGCCGCTTATGCAACGGATGTACGCAAGGCCGTGATCCTTGACGATGACAATGTATTCATCAACGGCACCAAAGCAACCCAGCGTACGACAGCATCTCGAAGCCCATTGCAAGCGGCACGCGAAGGTGATTTCGCCCCGATGCGCTCGCTGTTCGGCCTGAATTAGGCGTGCCCTTCAACGGAGTTGATCCACGGTCCCGTTCTTCAGCCTTGGCTATGGCCTCGTGCTCACCCGGAGTCGGAACTCCGTCCGGGGATCAAAACTAAGGAAAACAGCATGACACTGGAAACCAACCTTAATGCCGATCAGGCGGTCGGTAGCACGGTCACGTGGGACAGAGTGCGCTATATGTCCGGCGCAAGCGCCAACATCACGGACATTACCATCACGAGCCGGGACGCAGATGGAGTGTCACACGAAAGCGTGTTTGCCTTTGCGGACTACCGTATTGGACTCTACTGGCGGAGCGGAGCAAACTCGATGCTCGTCGCCTCCAGGGTCTTGCGGAAGTACTGGGGACAGAACACCGGCTTTCTCACAATTGGAAGCGTGCAGTACAGCGCTTACAGCCTTCAAACAGAGCTGGTCGGCGCGTACGATAGCAACGGAAGCCCACTATATTACGGCTGGACACCTTGGGTGAGTGCAACTTTTGACCTCAGCTATTGAGCCCCGCGCGGCGATCGAGCCCCGCATACGAGGAATGGTGATCAGACTGACAACCGTCTGACCCGCGAGAAAGAGATCACACCATGAACCGCAGCGCGAAGGTCGCCACCTGGTCCGCCGCCACACTCATCGTTGCCGGTCTCGCGGTCGGCGTAGGTTACACCGTCGTGACCGCCACATCGACCTTTCCGCACACGCCAACTCAAGAAGCGAGCATGTCCGCGCGATCGGCGGCCCCTACCCCAGAGCCCACAGCAGTCCTCCCTAAGACGGAGCAAGAGCGTGTAGGGGCCGCGGAGAATTGCCACCCACTTGCACAGATCCAGATCAGCGGCGAGGTCGATGGCAACGGAAATCTCATCGAGCACGCCGAGCTCCGGGCCGAACCGATCGACTTCGGTCCTCGCGAAGGCGCAAACGGCATCGTGAACCTCAATGACCAAGGAAAGATCGTTAGTTACACAACCGTCAATGGCGACAACCTCGACAGCATCGAGACGCGACTCTGCACCGACATGAACACCGTCGCCACGTACAACGGAGTCGGCTACGCACCCGGCCAGCACACATGGAAGGTCGGCGAAACGTTCGTGATCCGCCCCGACCCGAACGTCCCCTGGGTCGACCCCGTCAAGCAGTGGCACGCCGAGCACCCCAACGGCTAGCAGCACCAGTACTCAATGTTCGCAAAGGCCCCGCTCCTTCGCGGGAGGGGCGAAGCCTGTGCATGCCCCAGTGCTTCTGCATCATGCCGAAATAAGGAAAGAGGAACACCGTATATGGGATACGCAAACACTTCGGCGGACCAGGCGGCGGCCTCGGCGGTCATCTGGGCCGCATCGCGCTACTTCGCGGGAAACGTCGACGTGCATCTGTACGACGTCACCGTCACCCAGAGTGACGGCATTGGCGGCAGCAACGACGTCACATTCAACTATGTCGACTACGAGATTGACCTCTACTGGCGCAATGGCGCGAATTCGCAGATCCTTGCGTCGCATGTCTTCCGGAAGTACTGGGGGCAGGACGTCTACTACACGTTCGCCGGGTTCCCAACGGGTACCTACAGCCTCCGAACACAACTCATCCGCTGCAACGTCGGGTCATACGACATGAACCTCAGCCCGGAGAACCAGAATCCCTGGGTCAACGCGAGTTTCGAGCTGACCTGGTAAGGACAACCGGCTCGACTGCGCAGGGAGTCTCGCGGAGGTCTTTCCGGGGCTCCTGCCTCCCCGTTTGATGTAGCTCAACAGGTAGAGCAGCGGTCTCCAAAGGCGCAGTTTGCAAGCTCTTCGGAATCAAGGACATGGGTGGTGTCTGAATCCGCCCGCCTCGAGGATCGATCTTGCGGCTGACATCGCGGAAGCTCCGGGGCGGAGCCGCAGAGGTGCTTGAGTCGCGCGTTGATCTCTTTCGTTGACCTGTTCTAGCAGCCTGGCCGGTCGACGAACGCGAGGATGGCCGAGGCATTCTGCGACTACGTTCGGCTGAGTCTGCGGATCTTGACTAAGTAAGGGAAATTTGGACCGGCAGACGCTTGGCCCGCTCGATCCGGCTCGGCTTCCTGCCCTCCGTCTTGGGGAGGGTGGCGCGCGTAGCGGAGCGGAGCGCGACGCCTGACCCCTTCGTCCCGCCGAGATATCCATCTCTCTTCTCTTCTCCTCGTTCGTGTTCTCCTGCGTGGACGACGTTGGGCTTCCTGCTCGCGATGGATTCGCATTGGGATGGCAAACATCCGCGGAGCGGATGGCGGCAGCTCGTGGCTGATCAGATCGAGCGCGCTGGTGCTGACGCGGGCAGCTTTCGCTTGGTGTGTCCGAAGGCGGGTCCGTAGTCTGGGCGTGATGGATTCCGATCTGGTGGTGCGTGCTCGGACGGTTGCTGGAGACCGTCTTGTGTCGTTGCCGCGCCGATGGGCTCATGTGCAGGGCGTTGCAGCTCGTGCAACCGGGGTCACGTTTTCTCTTGGGTGCCGGTCGGCGGAGGAGATTGTCGCGGCGGCGTGGCTCCATGACGTGGGCTATGCGGACTCGGTCGCTGTATCGGGTTTCCATCCGGTCGATGGCGCCCTGTTCGCGCGTGGTGAGGGGTTTCCGGAGCTTGTCGTGTCGTTGATCGCGTTCCATACGGGCGCTGAGGAGGAAGCAACCCAGCGGGGACTTTCCACAGCGCTGGGTGAGTTCGCAGCCCCGGCCGCGGAGGCGCTGGATGTGGTGACGTTCTGTGACCTGACAACCAGTGTTGACGGCGTTCTGACGGACGCTCACGCGCGGATTGCGGAGATCCTGGACCGGTACGAGCCAGGCGACCCCGTGCATCTGGCTGTGTCCGCGTCGGCGCCTCGGTTGCTGGCTTCCGTCAGCCGTGTTGAGTCTCGCTTGGCGGCTGCGCGGTAGGTGTTTCAGCCGAGGTAGGGGGCTGGGTTCCCGGTGAGGTAGTGATCGATCCGCAGCCGCATGCTCGGGTGCATGTTCAGCGCTGCGATGTCGTCGGGCTGCACCCATTGCAGGTCGGTGGACTCGTCGTCGTGCGCGAGCGTGCCGCCGAGGAGCCGGGTGGTGTAGCAGAGGGAGAACTGTTGGCGGACTTCCCCGTCGGTGTACTCGATGACGTGGTTCGGGTTCGTGTAGATCCCGACGAGCGCGGTGATCTCGACTTCGAGGCCGGTCTCTTCTTTCACCTCGCGGACCGCGCAGTCTTCGATCGATTCGCCGAGTTCCATGCCGCCGCCCGGGAGGGCCCAGAGTCCGTTGTCCACGCGGTGCACCAGGAGGATCCGTCCTTCGGAGTCGGTGACGATGGCGGTGGTGGAGGGGACGACGCTGTTCGCTTTCGGGGCGTCAGGGTTGTTGAAGTGATCGATGCGTGCCATGCCGGATGCTCCTCAGTAGCGGGGTGATGTGTGGACTGGGGTGCCCGTGTTCCAGATGTGGGTGAACGTGTCCGCGTACTTGTCGAACAGGTCCGGGTGGTCGGCGCGGGCGAGTTCGATCACGGGGTTGTCGCCTGCGGGCAGCCGGTAGATGTGATGGTTCGCGTAGACGATATCGTCGGCGAAGAACATCGACGTGTACAGCGGTGTCCCGTGCACGCGCACTTCGACGCCCTCGACGGTCATCAGCGGTGCGAGGTGTCGGAGCGTCATCCGGCATCGGCTGGCGAGGTCCACGCCGAGGCCTTCTTCGCCGCCTCGTTCGTGCACGGCAGCTGAGGCTGGATCGCCCACGGCGAACCGTATCGACACGCCTCGCGTCACGGCGTCGGTGAGGAGGCGGAGAAAGCTCGGTACGGAGTCGAACAGGAACGTTCCCCCATACACGAGGATGTCGATCCGCTCGCTGGCGGCGCTGAAGGCCTCGCCCCAGAACGCCGAGGGGACCTCCGCGCGGGAGGGGAACACGCGGGACGGCACGGTCGGGACGCCGACCCCGCCCCTAACTGTCGCACCCGGCCAAAGGTCAGTGACGGGCATGTCGAGCGCTTGGGCGATCGCTTCCTTCGTCGTGTCACGGGAGTTCTTGCCGTCCAGCACTTTCAAGATCGTGCGCACATCAACCTGGCTGAGGTCGTGGAGCTTGCGCACGTTGATGCGCTGCTCTGCCATCGCCGCGCGCAGGAACCGTCCCGAGTTGTCGGCAGGCGCCGGGGTGATGTCGTGATGATCCGTCATTCAGGGCTTTCGTTGCGAAGGTGCTTCCGCTCATTCTGCATCACGCCCCTGGCATGGCCGCGTCTCACGGCAACTTGCCGCTGTTGTTGCGGGCGAGATGTTGCCTGATCGTGCGCTGTTGATGCGTGGTTGCTGCGGTTCTTGCTCGCTTGTCTGTCCTTGTTCCCGCCGACCGGCAGGAGCAAGACGACGACAGACAAGGAAGCATGCTCATGCGTTTGAACATCAACACGGCGGGGGTCCAGTTCCTCGCGACCCGGCTCCCTGAGCCCCGCACCGACCGCGACACCGGCGCTGCCCGTATCGACAAGGAGACGGGGCTGCCGATGTTCCAGGTGCAGGTCGCTGCCCTGGATTCCTCCGGCGGTGAAGTCCTCGCTGTCTCGGTCCCGGGCCAGCCTGCCGGGATCACGATCGGCGCCGCGGTGACCATCGAGGGGCTGGTCGCGATCCCGTGGTCTCAGGGCGACCGCTCCGGCGTCGCCTACCGGGCCACCGCCCTCCGCGGCAACGACGCCCGCCCTGGCAGCAAGACCGCCGACTGACCGCGCATGTGTAACCGGGGCGACGGTGACAACACCGGACACCGCCGCCTCGGGAACACATCCATGTCCCCTTGATCCGCCTCTTTGGAAGGAGCCCTCTGATGGCTCGCGCAACCTCAACGTCGCCCACCCCGTCGAACTCGAGCAGCGACACCGTCTCCGACGTGATCGTCGCGGTCGCTCAGATCGCCTGGGAAGCGATAAAGCTCGGGACGCGGCTCGCCTGGTGGGCGGTTCTGTTCCCGGTGTTCTCCGCCCCTGTCATCGCCGCCGTCTGGGCATGGATCAGCTTCGGGTGGGAGGCCGGGGCCAGCGCCGCCCTGGTCGGCATCGTGGCCCTCGCTCTCTGGTGGTACCTGCACCCGGCATCGTTCCGGGCCGTCGTGCACACACGGATCCGCGCCCGCTACCGTCGCTCCCGCTACCGGCACGGATGGGCGGCAGTCTGCGCACTGAACGGCCTCGCCCCCACCCTCGACGGGACGCCCTTGATCCCCCGGTTGAGGAAGATCCGCATCCACCCGTCGGTGGACGTTCTCACTGTTCAGATGATCGCAGGGCAGACGCTCGCGGACTGGACCAGGCTGTGTGACGCGCTCGCGCATGGATGGCGCGCTCAGACTGTCACCGCGACCACCCCCGCCCCGGGATGGATCGTTCTCACCGTCCGCACTCGCGACCACCTCGCCACCCCGATCCCCCTCCCAGCCCCTGCGGCCACGGATCTCGAAGCCGTGACGATCGGCGTGACCGAGGATGGCATGCCGTGGGTTGTGCAGGTCGCGGGCAGGCATCTCCTCGTCGCCGGCGCAACCGGTGCGGGCAAGGGATCGGTAGTCTGGTCGATCCTCGCCGGCCTCGCCCCGGCCGTCCACGCCGGAGTGGTGCGGCTGTGGGTGATCGACCCGAAAGGCGGGATGGAGTTCGGTGCCGCCACGGCCCTGTTCGACCGGTTCGTGCACACCACCGGGACACCCACGTTGGAACTGCTCCGCGACACCGCCGCGCTCGTTCAGGAACGCGCCGACCGGTACCGCGGCGTCACGCGCGCCCACGCCGCGACGACCGTGGAACCGCAGGTCGTCGTCGTGATCGACGAGCTCGCCTCGCTGACCGCGTATGAGACCGATCGGAAGGTCGCGGCCGAGACGATCCAGCTGCTCTCCCTCGTGCTCTCCCAGGGACGCGCGGTTGGAGTGACCGTCATCGCCGCTGCGCAGGATCCGTCGAAAGACGTGCTGAGCATGCGGCAGTTGTTCCCGACCCGGATCGGGCTCCGACTCACCGAAGCAACGCAGGTGGACATGGCCCTCGGGCAGGGTGCACGCACCGCGGGGGCGCTCTGCGACCAGATCCCAGATTCCCTGCCCGGCGTCGGCTACCAGATCGAAGACGGCACCGC
>JAFDWP010000238.1 GCA_018268435.1 Actinomycetota bacterium
ACCCGGCTCGCGCCGCAGTTCGTGCCGCGGCGCTGGTACCGCGTCGAGCGGCTGCCGCGCACGGCGGGAGGCAAGATCCGGCGCCCCGCCACGGCGGCGCTGATCGAGCGCGGCGAAGGGATCCGACTGTGACCGGCGGCGACCGCCGCGTCGTCGTGACCGGCCTCGGCGCGATCACGCCGAGCGGACTCGACGTCGCGGCCCTCTGGGATGCCGTCGTCGTCGGCCGCAGCGCGATCAGGAGGCTGGACGGGCCGGAGTTCGCCGACCTCGCCGTGCGGATCGGCGGACAGGTGCGCGGCTTCGACGCGACGGGGCTCGTGGATCCGCCGCTCGCGCGGCGCCTCAGCCCCTCGCAGCTGTGGGCGCTCGCCGCCGGCGACCAGGCCCTCGCCGACGGGGGCATCGACCCGGCCGCGCTGCGCGCCGGAGCCGCACTGCCGTGGGATCCGACGCGCACGGCCGTCCTCACCGCGACCGGATCCGGACCGATCGATCAGATGCAGGCCGCCACGCGCGCCCTCGACACCCGCGGCCCCCGCGGCGTGCCGCTGGGCGTCGTCGTGCACGGCGCACCCGACGCGGCCGCGGCGCTGCTCAGCGAGCGGTACGGCGCACGCGGCACCGCACACGCCGTCGTCGCCACCTGCGCATCCAGTGCGATCGCGCTCGGGGAGGCGCTGCGCCGGATCCGGCACGGCTACGCCGACGCGGTGCTCGTGGTGGGCGTGGAGGACTGCCTGAACCCGGTCAACCTCGCCGCGAACGCCAACCTGCGCGCGCTCGCGAGCGGGTACGAAGCGGATCCGTCCTCGGCCAGCCGCCCGTTCGACCGCGCCCGACGCGGATTCGTCATGGCGCAGGGTGCCGCCGCGCTGCTGCTGGAGGCCGAGGACGCGGCACGCGGACGCGGTGCGACGCCGCTCGCGGTGCTGTCCGGGTTCGGCGAGTCCAGCGATGCGCACCACCCCACGGCGCCGCATCCGCAGGGCCGGGGCGCGGCGCAGGCCATCGCCGCGGCACTGGCCGACGCCGGACTCGACCCGCATGCCGCAGACGGCATAGATCACATCAACACCCACGGCACGGGCACCCCGGCGGGCGACGCGGCGGAGCTCGCCGCCTACGCCGCCGTGTTCGGCGACCGCGCCAGGAGCATCCCGATCACGGCCACGAAGTCGAGCACCGGGCATCTGCTGGGCGCCTCCGGGGCGGTCGAGGCGGTGCTCGCGGTACGCACGCTGCAGACCGGGCGGATCCCGCCCACGATCAACCTCGAGGATCCCGAGTTCGACGGCTGGGACATCGTGCGCGACGCCGCGCGCGATGCGGACCCGATCCGTCGGATCCTCTCGCCCTCGTTCGGCTTCGGCGGCCACAACGGCGCCGTCATCCTCGAAACCGCCCAGGAGGCACGATGACCGACCGTCTCACCCGCCACGCCGAGCTCGCCGAGCGGTATCTGCCGGACGACCTGCTCGAGCGGTTCCGCGACCGTGCGGCCGTGTACGACCGCGAGAACCGGTTCTTCGACGAGGACCTCGCCGAGCTCACCGAGCGCGGCTACCTGCTGCTGTTCGTGCCGGAGGCGCACGGGGGGCCCGGGCTGAGCCTCGACGAGGTCTCGCACCTGCAGCAGCGCCTGGCGACCGCGGCCCCCGCGACCGCCCTCGCGGTGAACATGCACCTCATGTGCACGGGCGTGGCCAAGGCCATGGCGGACCGCGGCGACCACTCCCTCGACGTCGTGTTCACCGAGGCGATGGCCGGCGAGATCTTCGCGTTCGGCATCAGCGAGCCGTCCAACGACTGGGTCATGCAGGACTCGAAGACCACCGCGACGCCGCAGGACGACGGCGGCTACCTGCTCAGCGGCGTGAAGATCTTCACCTCGCTCTCCCCCGTCTGGACCCGCCTGATCACGCATGGCCGGGACGACACGGATCCCGAGGACCCGAGGCTCGTGTACGGATTCCTGGAGCGCGGAGCGGATGGGATCACCGTCTCGGACCAGTGGGACGTGATGGGCATGCGGGCCTCGCAGAGCCGGGCCACGATCCTGACCGACGTGCGGATGACGCCGGAGCGGGTGAACCGTCGCATCGCGGTTGGACGGGTGCCGGATCTGCTCACGTTCGCGATCACGAGCAACTTCCAGCTGCTCATCGGATCCGTCTACGCCGGCGTCGCCCGCCGCGCGCTCGAACTCGGCGCGGCGGGGCTGCACCGGCGCCGCTCGGCCAAGGCCGGCGCGAGCTACGCCGAGGTGCCCGAGTCCCGCACCCGGCTCGCTGATGCGCACCTCGAGTACCTGGCGGTGCCGGCGCAGCTGGAGGCGTACTGCCGCGACTTCGACGAACTCATCGACCACGGCGCGCGCTGGCCGCTGCTGCTCGTGAGCGCGCGGCTGAACGCCTCGACCGCCGCCCGCCGCACGGCCGAGGCCGCGCTCATGTGCACGAGCGGCGCCGGCTTCGACAACGGGAATGAGCTGAGCCGGCTGTACCGCGACGCGACCGCGGGCCTGTTCCACCCGCCGAGCGCGGACGCGGCCCGCCCCATGTTCGCCGCGGCGCTGCTGGACGACTGAGGACGCCCTTCGTCTCGCCTCCGGCTCGCTCAGGGACCGGTGCCGGGTCCTGAGCGAGCCCGGGTCCTGAGCGAGCCGGGTCCTCCGGCTCGCTCAGGGACCGGAGGACGTCAGTGCGCCGAGGCGGCGTCCTCGATCAGGAACCGGGCACCCAGCTCGCCGATCACGGCGGCCGGAGCGTTGGTGTTGCCCGTGGTGATCGTGGGCATGACCGAGGCATCGATCACGCGCAGGCCCGCGAGTCCGTTCAGGCGCAGCCGCGGATCCACCACCGCGCCCGCATCCGAGCCCATCCGGCACGTGCCGACCTGGTGGTGGTAGGTGATCGCGGTGCGGCGCACCCAGTCCTCGACGTCCGCATCGGCGACCTCGGGCCCGGGGTACGCCTCGGTCGCGCCCCACTCCCCGGCGAGCGCGGGGCGGGCGCCGATCCGGCGCACCTGGCGCACCGATGCGGCGAGCGCCGCGACGTCCCGCTCGTCCTCGAGGGCGGCGAGGTCGATGAGCAGCGGATCCGACGCGTCCGGGCCGGAGATCCGCAGGGATCCGCGGCTGTACGGCGTGACGAGCCCCGCCAGGAGCGAGAAGCCGTCGCCGACGCCGTGCGCTCCGGGGCGCGGCTCGAGCTCGCCCCACATCGGCACGGAGAAGTGGATCGGCTGGGTGTCGGGCTCGGCGAGACCGTCGCGCGACCGCCAGAACAGGTGCGTCTGGGTGACCGAGACGCCCGGCTGCGGCGGCCCCACCGGCCGGTCCGTCGTGAAGATGACGGGCGAGAGCAGGTGATCGTGCAGGTTCGCGCCGACCCCCGACGCGTCCACGGCGACCTCGATGCCCAGCTCCTCCAGGTCGGCGCGCGGGCCGATCCCGCTGCGGAGCAGGATGGCGGGGCTCCCGAGGGCTCCCGCGGCGAGGATCACCTCGTCGGCGCGCAGCTCGGACGCTTCGACAGGCTCAGCGACCGAGCTCAGCCGCACGCCCACGGCCCGGCCGTCCTCGACGATCACCGAGTGCACCTCGGCGCCGGTGACGATGCGCAGGTTCGGCGCATCCTCGACCGGGCGCACGTACGCGGTCCAGGTGTTGGCGCGCCGGCCGCCCTGCATCGTGACCTGCTCCTGGGAGACGCCGTCCAGCGTGCCGCCGTTGTAGTCGGGGTTGTGCTCCAGCCCCTCCTCGACCGCGGCGTCGACGATGGACTGCTGGATCGGCACCAGCGGATAGTCGTCGGTCACGGGCAGCAGATCGTTCTCGATCGCCGCGTACACCGGCTCGACCTGCGCCCAGCCCCAGCCGGTCGCGCCCGCGGCCTCCCAGCCGTCGAAGTCGCTCGCGGCGCAGCGCACCCAGATCATGGCGTTCAGCGCGTGGGATCCGCCGGTCACCTTGCCGCGCGGCAGATGCAGCCGGCGGCCCGCCGCGTGCTCCTGCGGCACGGTGAAGTAGTCCCAGTCCTCGGCGGAGTGCCAGAGCTCGCCCGCGCGGGACGGGTCGTGGATCGCGGGGTTCGTGTCATAGCCGCCGGCCTCCACGAGCGTGACATCCCACCCGGCGTCGACGAGACGCCGGGTGACGATGCTGCCCGAGGTGCCGGCTCCGACGACGAGGGCGGAGCGGGCC
>JAFDWP010000239.1 GCA_018268435.1 Actinomycetota bacterium
CTCCAGCGCCCCTCGCGGTCGGCGGCCAGCGTGAACAGCTCGCACGAGTACTCGGTCACCACATGCAGGTGGCCGCTCGGGTGCACGACCATGTGCCGCGGGCCGGATCCGCGCGGCAGCACCACCTCGTGGTCGAGCGTCAGGCCCGCCGAGCCCGCCGGAGCGCGCCAGATCCGCACCAGGTCGTAGCCGAGGTCGGTCGTCGCGATCCGGCCGTCCGGCAGGAACGCCGCGGCGTGCGCATGCGAGACGCGCGGATCCCCGTTCGGATCCAGACGGTTCGGATCCGTGGCGTAGGGATCCGTCGCGGCACGAGGATCGGCCGCCGGCCCGGCCGGAGCCCCGCCGTCGGCCTCACCGTCGCCGAATAGGGCGGCGCGCAGCTCCGCGGCCTTGTCGGGCGCCGCGGGCAGCAGGGCGCCGTCGGCCCCCAAGCCGATCCGCACCACGCGACCGTCGCCGTAGCAGCTGGCGACGAGGAAGCGCCCGTCCGGCGCGACCGCGAGGTGGCACACGTACCGCCCGGCCGCGACCGGGCGCCCGAGCGGACGCAGCGCGGTCTCCCCCGTCCGCACGAACGCGGCGACCTCGCCCGCACCCTCGAGCGCCGCGTAGACGACGTCGAGCGTCGGGTGCTGCGCGAGCCACGACGGCGACGGGGCGGGCGCGACCGCACCCCGGTAGGCGAGGGTGGTGGGCCCCTGCGCCTCGTCCGCGGCGAGCACGCCGATGCCGTCGGCAGGGCCGCCCATGTCGGCGCCGTAGCCGCCGACCCAGAACCGCGTCACGTCAGTCGACGAGGTCGTGTCGCACGACCACCTGGTCGCGCTCCGGACCGACCCCGATCACCGAGATGCGGGTGCCGGACATCGCCTCCAGGGCGAGGACGTAGTCCTGCGCGTTCTTCGGCAGCTCCTCGAACGTGCGCGCGGAGGAGATGTCCTCCTGCCACCCGGGGAAGTACTCGTAGATCGGCTTCGCGTGGTGGAAGTCGCTCTGGTTGACCGGCACGTCGTCGAAGCGCACGCCGTCGACGTCGTAGGCGACGCACACGGGGATCCGCTCGAGGCCGTCGAGGATGTCGAGCTTGGTGAGCACGAGGTCGGTGATGCCGTTCACGCGCGTCGCGTACCGGGTCACCGGCGCGTCGTACCAGCCGACGCGGCGCGGACGCCCGGTGGTGGTGCCGAACTCGAAGCCGCGCGCGCGCAGCCAGTCGCCCTGCTCGTCGAAGAGCTCGGTGGGGAACGGGCCGGATCCGACGCGCGTCGTGTAGGCCTTGACGATGCCGACGATGCGGTCCAGGCGTCCGGGGCCGACCCCGGATCCGGTCGCGGCGCCGCCGGCGGTCGCGGACGACGAGGTCACGAACGGGTAGGTGCCGTGGTCGACGTCGAGCATGGTGGCCTGGCCGCCCTCGAAGACGACGATCTCGCCGCGCTTGAGCGCCTCGTCCAGCAGGTGGCCGGTGTCGGCGACCATGGGGCGCAGCCGCTCGGCGTAGGAGAGCAGGTCGTCCATGATCTCGTCGACGGCGATGGCGCGACGGTTGAACACCTTCACCAGCAGGTGGTTCTTCTGGTCGAGCGCGCCCTCGACCTTCTGCCGCAGGATGTTCTCGTCGAACAGGTCCTGCACGCGGATCCCCACGCGGTTGATCTTGTCGGCGTAGGCCGGGCCGATGCCACGGCCGGTGGTGCCGATCATGCGCTTGCCGAGGAAGCGCTCGGTGACCTTGTCGAGCGTGCGGTGGTACTGGGTGATGATGTGCGCGTTGGCGCTCACCTTCAGGCGGGACGTGTCGATGCCGCGGGATCCGAGCGCCTCGAGTTCGTGGAACAGCACCTCGAGGTCGATCACGACACCATTGCCGATCACCGGAGTGACGCCCTCGGAGAGGATGCCGGAGGGCAGCAGGTGCAGGGCGTACTTCTCGTTGCCGACGACGACCGTGTGCCCGGCGTTGTTGCCGCCGTTGAACTTGACCACCCAGTCGGTGCGCTCGCCGAGCAGGTCGGTGGCCTTGCCCTTGCCCTCGTCGCCCCACTGGACGCCGACGATCACGATTCCTGGCATGGGTGCATCCCCCTTGGGTGCGGCCGGTGGCCGCCGTGCTTTTCGCCGGGATTGCACCGGCGGATGAGCTGGCCCGATCGGGCGGAGCCAGTCTATCGGAGGGGTCCCCCACCGGTGCGGAACGGATCCGGCGGGGACGGGGCCGGCCGTGGACGATACTGAACGGGGCGATGCGCGCCGTGTCCGGCACCGGACGGCGGCGCCGCCGCGTGCCAGCGGAAAGCGGAACCGGAGGATCGGTGCGGAGGATCGTCGTGATCATCGCGGTCGCGCTGACCGTGCTCGTCGCGGGCGCGACCATCACCGTGGTCGTCTCCTCGCGTCTGGCGCCGACCAGCGCGGCGACGCCCGCGGCCTCCGACGGCGCAGAGGACGCGCATCCGGTGTCGGCGGAGGACTACTGCTACGTCGAGGCGATGATCTTCTACCGCGTCGCCGAGTCGCAGGTGGCGACGATGCTGCTGGCGAAGGAGGGGATCGGCGCGGATGCGCGGGCGTTCGCCGAGGCCAACGGCCGCCGGGCCGACGCGGAGCTCGTGGATCTGCGCTCCTGGTACGTGTCGTGGCTCGATGCGCGCCCCGCCGAACCGCCCCTGGACGGGCCGTGCGCCGGGCACGGGGCCGAGCACGTGCAGATGCCGGGGATCCCGTCGCGGGCGGAGCGGGACCGGCTCATCGCCGCCCAGGGCGCCGCGGCCGTTCAGCTCTACGCGACGCTGGTGCGCGCGCAGAACGCGGGCATGGTCGCGCTCATCGCGAGCGTGCTCGAGAGCGGTCCGCACCCGCGGGTCGCGTCGTCGGCGACTGCCGCGCAAGACCAGGCCGCCGCGGATGACGCGACGCTCGCGCGGCTGTCGGCCGGGTGACGCCGTCGACCGATGTCGGTGATCGCTGCGAGGATCGAAGGATGACCGAACCGACGACCGGCCGGACGAGGCAGCCCGCAGACGGAACCGGATCGACGACCCCCGCACCGCGCCGCAACGGCGCGCTCGTGCTCGCGGCGGCCGTGGTCACCGTCGTGCTGTGGGCGTCGGCGTTCATCGGCATCCGCGGCGCCGGGCCGCACTTCGACCCCGGAGCGCTCGCCCTGCTGCGCATGCTCGTGGGCACCGTGGCGCTCACCGTGATCGCGCTGCGGAAGGGGGTGCGCCTGCCGCCGCGGCGGCAGTGGCCGCTCGCCGCCGTGTGGGGCATCGGCTGGTTCTGCGTCTACAACCTGGCGCTCAACGCCGCCGAGCACACCCTCGACGCCGGGACCGCGGCGATGGTCGTCAACCTCGCCCCGCTCATGGTCGTCGTCTTCAGCGGGCTATTCCTGCGCGAGGGCTTCCCGAAGCCGCTGCTGGTCGGCGCGCCGATCGCGTTCCTCGGCGTCGTGCTGATCGGCCTGAACTCCTCGGTGCACGGCGGGGCCTTCGACATCGTCGGACTGCTGCTCGCCCTGCTCGCCGCGGTCATGTACGCCGGTTGCACGCTGCTGCAGAAGCACCTGCTCACCGCGGGCGCCGACGCCACCACGCTCACCTGGCTGGGTGCGGCGGCCGGCACCGTCGCGCTGCTGCCGTGGAGCGGCGACCTCGTCGGCACGCTGCAGACCGCGCCGCTCGACGCGACCCTGTGGGTGATGTACCTCGGCGTGTTCCCGACCGCGATCGCGTTCACGACCTGGGCGTACGTGCTGCAGCGCAGCACGGCGGGGCAGACGTCCGCGACGACGTACGTGGTGCCGGCGATCGCGATCCTGCTGTCCTGGCTGATCCTGGGCGAGGTGCCGACGCCGCTCATGTTCATCGGCGGTGCGCTCTGCCTGCTCGGGGTGCTGGTGACGCGACTGCGGCGGCGCCCCGCGGCAGCGGAACGGCCTGCGCCCTCGCGCTGACGGGATGACGGCCCGCCCGCATGGGCAGCGGTCCCCATGCGGTTGCGGCGGTGCAGTCGGCGACGGCGGTTACGCTGGCAGGGCCGGGCACGGCCGCACCGCGCCCGACCGGAACCACAGGGGGATGCCGCACGTGAGCCAGAACAACGACGCACCGACGTTCGCCGCGCCGACGCCGCCTCCTCCCGCGGGCGTCGTCGCCCCACCGGCCGGCATCGTCACGCCGCCGCCGGCGATCCCGCCCGCCCCGCCGATGCCGCCGGCGCCGAGCACGCGTCGCGAGCAGCCCGCCCCTGGCCCTTCGAGTGCCTCAGGGACCGGGGGTGGCGCCTCAGGGACCGGGGCGAGTGCCTCAGGGACCGGAGCGAGTGCCTCAGGGAC
>JAFDWP010000023.1 GCA_018268435.1 Actinomycetota bacterium
GGCGATGCGGAGACCGTGCGCGGCTATGTGTTCCGCGGAGAGGGCGGGCAGCACGTGGACTACATCGGCATCGATCGCCACGTGCACGAGCTGTGGTGGCTGGCGGGCGCCTGGCATCACAACGACCTCACGATCTCCGCCGGGGCGCCGGCGCCGACGCCCACGGCGAGCCCGGCGGGGTACGCCTTCGAGGCGGGCCTGTTCCAGCCGGTACCGACCCAGCACGTGCTCTACACCGGAGCCGACAGCATGGTGCACGAGCTCTGGTGGAGCGCCGGGGGCTGGCACGTCAACGACATCGCGGCGCGGGTGGGAGCGCCCGCGATCGTCGGGGATCCGGTGGCCTTCGTCGAGGTCGACCAGGGCACGCAGAACGTCTTCTACCTCAGCGACGCGCACGAGATCATCGAGTTGCGCTGGCGGCCCTGACGGCGGATCCCGCGGGTCCGCCGAGGCGTCAGCGCAGGCGGCGATCCTTCGCGAGCCCGATGAGGTGCTCCAGCACGCGGCCCGCACGCAGGCCGTTGTGCTCATGTTCGCTGGTGACCCACAGGCGCACGTCGGGCAGCAGCGCCGCCGTCTCCATCGAGTACTCGAGCGGCACATACGGGTCGTTGACGTACACGGCCGCGGCACCGTGCGCGCCCGAGGCGGCGAGGGCCACCGGATCGTAGATCGTGGGCCACTCGTGCCGCGCGAGTGCCAGGGTCACATCGCGCCACGGCTGGAACGCGGGGACGGTCTCGGTCCAGTCCCGTCGGATGTGCTCGCCGGTGAACAGCGTCACGTCCTCGGCGAAGTCGGCGGGCTCCATGCGCTCCGCGGACCAGTCCGTCACGTGGCCGTTCGCGTAGCTGGACTCGTGGAACACGAAGTACAGCGGGTTGCGTCCGCCGAACGGCATCGCCGCGGCGAGGTCGTAGCGGAACGCGTTGGTGCCCGGATCCAGTTCGAGCAGCTGCCAGAGCGTCTGCCATCCGTCGTTCATGCCGAGCCCGGATCCGGCCGAGCGCAGGCGGGACGGAGAGACGACCTCGCCGCTGGGCAGCACGATCGCGCCGGCCGCCGCCAGATCCACGAGCCGGCGCATGCGGTCGCGGTGCTCGGGGAAGCGCCGGTAATAGCGCTCCGAGGCGTCGCGCATCTTGTCGTAGCAGAGCGCGTAGACCTCGTCCGGCGTGCGGGTCACCGTGCTCAGCCCGCCGGTGAGGTAGGCGTCGTCGATCGACGACGCGTCGGTGGACAGGTAGGCGAGCGTGGTGAAGCCGCCGAACGACTGTCCGAGCACGTTCCACTGCTCGGCGCCGAGGTGCTCGCGCATCGCCTCGCAGTCGCGCACGATCGCGTCGGCCCGCAGGTGCGTGAGGTGCTCGGCGACCTCGTCCGTCCCGCGCGCGAGGATCGCGTCGCTCACGGGCGTCGAGCGCCCGGTGCCGCGCTGGTCGATCATGACGACGCGGTACTCGGTCAGCGCCTGATCCAGCCAGGAGGGTGTGGCGGGCGCGTGCAGCGCCCGCGGTGCCTCGGAGCCCGGACCGCCCTGCAGGAACACCAGGAAGGGCAGGTCCTCACCGCCCTCGCGGGAGACCACCGAGGCGAACACGTCGATCGTGCGGGTGTCGGTCGGATCCGACCACACCAGGGGCACGGTGAGGGTGTGCTCCTCGAGGGTGAGGTCCATCATCCGGCGGCGCAGAACAGGGGCGGCAGAGATCGTCATCACATCACATTCCCGATATACGAGTACTTCACGAACACTTCGGCGGAGAGCCCGGACTCCTCCAGGAGTCCCTGCACCGCACTCATCATGTACTTGGCGTCCCACCCCATGTAGAGGAAGTGGTTCTCGTCCAGCTCGTCCCAGGGTCCGTTCCACGCCTTCTCGTCGTAGACCGGTCCGCCGTTGCGCACGTTGAACGCGTCGAGGGCTGCCCGCGTGTCCGCCCATCCGCGACGGAACACGCGGTTGAACAGGTACCTCACATCGGGGACCTCCCAGCGCTCCCCGCGGTATTCCACGTAGTCGAACTCGCGCTCCCAGCCGGTCGGCCAGCCGCGCCTGCGCACGGCGTCGAGGATCGGCGTGAGCCCATCGTCGTCGATTTCGCCGCCCGCGGGCCGACGCCAGATCTGCACGAACGCGTCGGTGAGCGCGGCGGTGCGCTCGGCGATCGCCGCGGTGCCCCACCCCTCGAGCCCGGCCAGGGCCGTGTTCTCATCGATGCGGCTGCGGCGATAGGCGTCCCGCTTGGCGGGGAACGACGCGCCGAACACGCGCTCCGCGAGCGGCTCCTCCAGCAGCGTCAGGTTGCCGAGCGTGCCGGCGAGGGCGCGATGGCTGTTCTGCTCATCCTCGGAGTAGTCGCTCCAGGACCGCACCCCGTCGCCGGACCACGACTCGTGCGGCGCCACGGGCACGATGTGCTCGATGTCGAAACCGGACGGATCCGCGACGCCCTCGATGCGCCCCAGCACGTACCGCGCGTGCGGCAGGTCGGTGAACTTCAGCGCCACCCGGATGCGCTCGTCCGAGGGCGTGATCCGCGCGAACGCCCGCAGCAGCTGCTCCGGACCCTGCGCGCGCGCACGGCAGAGCCGCGCGATGAGGCGCTCGTTGGGGATGCCGACGACCGCACGGCGCAGCAGCAGCGACTGGATGCGCTCGAGGGTCAGCAGCAGCTCGTCCTTCGAGATCACGCCCGTGCGGTGGTCCCGGTACGCGCTGAGCACGAGCGGATAGGGGGAGCGCCCGAACGTGTTCACGTAGTCGAGCTGGCGCTGGATGTCTGGATCCGGCTCGAGGGAGGGATCCAACAGGATGCGGTAGATGTCGGAGAACTCGCGCCAGATGCGCGCATGCCGGCGGAGGTCGTCGAGCCCGGACCCCGGGAACTCCTGCCGGAAGGCGCGGTACACCCCGTGCTCGCCGTCGACCGTCACCTCGCGGCCGGTCGTCATGATGAGCAGGTGCCGCCAGAATGCGCCGATCGCCTCGCCCGTGTTCCGCTCGATCGGCAGCCAGAACTCCTCCTCGACCTGCCGCTGCCGGGCGTGCGAGAGCCCCATCAGGATGTAGTTGTGGATGAGCTCATGATCCCGCAGCGGCTCTCCGGTGGAGTTCAGGCTCTCGAAGATCTGCTGCGCGCTGGCGGCGGCTCCCAGGGTGATCGCGACGTGCTCGAGGCGCTGCAGTCCGCGCCAGATCCGCGGTGCCTCATCGGCGTGCACCTGCGAGCGGAAGAAGGCGTAGTTGTCGTCGAACCGCGAGTCCGGCTGATCGGGGGAGCGCCGGTCCAGCACGACCGACTCGAACAGGCCCGCCCACGCCGCGTGCGGACGCAGCTTGGTGCGGGTGGGATCGTCGGGGCGCACCAGCACCCGGGACAGCTCGGCGGCGAGGGCAGGATCGGTGTCGCGGACGGAGTGGTGCAGCGCGGCGATCAGCAGCATCAGGGTGGTGATGCGCTGCTGCCCGTCGATGAGGATCAGGTCGGCGTCGGGGTGCGCCTGGTCCTCGGCGGAGAGGATCGAGCCGATGAAGTGCCGGTGGGCGTCGCCCTCGTCCGCCACCGCGCGGATGTCGCTCAGCAGCTTCTCGCAGCCGCCGATGTCCCAGCGGTACTGCCGCTGATAGACGGGCACGACGATCGTGGTCGTGGGGGAGGAGAGCCACTCGATCGTGGAGACGGCGGTTGCTTCGACGTTCGTGGCCGTGCTCATGCTGCTGTGCTTCTCCTCGGATCCGGGCTGCCCTTCCAGTCTATTCAGCGCCCGGAGCCGGGTGGATATTCACGGTCGTCGCCCCGGGTCCGCGGAGGGGCCGCTGTTAGGCTGTCCTAAGAAGGGCCTGTTAAAACGTGCTGGCCTCTTATGAAAGGACATGACTCGCTCATGGCATACATCAAGTCCGCCGCCCTCGAGGACAAGGGCTTCGTCGTCCTCGACAGCTACAACCAGGAGCTCGACCCCCAGGAGTGGCTCGACATCGAGTACAACGACTGGAAGTCGTCGGGCGACACCCGCTTCGCCCCGCTCGCGTCCGCCAAGGGCGACATCGAGTGCAACGGCTTCTGGAACCACGTGCCGCCGCGCACGGACAAGGACGGCGTCTGGATCGACGCGCAGACCTCGAAGGCGCCGAACCTGACCCGTCGCGCGCAGGAGCCGGGCGCCAACGTCGGTCGCTGCCGCGTGATCGAGCTGCAGCCGACGCCCTACGGCGAGTGCCTCTACAACCTGCACCAGGACGACAACAACCGCCTGAACCCGGACGGCACCGGCTGGGTCGTGCGCGGCTTCTTCAACCTCACCGACGACAAGGACAGCTACTTCGTCCTGCGCGAGAACCGCACCGACCCGAGCGTCGAGTACCGCATCGCCCTTCCGGCGGGCGCGCAGCTCATCGTCGACACGCAGCGCCTCTGGCACGCGGCCACGCACAACGGCACCGAGCCGCGCTACTGCCTGATCACGTCGTGGACCTCCGGCCCCGAGCTGGACGCCTACATCGAGAAGTACCACGGTACCCAGGACGTGGAGAACCACCCGGTCGACCAGGCGATCCTCGACGCCGGCTACGAGGAGCAGGCGCGCCGCGACGCCGCCCGCGCCGCGTACTACGCCGCCAAGGGTCAGCAGGAGAAGATCGCGATGAGCGAGGCCTGAGCCTCCTCGCCCCCGGAAGCGGTCCCCGGTGCTGCGGCACCGGGGACCGTTTCCGTTTCGCAATGAGTTACATGCTTGTGATTCTGCTGGGTATCGGTGAGAATGGGCGCATAACCGCATACCGCCGTGCTTCGCGGATCAGGTCGTAGGGGAAGACGCACCTGATGAAACGGAGAAGTCCATGGCGACAGCACAAGCACGCGGAGTGGTGTACATCCACTCCGCACCGCGCGCGCTCTGCCCGCACCTCGAATGGGCGGTCGGACGCGCTATCGGGCGCGCCGTCAACTTCGAGTGGTCGGACCAGCCCGTCCTCGACGGCGCCCGCCGGGCCGAGTTCTACTGGGACGGCCCCGTCGGCACCGGCGCCGCACTCGCGACCGCGATCCGCGGCTGGGAGCACCTGCGGTTCGAGGTCACCGAGGATCCCACGCCGCGCAGCGACGGAGGCCGCTGGCTGCACACGCCGGACCTCGGCGTGCACTACGCGCAGACCGACGCCGCCGGCAACATCGTGGTCGGCGAGGATCGGATCCGCTATGCGATGGAGATCGCCGCGGGCAGCCCCGTCGAGCTGCAGCGCGAGCTCGACGTGGCGCTCGGCTCGGCGTGGGACGACGAACTGGAGCCGTTCCGGCACGCCAGCGACGACGCCCGCGTCGTGTGGCTGCACAAGGTGGGATAGGCAGGTGGGATGAGCCGCTGCACCGACGGGTGGCTCAGCAGAAGGGACTCGTGTCGCGCCCCGTCCCCAGCGGGGCGCGACACGAAGGGACGAGGACCGGAGGAGGCGCGACTATCGGGGGTCGGAGAGTGAGGACCCGGAACCCGAGAAAGCGAATCCACGGTCCTGACCCAGGAGATAACCGAACAGCACAACCGAATATGACGAGAATCGCCCCGACCGCTTCGATGAGGAAGCGTCCGGGGCGATGCTCGTGAGGGCGGGTCAGCCGTCGTAGGAGCGGAACGCGACGACCGCGTTATGACCGCCGAACCCGAACGAGTTGCTGATCGCGAGCTGCGGACCGTCCCCCAGCGGCTGCGGCTCGACCGACAGCTTGAACGGCACGGCGGGATCCGGCTCGGTCATGTTGATCGTGGGCGGCGCGACGCGATCGCGCAGCGCGAGGATCGTGAAGACGGCCTCGAGCGCCCCGGTGCCGCCGAGCAGATGCCCGGTCGACGCCTTGGTCGCCGACACGGGGATCTCGTCGATGCGGTCGCCGAAGATCTGCTTCAGTGCGACGTACTCGTTGGGGTCCCCGACCGGGGTGGACGTGGCGTGCGCGTTGATGTGCGTGACCTCGTCGGGGCTCGCACCGGCCTGCGCCAGGGCCTGCTCCACCGCACGTGCGGCGCCGTGGCCCTCGGGATCGTTGCCCGTGATGTGGTAGGAGTCGGCGGAGACGCCGCCGCCCACCACGTAGGCGTAGATCTTCGCGCCGCGGGCCTTGGCGTGCTCCTCGGTCTCCATGACGAGGGCGGCGCCGCCCTCGCCCATGACGAACCCGTCACGGTCGATGGCACCGGGGCGGGAGGCGTGCTCCGGGTCGTCGTTGCGACGCGACAGGGCCTGCGCGGAGGCGAAGGAGGCCATCGTGATCGGGTGGATCGCGGACTCCGCGCCACCGGCGATGATGACGTCCGCGAGGCCGTCCTGCAGGTGCTCGTAGGCGTTGGCGATCGACTCGGTGCTCGAGGCGCAGGCGCTCACGACGGTGCGGGCGAAGGCCTTCGCTCCGAAGTGCAGCGAGAGGTTGCCGGCTCCGGCGTTGGGCATGAGCATCGGGACCGTCAGTGGCATGACGCGGCGCGGTCCCTTCTCGCGCAGGGTGTCCCAGGCGTCCAGCAGCGTCCACAGCCCGCCGATGCCCGTCGCCCAGTCGATGCCGAGGCGCTCGGGGGCGATCTCGGGCGCACCGGCGTCCTCCCAGGCCTCGCGCGCGGCGATCAGGGCGAACTGCACGGACGGGTCGAGGCGCTTGGCCTCATGCCGCGGCAGCACTTCCTCGGGGCGTACGGACGCCTCGGCGGCGAACGTCACCGGGAGCTGGTGCTCCTCGATCCAGTCATGCGTCAGGGTGTGCGTGCCGGAGACGCCGGCGAGCAGGTTGGCCCAGTTCTCCGGGGCGGTGCCGCCCAGGGCGGACGTGGCACCGATGCCGGTGACGACGATGCGCTTGGTCATGCGTGATCCTTCTCAGGGAGCGGGTGAGGGCTCGGACCCGTCGACTCGTTGTCGAGCGTGCCGCAGCACAGGGACCGGTGAGGGGGGGAAGAGGAGGATGCCACGCCCCGCGGGTGCGGGGGTGGCATCCGCAGGTGTCACTCCTGGCCGGCGACGATGAAGCTCACGGCGTCACCGACGGTCTTGAGGTTCTTGACCTCGTCGTCGGGGATGGTGACGCCGAACTTCTCCTCGGCGTTGACGACGATCGTCATCATCGAGATCGAGTCGATGTCCAGGTCGTCGGTGAAGGACTTCTCCAGGGCGACCTCCGAGGCGTCGATGCCGGTCTCGTCGGTGATGAGCTCTGCAAGGCCGGAGAGGACCTCGTCGTTGCTGAAGGCCATGATTTCCTCTTTCTTTGGGATGGTGTGTAGGAATCGGTGAACAGTCTAGGAGTCGGCGGCGCCGGCTCAGGGGAGCACGACCACCTGCGCGCCGAAGACCAGACCGGCGCCGAAGCCGATCTGCAGGGCGAGGCCGCCGCTGAGCTCGGGGTGCTCCTGCAGCAGGCGGTGCGTCGCGAGCGGGATGGAGGCGGCGGAGGTGTTCCCGGTGGTCTCGATGTCGCGCGCGATGACCGTGGTCTCCGGGAGCTTCAGCTGCTTCGCGAACTCGTCGACGATGCGCATGTTGGCCTGATGCGGGATGAAGGCCGCGAGGTCGGACGCTTCGACGCCCGCCTGCTCGAGGGCCCTCTTGGCGACCTTGGCCATCTCCCAGACGGCCCAGCGGAACACCGTCGGGCCCTCCTGGCGCAGCGTCGGCCAGGGCGCCTTGCCGTCGCGGAACTCGGTGAGGGTGTGGTTCATGCCCACCGCGTCTGACTTCGACCCGTCGGATCCCCACACGGTCGCGGAGATGCCGGGGGTGTCGCTGGGGCCGATCACGACGGCGCCGGCGCCGTCGCCGAGCAGGAACGAGATGCTCCGGTCGGTCGGGTCGACCACGTCGGACAGCTTCTCCGCGCCGATGACGAGAGCGTTCTTCGCCGCACCGGCGCGGATCAGGGCATCGGCCTGGGCGACCGCGTAGGCGTAGCCGGCGCAGGCCGCGTTCATGTCGTAGGCCGCGGCGGGGTTCGCGCCCACCCGGTCGGCGACGATCGCGGAGACCGACGGCGTCTGCTTCGGGTTGCTGATCGTCGCGACGATCACGACGTCGATGTCGGACGGCGCGACGCCGGACTTCTCGATCGCCTCCTTCGCGGCGGCCGTGGAGAGGTCGATCACGTCGGTCTCGGGGAGCGCGCGCGTGCGGGTGATGATGCCCGTGCGCTGGCGGATCCACTCGTCGCTGGAGTCGATCGGACCGATCAGGTCCTCGTTCGGGACGGCGTTCTCGCCGCGCGCCGCACCGACGGAGTAGATGCGCGTGAAGGCGGGACCGGTGGCCTGCTTGAGGGTGGTCATGCTGCTTCTCCGTTGTTCGTCGTGCCGTTCAGCAGCGCCACCGCCGCATCCAGGTCGTCCGGGGTCTTCACGGCGACCGCGGGGACGCCGCGCAGGCCGCGCTTGGCGAGGCCCGTGAGCGCGCCGGCCGGGGTCAGCTCGATCAGACCGGTGATGCCGTCCTCGGCGAAGGACGCCATGCAGAGATCCCAGCGCACGGGGGAGGAGACCTGCGTCACGAGGTTCTCCAGCGCGGTCGCGCCGTCGGTGAGCAGGGATCCGTCCTTGTTGGTCCACAGCGGCAGCGTCGGATCGGCGGGCGCGACGTCGGCGACTGCGTCGCGCAGCGCCGCGACGGCGGACGCCATGTACGCGGTGTGGAACGCGCCGGCCACCTGCAGCGGGATCACGCGGGAACCGCGCACCGGCGCCTCGGCGAGGGCCGCGAGCGCGGGCAGGGCTCCCGCAGCGACGATCTGCCCGCCGCCGTTGTAGTTCGCGGGGGTGAGGTCGAGGGAGGTGAGCAGGGCCAGGACGGCCTGCTCGTCGCCGCCGACGACCGCGCTCATGCCGGTCGGGGTCTGGGCGGCCGCGTCTGCCATCGCCCGCCCGCGGATGCCGACCAGGCGCATGGCGGTGGCGGCGGGGATGACGCCCGCATCCGCCACGGCGGCGAGCTCGCCGACCGAGTGCCCGGCGATGCCGTCGGGGCCGCGTCCGGCGCGCTCGCGCAGCACCTTCGCAGCGATCAGCGAGGCCGCCACGATGAGCGGCTGCGCGATGCGGGTGTCGCGGATCGTGTCGGCATCGGAGACCGTGCCGTGCTGCACGAGGTCGACCTCGGCGGCCTCGGAGTACGCGGCCAGGTCCTCGGCCACGCCGTCGAGCTCGAGCCAGGGGGAGAGGAAGCCGGGGGTCTGGGAGCCCTGTCCGGGGCATGCGAAGACGATCACGTTCTCAGTCTGCCAACGATTCGCCGGTTTCGGTGGCTCAACCCTCACAAGAATCCGCGGATCGGTTGTGTTCGACCCACAGCGGACCCCGGTCCGAACGATCCCGGTCAGCGGGGACGCCGGGGACGCAGTCCGCGCCGGACCGGATCCGCCGTGCCGATGGTCCCCAGCACCAGCGCCGTCTGCAGGATGAACGCCTCGCGCGGGCCGGTGGCATCCCAGCCGATCACCTCGCTGATCCGCTTCAGCCGGTAGCGCACGGTGTTCGGGTGCACGAAGAGCTCGCGCGCGGTCGCCTCGAGCGAGCGGCCGTTGTCGAGGTAGCTCCACAGCGTCGTGACGAGGTCGGTGGAGTGGTCGTGCAGCGGACGGAACACGCGCTCGATGAGTGTCTGCTTGGCGAGGGGATCCCCGGCGATGGCCCGCTCGGGGAGCAGCTCGTCGGCGTCCACCGGGCGCGGTGCGCCCCGCCAGGAGCGCGCCACGGCGAAGCCCGCGAGCGCCGCGCGGGCGCTCTGCCCGGCGTCGACGAGAGCGGCGACGGCGGGCCCGACCACGACGTGCCCCGGGCCGAACGACGGCTCGAAGGTGCCCGCGATCTCCGCGAACGAGAACTCGTCGGAGTCGGCGTCGTCGTCGGCGTCCGTGGGCTTGGCCCGCCCCACGACCAGCACCAGGCGGGATCCCTGCACGCCGATCAGCACGTCGACCGCCATCTTGCGTGCGGTGCGGCGCACCTGGTCGACGTCGAACTGCGGCGGCGTGGTGCCCACGATCACGCAGACCTCGCCGTGACCGTGCCAGCCGAGCGCCGCGATCCGGCTGGGCAGCTCCTCATCGGCCTCTCCCGTGAGGATGGAGTCGACGACGAGGGCCTCCAGGCGCGCGTCCCACAGCCCGCGGGCCTCCGCGGCGCGCGCGTACACATCGGCCGCGGCGAAGGCCACGTCGCGCGAGTACAGCAGGATCGCGTCGCGCAGGTGCCTGCCCTTGCCCGCCACCCGCTCCTCGGTCACCTCGACCGTGACCCGGATGAGCTGCAGCGTCTGCTGCAGACTCACGCTGCGCAGCAGCTCACGGGGGGCAGCGGCGAAGATGTCCGCGGCGATCCAGGGCGTCGACGTCGGATCGTCGTACCACTGGATGAACGAGGTGATGCCCGCCTGCGCCACCAGCCCGACGGCGGAGCGTCGGGCCGGTGGCATCTCGGCGTACCAGGGCAGGGAGTCCTCGAGGCGCTGCAGGGTCGCCGTGGCCAGATCCCCGGAGATGCGGCGCAGCCACGCCAGCGTCTCCGGCTTGCTCATCTCGGGGCTGCTGGTCATCGTGCTGCTGCGCGTCAGCTCTCGCCGCCGGCGTTGCCGCTGTTGCCCGCGTTCACGTTGTACAGGTCGTACTTCGCGATCGCCTGGCCCACGACGGAGCGGTCGATGCGCCCCTCGTCGGCCAGCGCCTGCAGCGCGCGGACCACCATGGACGGACCGTCGATCTTGAAGAAGCGACGGGCCGCGGCGCGGGTGTCGGCGAAGCCGAAGCCGTCGGCGCCCAGCGTGTAGTACGCGCCGGGGACCCACTGGCGGATCTGGTCCTGCACCGCGTGCATGTAGTCGCTCGTCGCGATGAACGGGCCCTGCGCGTCCTTCAGCTTGTCGGTGAGGTACGCGGTGCGCGGCTGCTCGTCCGGGTGCAGGAAGTTGTGCTCGTCGGCCGCGAGGCCATCACGGCGCAGCTCGGTCCACGACGTGACCGACCAGACATCTGCCGAGACGCCCCAGTCGGCCAGGAGCAGCTCCTGCGCCTCGACGGCCCACGGCACGCCCACGCCCGAGGCGAGGAGCTGCACGCGCTGGCCGTCACCGGATCCGACCGAGATGCGGTGCAGACCCTTCCGGATCCCGTCGACATCCACGTCCTCGGGCTCCGCGGGCATCCGCATGGGCTCGTTGTAGACCGTCAGGTAGTACATGACGTTCGGATCGGGGTGGGTGCCGCCGTACATCTGCTCGATGCCGGCCTGGACGATGTGCGCGACCTCATAGCCGTACGCCGCGTCGTAGACGAGGGTGGCGGGGTTGGTCGAGGCCAGCAGCGGGGAGTGCCCGTCCGCGTGCTGGGTGCCCTCACCGGTGAGCGTGGTGCGACCGGCGGTGGCGCCGATGATGAAGCCGCGGCCCATCTGGTCGCCGGCGGCCCAGAAGGCGTCGCCGGTGCGCTGGTACCCGAACATCGAGTAGAAGATGTAGATCGGGATGAGCGGCTCGCCGTGCGTCGAGTACGACGTCGACGTCGCGGTGAACGCCGCGACGGCTCCGGCCTCGTTGATGCCGACGTGCATGAGCTGGCCCTGCGGGCTCTCCTTGTACGCGAGCAGCAGCTCCCGGTCGACCGAGGTGTAGTTCTGGCCGTTCGGGTTGTAGATCTTCGCGGTGGGGAAGTACGCGTCCATGCCGAAGGTGCGCGCCTCGTCCGGGATGATCGGGACGATCCGCTCGCCGAAGCCCTTCACCCGCATGAGGTCCTTGACCATGCGCACGAAGGCCATCGTCGTGGCGACCTCCTGGTTGCCGGATCCCTTCTTCGGCAGCGCGTAGTCCTTGTCCTGCGGCAGCTCCAGCCCCACGTGCGTGGTGCGGCGCTCGGGCAGGAAGCCGCCCAGCTCGCGACGGCGCTCCAGCATGTACTGGATCGTCTCGTCGTTCTGTCCCGGGTGGTAGAACGGCGGCTTGTACGGGTCGGCCTCGAGCTGCGCATCAGAGATCGGGATGTGCATGGTGTCGCGGAACAGCTTGAGGTCGTCCAGCGTCATCTTCTTCATCTGGTGGGTCGCGTTGCGGCCCTCGAAGTGCGGTCCCAGGCCGTAGCCCTTGACGGTCTTCGCGAGGATGACCGTCGGCTGGCCCTTGTGCTCCATGGCGGCCTTGTACGCGGCGTACACCTTGCGGTAGTCGTGACCGCCGCGGCGCAGGTGCCAGATGTCGTCGTCGGAGTAGTCCTTGACCAGCGCGAGCGCGCGCTCGTCCCGGCCGAAGAAGTTCTCCCGGACGTACGCGCCCGACTCGGCCTTGTACGTCTGGTAGTCGCCGTCGGGGGTGACGTTCATGAGGTTCAGCAGGGCGCCGTCGGTGTCGCGGGCGAGCAGGTCGTCCCACTCCCGGCCCCAGACGACCTTGATGACGTTCCAGCCCGCACCGCGGAAGAAGCTCTCCAGCTCCTGGATGATCTTGCCGTTGCCGCGCACCGGGCCGTCCAGGCGCTGCAGGTTGCAGTTGATCACGAAGGTGAGGTTGTCCAGACCCTCGTTCGCCGCGACCTGGAGCTGACCGCGCGACTCGACCTCGTCCATCTCGCCGTCGCCGAGGAACGCCCACACGTGCGAGTCGTTCTGCTTGATGCCGCGGTTGGCGAGGTACTTGTTCGTCATCGCCTGGTAGATCGCGTTGATCGGGCCGAGGCCCATCGACACTGTCGGGAACTGCCAGAACTCCGGCATCATCCGCGGGTGCGGGTACGAGGGCAGGCCGTTCGGGGCGCCGGACTTCTCCTGGCGGAAGGCGTCGAGCTGCTGCTCGGTGATCCGGCCCTCGAGGTAGCCGCGGGCGTACGCGCCGGGGGAGGCGTGGCCCTGGTAGAAGATCTGGTCGCCGCCGGACGGGTGGTCCTGGCCGCGGAAGAAGTGGTTGAAGCCGACCTCGTAGAGGGAGGCCGCCGACGCGTATGTCGAGATGTGGCCGCCGACGCCGATGCCTGGGCGCTGCGCGCGGTGCACGGTGATCGCGGCGTTCCAGCGGATCCAGTGCCGGTAGCGGCGCTCCAGGTCCTCGTCGCCGGGGAAGGCGGCCTCGTTCTCCGGGGCGATCGTGTTGATGTAGTCCGTGGTGGGCACCATCGGCACACCCAGGTGCAGGTCCTTGGAGCTCTTCAGCAGGCTGAGCATGATCTCGCGGCCGCGACCGCGACCCTTCGCACCGACGAGCTCGTCGAGCGATTGCTGCCACTCGCTGGTCTCCTCCGGGTCGCTGTCGAGCGGGCCCTGGGAGTACGGATCCTGGTCGTGAACGGTCACAGCAGGCCTTTCGTCTGTCTGGCAGGTCGTGCCAACGAAATCGGGATGCGGCACGGGGGAGGCTTGTCGACTCCGCACAAAGGCGCGCGAGAGTCAGCCTAGCCCGGATCGCGCGCGCGGGGCGCACGCGCGCGACCGCCTCTGAGGTGCGCCCAGAGAGACTCGAACTCCCGACCACATCGGTGTAAACGACGTGCTCTACCAACTGAGCTATAGGCGCGTGTGCACCAGCCTAGTCCGGCGCGTGTGCGAGGGTGGGGCCATGAACCTTCCGCACGATGATGTCGATCCCGGCGGCCTGCTGGAGTATTCGGTGGTCTTCACCGACCGTTCGCTCAACCACATGTCCGCGCGGTTCGTCGGCGTGATGCAGAGCATCCAGTCCGACCTGCGCGCGGCGTACGGGGCGGCGACGACCGCCGTGGTCCCCGGTGGCGGCACGTTCGCCATGGAGTCGGTCGCGCGTCAGCTCGCGACGGGCCGACGCTGCCTCATCGTGCGCAACGGGCTGTTCTCCTATCGCTGGTCGCAGATCATCGACGCCGGCGACATCGCGCACAGCACCGTCGTCTGCGCGGCCCGGCCGGCGTCCGAGGACGCGCAGGCCTCCTGGGCGCCCATGCCGATCGACGAGGTGGTCACGGCGATCCGCGCGCAGCGCAGCGAGGTCGTCTTCGCGCCGCACGTCGAGACGGCGGCCGGCATCCTGCTCCCGGATGAGTACGTGCGGGCGCTCGCGGACGCCGTGCACGAGGTCGGCGGACTCCTGGTGCTGGACTCGATCGCCTCCGGCGCGCTCTGGGTGGACATGGCCGCACTCGGCGTGGACGTCCTGATCTCCGCGCCCCAGAAGGGCTGGAGCGGATCGCCCGGCGCCGGCTACGTGATGCTGAACGAGGCGGGCAGGGATGCCGTGACCACGCGGACGTCGTCGAGTTTCGCGCTGGACCTCGCGAAGTGGCTGTGGATCTCGGAGGAGTACCGCGACGGCCGGGCGCCGTATCACGCGACGATGCCCACCGACACGCTGCAGCACAACGCCGTGCTGATGACCGAGACGAGGCAGCGCGGGTTCGAGGCGCTCCGCGCCGCCCAGTGGGACCTCGGCACCCGGGTGCGCGCGCTGCTTGCCGAGCGTGGCATGCCGTCGGTCGCCGCGGCCGGGTTCGCCGCGCCGAGCGTCGCCGTCGTGCACACGACGGATCCGGGCCTGCGCACCGGGGCGCTGTTCCGCGCGCAGGGCCTGCAGATCGCGGCCGGGGTGCCCCTGTTCTGCGGCGAGCCGGAGTCGTTCTCGACGTTCCGCATCGGGCTCTTCGGCCTGGACAAGCTCGCCGACGTCGACGGCACCGTGCAGCGCCTCGCCGACGCGCTCGACCGGATCGGGCGCTGAGCCCGGATGGACGGCGACCCCGCGCGGTCGTCCCGCTGCCCGTGCGGCAGCGGCGATCGCTTCGAGGCGTGCTGCGGACCGATCCTCGCGGGTCGACCGGCGCCGACGGCGGAGGCACTGATGCGGTCGCGGTACACGGCCTTCGCGACGGGAGACGACGGGTATCTGCTGCGTTCCTGGCACGCGTCCACCCGACCGGAGCGCCTGGATCTGGACGTCGACGTGCGCTGGCTGCGTCTCGACATCCTCGCGAAGGCCGCGGGCGGCCCCTTCGACACGGCCGGAGTGGTGGAGTTCGAGGCGATCCATCGTGATGCCGGCGGACGGGGCGTCCTGCACGAGCGCAGCAGCTTCGTGCGTGAGGACGGGCACTGGTACTACGTGGACGGCGTGACGTCCTGACCGACCCCGCGCGCACGGGAGAGCCTGCGTCTGGCGTAGGTTTGAGGCGTGAAAGCCAACCCCGCGCATCAGCTGGTGCTCCTCGACATCGCCGACATCGACCGTCGGATCCTGCAGGCCGACCACGCGCGCACCCATCCCGTGCAGGGGGAGCGGATCAATGCGCTGTCCGCCCAGCGGCAGGGCCAGCTGCGCGAGCTGACCGTGCTCTCCGGCGCACGTGACGACGTGCAGTCCGAGCTGACCCGACTGGAGTCGGATGTGGCCCTGGCGGCGCAGCGGCGGGACAGGGACGCCGAGCGGCTCGCGACCACCCAGAACCCTAAGGATGCGGTCGCGCTGGAGCAGGAGATCGCGAGCCTCGGACGTCGGATCAGCGACCTCGAGGATGCGGAGCTGGAGCTCATGGGTCGGCTGGAGGACGCCGAGGCCGCCGTCTCGGCCCAGCAGGCGCTCATCGACGAGACCGTCGCCGAGGGGACCCGACTGACCGCGGAGGCCAAGGCGCTGATCTCGGCCGCGACGACCGAGGGGGAGCAGCTGGCGCGCGACCGCGCGGCGCTGGTCGACTCCGTCTCGCCCTCCCTGATGGCGGAGTACCAGCGCCGTGCCGGCGGCACGGCCGGGGCGGCGCTGCTGCGCCGCGCCACCTGCGAGGGCTGCCGGATGGTGCTGTCCGGCACCGATCTGAACGCGATCCGTCAGGCCGCGGACGACGACGTGGTGTCCTGCCCGGAGTGCGGCTGCATCCTCGTCCGCACCGAGGAGTCGGGACTGAAGAGCAGCGCGGCCCCGGCCGACTGAGCCGGCAGACCGCAGCCCGCCCAGCCCGCAGCGCGGCGGGCCGGGCTCAGAACTCCTCGTGGGTGGCGGGATCCGCGTCCCAGAGCCGGCCGTCCGCCGCGCCGAGCGCGGTGATCGCCTCGACCTCGTCGTCGCCGAGCCGCACCTGCGCCGCGGCGAGGTTCAGCGCCTGGTGCTCGGCCGAGGATGCCTTCGGGATCGCCACGACGCCGCGGGCGGCGTGCCACGCCAGCACGGCCTGCGCGGGGGTGATCCCGTGCGCGTCGGCGATCGAGGTGATCACCGGATCCGCGAGCACCGCGCCCGCACGGCCGAGCGGGCTCCACGCCTGGGTGATGATCCCGTGCGCACGGTGGTGATCCAGCGCCTCCTGCTGGGGGAACCGCGGGTGCAGCTCGATCTGGTTCACGACCGGGCGCACCCCGGTGGCGTCCTCGATGCGCTCCAGGTGCTCGGGCAGGAAGTTCGACACGCCGATCTGCCGCACGTGACCCCGTTCGCGCGCCTCGATGAGGGCCTGCCACGCCTCGACGTACGCGCCCACCTGCGGCAGCGGCCAGTGGATGAGGAACAGGTCGATCGCGTCGACTCCGAGCCGGAACCGGCTCTCCTCGATCGCGTCGAGCGCCTTCGCGCGGGCGTGATGGCGTCCGGCGAGCTTCGACGTCACGATGAGCTCGGAGCGGTCCACGGCGGCGCCCGAGACACCCCAGCCGACGGCACCCTCGTTCTCGTAATTGAACGCGGTGTCGATGAGCCGGTAGCCGGTCTCGATGCCGCTGCGCACCGCGTCGGCGCCCGCGTCACCGCGGAGTCCGTAGGTGCCGAGGCCCTGGGCGGGCAGGGCGAAGCCGTTGTGCGCGATGAAGGGCGATGCGTCGGACATGGGTCTCCTCTCCGGGGACCCACGCTAACCGTCTCGGTCGAGGCGCGCACGAGCGGCGATACACGCCGACACACCCGCGGATCCCCGCCCGGCGCGACGGATCCGGCGGGCGTGGTCGCCGTCAGGGCGTAGATTCGAAGACATGATCGAATCGGCCCTTCCGCACGCGATCGTGCTGGGACGGTCGTCCCGGCCCGCGCACTGGTGCCTCGCCGCGCTCGGCGAGGGCGGCGAGGAGCAGTCGGTCCGGGAGATCCCGACCTCCGAGCTGCACAGCGTGATCGCGGAGATCGAGGATCGTGCCCATCCGCGCTGGGTGGTGCGGAGTCTGCGCGACGCGTATCCGCCGCTCCTCGCCGCGGGGATCAGGATCCGACGCGCGCACGATCTGCTGCTGTGCCACGCGATCCTGCGCGACACCGCGAGTCTCGCCGACCCCGTCCCCGCCTCGCCCCGGTGGACCCGCACCGACCCGACGGTCTCCGTCGCGGCGCCGGCGCTGTTCGACCTGCACGATGTCGCGGTCTCGCGCGCGGCCGACGAGCCCGCGGAGATCGACGAGCTGCGCGCCGAGCATGCCCGTCAGCAGGCCGCGCTGCGCCGAGCCCCGGACGGCCGGCTCGCGCTGCTGTGCGCGGCGGAGTCGACGGGAGCGCTGGTCGCCGAGGAGATGACCGCGGCGGGCCTGCCCTGGAGCACGGCGGTGCATAAGCGTCTCCTCGCCGATGCGCTCGGACCGCGGCCGGTGCCCGGGGCGCGTCCGGCGCGGATGGCCGAGCTCGCCGCGAGCATCGCGGAGGCGCTCGAGGACCCCTCGGTCAACCCGGACAGTCCGCCCCGGCTGCTCAAGTCGCTGCGCCGTGCCGGGATCCTCGTCGACTCCACGTCGCGTTGGGAGCTCGGAGAGGTCGAGCATCCCGTGGTGGAGCCGCTTCTCGCCTACAAGAAGCTCGCGCGCCTGCATGCGGCCAACGGCTGGCACTGGCTGGCAGAGTGGGTGCGCGACGAGCGGTTCCGCCCGGTGTACCTCACCGGCGGCGTCGTGACCGGGCGCTGGGCGTCCAGCGGCGGGGGAGCGCTGCAGATCCCGCGCAGCCTGCGCCCTGCGGTGCGCGCCGACGAGGGCTGGACACTGGTGTGCGCCGACGTCGCACAGCTGGAGCCGCGCGTGCTCGCCGCGATGTCTCAGGATCGCGCGATGGCCGCGGCGGCGCACGGTGCCGACCTGTACGAGGGAGTGGTGCGCTCGGGCGCCGTGCAGACGCGGCAGGACGCGAAGTACGCCGTGCTCGGGGCGATGTACGGCGCGACGACGGGACCCAGCGGGCAGCTCGGACCGCGGCTGCGCAGCGTCTTCCCGCGCGCGATGGCGCTCGTGGACGGCGCCGCGAAGGTCGGCGAGGACGGCGGCGTGGTGTCGACCCTGCTGGGGCGCTCGTCCCCGCCTCCGGACGCGACGTGGACGGCGGCGCAGTCCCGCGCGAGCGATCCCGATGCCGGCGGCGCCGACGAACGGCTGGCGCGGAGCAGGGCGCGCGATCGCGGCCGCTTCACCCGGAACTTCGTGGTGCAGGGCACCGCGGCCGAATGGTCGCTGCTCTGGCTGGCCGAGATCCGGCACCGGCTCTTCGCCCTGCCGGACGCGGCCCGTGCCGCCCGCGACTCCGGCCCGGTGTTCTCCCGGCGGCCCCATCTGGCGTTCTTCCTGCACGACGAGGTCATCGTGCACACGCCCCGCGAGCTCGCCGAGGATGCGGCGCGCGCGGTGCGGGAAGCGGCCGATGCGGCGACCCGTCGGCTCTTCCCGGGGTTCGCGATCGACATCCCGCTGGATCTGCGCGTCGCGGACGATGCGGCCAAGGCCTCGTAGACTGGATCCGAACGGGTCGGCTGGACGGTCGCGTGGCGGGAGACCGCACCGAGGAACGTCCGGGCTCCGCAGGGCAGGGCGGTGGGTAACACCCACCCGGAGCAATCCGCGAGACAGTGCCACAGAGAGAAGACCGCCCCGCAAGGGGTAAGGGTGAAAGGGTGGTGTAAGAGACCACCGGGGGCCGTGGTGACACGGCCCGCCAGGTAAACCTCGCCCGGAGCAAGGCCAGACAGGGGATGATGACGCGGCCCGCCGAGTCCCCGGGTAGGCCGCTGGAGCGGCGCGGCAACGCGTCGCCGAGAGAGATGACCGTCGAAGGGGCTCCGCCCCGGGACAGAACCCGGCGTACAGGCCGGCCCGTTCCTCTCCACGACGAGGGCCCGGATCCGCAGCGATGCGGATCCGGGCCCTTCCCGTCGTGAGGTGCTTCGCGGACCTCGGCGCCCGGCGTCAGTCGGCGGCGAGCGAGGCCGCGCCGATGATGCCGGACGAGTTGCGGTGCACGGCCGCGACGATCGGAGTCTTCAGATCCAGCATCGGAAGGAACTTCTCGGGGTGCTTGGACACGCCGCCGCCGACCACGAACAGGTCGGGGCTGAACAGGAACTCGACGTGCGCGAAGAAGTCCTGCAGGCGCGCGGACCACTCCTCCCAGCCGAGCTTGTCGCGCTCCATCGCGGAGTAGGCGGCCCACTTCTCGATCGACTCGCCGCGGAAGTCGAGGTGGCCGAGCTCGGTGTTCGGCACCAGCACGCCGTTGTACAGGAAGGCCGAGCCGATCCCGGTGCCGAGCGTGGCGAGGATCGTGAGCCCACGGGCGTCGCGGGCCGCGCCGTGCCGGCTCTCGGCGACACCGGCCGCGTCGGCGTCGTTCACGAAGTGGATCTGACGGCCCAGGCCGTCCTCGAAGAACCGCTCGGCCTCGAAGTCGATCCAGTCTTTGGAGATGTTCGCCGCGGAGAGGGTCCGCCCGTACTTCACGATCGCCGGGAAGGCCACGCCCAGTGGAAGGTCGGAGTCCTGCACACCGAGCGTCGTGAGCACCTCCTTGACGGTCGCGAGCACGTCCGCGGGCTTGGCGCCCTTCGGAGTGGGGATCCGGATCCGGTCCGAGTCGAGGGTTCCGTGCTCGAGGTCGACGACGCCCGCCTTGATGCCGGTTCCGCCGATGTCCACGCCGATCGCTTTTGCCATGCGCAACAGCCTAGCGAGCGCCGGGAGCGCCAGTAGGATCGTGACAAGCACACAGGAGGAGCAGCACATGGGCGCGGCACACCACGACGACAGCTACGACGGTCAGGACTTCGGCGAGGAGAAGTACTGGTTCAACAGCCGGACCGGTCAGGTCGAGCACGGCATGCTCTCCTCCTCCCTCGACCGCATCGGTCCGTTCGACACCGCGGAGGAGGCGGCCAAGGCTCCCGAGGTGCTCAAGGAGCGCTCACGGCTCTGGGCCGAGCAGGACGCGGCGGAGGACGACTGGGGCGGGGCGGACGGCGCTCGATGAGCGGGATGGACAAGCAGCGCGACTTCGTGCTGCGCACGATCGAGGAGCGCGGCGTCAAGTTCGTGCGACTGTGGTTCACCGACGTCATCGGCACCCTCAAGTCGGTGGCGATCGCCCCGGCCGAGGTCGAGGGCGCCTTCGCGGAAGGCATCGGCTTCGACGGATCCGCGATCGAGGGCCTCACCCGTACCTTCGAGGCGGACCTTCTCGCGCAGCCGGATCCGACGACGTTCCAGATCCTGCCCTGGCGCGGCGAGATCGACCCCACCGCGCGGATGTTCTGCGACCTCACCACCCCGGACGGGCGTCCGGCGGTCGCCGACCCGCGGCACGTGCTCAAGCGCACCCTCGCCAAGGCGGCCGACGCGGGGTTCACGTTCTACACGCACCCCGAGATCGAGTTCTACCTGCTGAAGTCCTCGCAGTTCGGGCCCGAGGGGCCGGTGCCGGTGGACTCCGCCGGCTACTTCGACAACGTCCCCGGCGGGACCGCGCACGACTTCCGACGCCGTTCGGTGCGGATGCTCGAGGACCTCGGCATCTCGGTGGAGTACAGCCACCATGAGGGCGGGCCGGGCCAGAACGAGATCGATCTGCGCTACGCGGATGCGCTCACCACGGCCGACAACATCATGACGTTCCGCACCGTCGTCAAGGAGGTCGCGATCGAGCAGGGCGTGTACGCGACGTTCATGCCGAAGCCGCTCAGCAACCACCCCGGCAGCGGGATGCACACGCACATGTCGCTCTTCGAGGGCGACATGAACGCGTTCTACGAGGAGGGCGCGAAGTACCAGCTCTCCCGCACCGGACGTCAGTTCATCGCCGGACTCCTGCGGCACGCGAACGAGATCGCGGCGGTGACGAACCAGTTCGTGAACTCGTACAAGCGACTCTGGGGCGGGGACGAGGCGCCGAGCTTCGTGACCTGGGGGCACGCCAATCGCTCGGCGCTCATCCGCGTGCCGATGTACAAGCCGAACAAGGGCCAGTCGACGCGCATCGAGTATCGCGCGCTGGACTCGGCGGCGAACCCGTACCTCGCGTACGCGCTCATGCTCGCCGCCGGGCTCAAGGGCATCGAGGAGGGCTACGAGCTGCCGCCCGAGGCCGAGGACAACGTGTGGTCTCTCAGCGATGCGGAGCGCCGCGCGCTGGGCTATGCGCCGCTCCCGCCGAGCCTGGACCACGCGCTGGAGCGCATGGAGGAGTCGGAGCTCGTCGCCGAGACCCTGGGCGAGCAGGTGTTCACGTACGTGCTGCTGAACAAGCGCAAGGAGTGGGAGGCGTACCGAGGTCAGGTCACGCCGTTCGAGCTCAAGAGCAATCTCGAACTGCTCTGATCGGGGTGCGCGTTGGCCCGCTCGGATGACTCGCTCTCGCTGTCCGCGCTCGCCCGGCTCGGCTTCGTGGGGCTCTCCGCGGCGTCGGCGGGGCTGCGCGAGCTCGGCGAGCTCACCGGGCTCGCGCCGACCGGCCTCATCGAAGCGCTGCGCAGCGCCGACCCCGACGAGGCGCTGACCGGGCTCATCCGGGTGGCGCGCCGCGATCCGGCGACGGTCGCGGCGGTGCTCGCCGACGAGGCGTCGCGCGCACGGGCCTGGGCCGTGTTCGGGGCTTCGCCCGGGCTCGGACGCTTCTTCGAGCGCCGCCCCGAGGAGCTCGCCCTGCTGGGCGTGGCTCCCGGACGGCTGCCGGGGGAGGACGCGCTGCGTGCGAGCCTGCTCTCGGCCGTCGGCGCCGAGGACGGCTTCGCGGCGGCGGGCGACGCCGAGGCGCGGATCCGGCTGCGCGTCGCCTACCGGCGCGCCGTCGCGGGGATCGCCGTGTGGGACCTGTCGTCCGAGGATCCGGTCGAGGCGGTGGCGGCCGTGTCGGCCGCCCTCGCGGACGCGGCTTCGGCCGCGTTGGAGGCGGGACTCGCGATCGCCCGGACCGCCGTCGCGAACGGATCCGCCGACGCCCGCCGCGACGTCGCGCTGACCCGGCTCGCGATCATCGGCATGGGCAAGACCGGGGCGCGGGAGCTGAACTACGTCAGCGATGTGGACGTGATCTTCGTCGCCGGCACCCTCGACGAGGAGCGCCTCGGCGAGGCGCGTGCGATCGACATCGCCACGCGGCTCGCCCGCGAGACCATGCAGGTGCTGTCCGGGATCGAGGCGGAGCCGCCGCTCTGGGAGGTCGATGCGGCCCTGCGCCCCGAGGGCAAGCAGGGCGCGCTGGTGCGCTCGCTCGGTTCGCATGTGGCGTACTACGACCGCTGGGCGAAGAGCTGGGAGTTCCAGGCACTCCTGAAGGCGCGGGCGATCGCCGGGGATCCGGACCTGGGGCGCGCGTACATCGACGCCGTGCAGCCCAAGGTCTGGTCGAGTGCGGCGCGGGAGGACTTCGTCGGCAGCGTGCAGCGCATGCGCGAGCGCGTGACCGCGTACATCGACCCGGAGGACGTGCCGTACCAGCTGAAGCTGGGCCCGGGGGGCCTGCGCGACATCGAGTTCACGGTGCAGCTGCTGCAGCTGGTGCACGGGCTCACCGATCCGGCGATCCGCACCAGGGGCACCCTCGAATCCCTCGACGCCCTCGTCGCCGGCGGTTACATCGGGCGTGCCGAGGCCGGGCTGTTCGGGCGCGACTATCGGGTGCTGCGCCTGATCGAGCATCGGCTGCAGCTGCGCGAGATGCAGCGCACCCACCTGGTGCCGCGCGAGGAGGAGGCGCTGCGGGTGCTCGGCCGCGCGACCGGCCTCGCGGAGACCGCGGAGGGCATCCGCACCGTGTGGGAGGACGTCCGGCGCGAGGTGCGCGACCTGCATACGCGCCTGTTCTACCGCCCGCTGCTCAGCGCGGTGGCGTCGCTCCCCGAGGAGGAGCGCACCCTCTCGACCGATCAGGCCCACGACCGACTCGCCGCGATCGGCTTCCGCGACCCCGCGGGGGCGCTGCGCCACATCGGCGCGCTCACCACGGGGCTCAGCCGCAAGGCGACGATCCAGCGGCACCTCATGCCGGTCATGGTGCGCTGGTTCGCGGACGGCACCGACCCCGACTACGGCCTCGTCGCGTTCCGCCGCATCAGCGAGCGCCTCGGTGACACGCCGTGGTTCCTGCGCATGCTGCGTGACTCCTCTGGCGCCGCGGAACGGCTCACCCGGGTGCTGTCCACGTCCCGCTACATCGGCGAGCTGATGGAGTGGATCCCCGAGTCCGTCGCGTGGCTGGAGAGCACGGAGCAGCTGCGCCCGCGCCCCCGGCAGGCGCTGGACGAGGAGGCCCGCGCGATCCAGACCCGGCACGACACGATCCTGGACGCGATGCGGTCGGTGCGCGCCCTGCGCCGGCGGGAGCTGCTGCGCACGGCGATGGGCGCGGCGCTGGACGTGCTCACGATCGACGACGTCGCCGTCGCACTGACCGCGATCACGGATGCCACGATCCAGGCCGCGCTGCGGGCGGTCCGCCGCGAGGTGGTGCCGGAGGCGGACGACACGCTGGACTTCTCGGTCATCGGGATGGGGCGGTTCGGCGGCGCAGAGCTCGGATTCGGATCCGATGCCGACGTGCTGTTCGTGTACGAGGCGAACGGTGTCGAACCGCAGCGCGCGCAGCAGCTGGCGGCGCGCATGGTGGCCGGGCTGCGCGAGCACCTGACCGATCACCGCCTGCCGCTCGAGCTGGACGCGGATCTGCGTCCCGAGGGCCGCAACGGGCCCCTCGTGCGCAGCCTGGACGCCTACGCCGCGTACTACCGGCGCTGGTCGCTGTCCTGGGAGGCGCAGGCGCTGCTGCGCGCCCGGGGGGTCGCCGGGAGCCATAAGCTCATCGAGCGCTTCCTGGTGCTGGCCGACGGCGTGCGGTACCCGGAGGCGATCGATCTCGCGTCGCTGCGGGAGATCAAGCGGATCAAGGCGCGCGTCGAGGGGGAGCGGCTGCCGCAGGGGGTGGATCCGCGCCGCCATCTCAAGCTCGGCCCCGGCACGCTCAGCGACGTCGAGTGGCTCATCCAGCTCGTGCAGCTGCAGCATGCGCACGCCGTGCCGGCGCTGCGCACGACCTCCACGCTGGCGGCGCTCGACGTCGCCGTCGACGCGGGGTTCGTGCCGGAGGAGGCCGGGGAGCTGCTGCGCGACGCCTGGCGGCTGTCGAGCCGGCTCCGCTCCGCAATGACCCTGCTCACCGGGCAGACGAAGGACGTGCTGCCCTCGGATCCCCGCGAGCTCGACGGGGTGGGGCGGATCCTGGGGTACCCGGATCGCTCGGCCGTCGAGGTGGAGGAGGAGTATCTGCGCGTCACCCGGCGTGCCCGCAAGGTGTTCGAGACGCTCTTCTACGGCTGACCCGTCCCCGGACGTGACGGAGCCCCGTCCTGTCCGGGGGATGAGGGACAGGACGGGGCTCCGCAGGGGCTGCGCGCCTCAGACGCCGTAGTA
>JAFDWP010000240.1 GCA_018268435.1 Actinomycetota bacterium
CGCACCCAGCCGGTGCGCCCGACGCCGCAGGCGTCAGCCGACGTCGGAGATCGGCTTCTGCAGCGCGGCCGTGACGGCGGACTCCGGCACGCGGTAACTGCGCCCGAAGCGGATCGCCGGGAGCTCGCCCGCGTGCACGAGGCGGTACACCGTCATCTTGGACACGCGCATGATGGCCGCGACCTCGGCGACCGTCAGGAAGCGCACATCCGGAAGCTGCTCGGGCATCCCCGTCCCCCTTCCCCGCGACGCGCCCTGTGCGCCGGGTTGCGACAACTGTAGGGGCTGGTGATCACGCGTGTAAACCCGTGTGATCACTGTGGTCTCCGAGGCCGCAGGCCGCGACCGATCTGCGGGGAGCGCTCACGCGTCCTCCACGCCGGGGCGCAGGAACCCGCTCTCGTATGCCATCACGATCGCCTGAATGCGATCGCGGGCTCCCAGCTTGGCGAGCATCCGCGCGATGTGCGTCTTCACGGTCGCGTCGCCGAGGAACAGCGCCGCGGCGACCTCGCCGTTGGTCCAGCCGCGGGCGACGAGGGCGAGCACCTCGCGCTCTCGGACGCTCAGAGTCTCGAACGGCGCGAGCGCCGACGACGAGCCGCCGGTGTGCGCGAAGCGTTCGATGAGACGCCGGGTGACCGAGGGTGCCAGCAGCGCGTCGCCGTCGACCGCCTGCCGGATCGCCGAGACGAGTTGCTCACGCGGCGCGTCCTTCAGCAGGAATCCGGCGGCTCCCGCGCGCAGCGCCTCGAACACGTACTCGTCGAGATCGAAGGTGGTCAGCACGAGCACGCGTGCCCGGCTACCCGCGGCGGTGAGCCGGCGGGTGGCCTCGATGCCGTCGAGCACCGGCATCCTCACGTCCATCAGCACCACGTCCGGCTGCTCCTGACCGACCCGGCGGACGCATTCGGCGCCGTCAGCCGCCTCGCCGACCACCTCGATGTCGTCCTCCAGGTCGAGGATGAGACGGAACCCGGTGCGCACCAGGGTCTGATCGTCGGCGATCACCACCCGGATCACGCCGTGCCGCCCATGCCCGGCACGAGCGGAAGCACGGCCCGCACGGTGAACCCGCCCTGCGGTGCGGCGCCGGCGGTGAAGGATCCGCCCAGATCACGCACTCGTTCCGCCATTCCCCTGATGCCGTACCCCGACGACGCGACCATCGGTTCGATCACCGATCCGGCCTCATTCCGCACGACGATCGAGAGCTCGTCCGCGCTCTGCACGATCGTCACATCAATCGCCGCGTGGGAGGCATGCTTTCGCGCGTTGGTCAGCGACTCCTGCACGATGCGATAAGAGGCGAGGTCGACGGCGGGCGGGATCGGCGCGGTGCGGATGAGCCGGAGATCGAGCGTGACGCGCGTGCCGGCGACCCTCGCCGACTCCACCAGCGCCGTCACCGCCGTCGCGCCAAGCGACGCCCCCCGTCCGTCGTCGCCTTCGCGCAGGATGTCGAGCACCCGGCGGATGTCGGTCAGCGCCGCCCGTGAGGTGTCGCGGATCGCCTGGACCGGCTCGACCGCCCGGGCCGGCGCGACCGCGAGGGCGGCCTCGGCGGCGTCCGCCTGTACTGCAATCGCCCCCAGGCTGTGCGCCACGACGTCATGCAGGTCGCGCGCGATGCGCAGCCGCTCCTCCGCAGCTGCGAGTCGTGCCGCCTCCTGCTGGCGATGCTCCGCCGCCGTCACCCGACCGCGCCAATGCCGGCTCGCCCGGCCCAGCAGCCAGACGCCGCCGAACACGAGCAGGATGAACACGTAGTCGATGCCGTCGGCGATCCTCTCCTCGACCAGCAGCGCCCCGACGAACACCGACCCGGCGACCGCTGCGACGCCCTCGGTGCACCACGCCGCGAGCGAGTACATCGCGATCGCGTACACCGCGAGCGACCACAGCGATCCGGGCGGCTGCGCGATCAGGGTCTGCACCAGACTCGCCGCGGCGATGAGGGCGACAGTCAGCACCGCGGAGCGCCGCCGCCAGAGGAGTGCAAGCGTGGTCACCACCGCGACCGGAACCGTGAGCGCGATCGGGCCTTCAGCCGGGTTTCCGGTGATCGCGCTTGCCACCGCGACGAGGCACAGCACTCCGGCCAACACCACGTCGGGTGCGGGGAATCCGCCGAGCGAGCGTCGCCGGAAGCGCGCGATGGCCTGCCGCATGCGCTCATGCTATTCCGCCGGTTCGACCGCCACGTCCCCCGCACGGGCTACAGCCGGACGGTCGTGCGATCGATCCCATTCCCTCCCGAGCCGGACGCGCCGAGGGCCGCACGATGGGGAGGCTGAGCGGCATCCATCACTCCCGGAAGGAGACCTTCATGTCCACCCGTCTCGGTCGGACCGTCGCCGTCATCGCTCTGTGCGTCGGACCGCTCAATCTCATCGTCACGAACATCGCGCAGTGGATGCTGCAGCCCCACGGGGCGGATCCAACGCCGGTCGATGTCGCTGCGCAGTTCCCCACCGCGTGGCTGATCATAGGGATTCTTGCGGTGCTCGGTCCGCTCGTCTGGCTCGCGGGACTGCCCGCGGTCTCGGCGCTCGCTCCGGACCGAGGGGCCCTTCTCACGGGGATCGGAGCCCTGGTCACCGGCGCGGGTCTGGCCGCGGGAATCGGCCACCTCGCCGCGTTCTTCGGCGGGTACGGCGCGATCGCCATGGCGGCGCTGCCGGGGGACGCCCGCGCCGCCATGGTCTCCGCGACGGACGCGGAGCCGCTCGGCGGGATCCTGCTCATCGTGTTCCTGATCTGCTACTCGATCGGTCCCGTTGTGCTCGCCGTCGGATTGCGCGTCGCTCACCGCGTCGCGGTCTGGGTCCCGATCGCCGCGATCATCACCGCGGGGGCGAATCTGTTCGGCGGCCCCATCGCCGGCATCGTGCAGCTCGTCGCACTCGCCGCGACCTGGGGTGCGATCATCGCCGCGGTCGCGCGCTCCGGAGCCCGGCCGGACCCGCGGGCGGCGCTCAGGCCCCGAGTCGCTTGAGAGCCGTCTGCACCACGTGCTTGGCACTCGCCGCGGCGCGGCCGACGACCTCGGCCGCGTGCGCGGCGCCGTCCGGCAGCGGCGGCACGACCCCCAGGGCCGCGAGGTCGGGAGCGGAGTCCCCGTAGGCGTCGGCGAGGAACGGCACGAGCCAGTCGTCCACCTGCTCCAGCGGAGCCGCCTCGATGCTGTAGAAGCGGCGCTGCCCGTCCTCGCGGACGGTGACCAG
>JAFDWP010000241.1 GCA_018268435.1 Actinomycetota bacterium
AGGACGGACGAGCATGCAAGCTGTATTCGAAGGGCGGATCATCGCGAACGCCGATGACTCCGACGTGGTGGTCATCGAGGGCAACCGGTACTTCCCGCCGACGTCCGTGACCGAGGGCGTGCTGCAGGAGAGTCCCACGCCGTACACCTGCCCGTGGAAGGGCGAGTGCCAGTACTATACGCTGCGGGTGGACGAGCAGGAGCACAAGGATCTGGCCTGGGCGTATCCGCATCCGTATCCGACGGCGATCGAGCGGGTCGGCGTCGACTTCTCCGGTTACGTCGCGTTCGACCCGAAGGTCAGCGTGCGCGCCGGAGACGTGCCGCAGGAGGGGTCCCTGCCCTGAGGGCGGGCGGCCGATGATCGAGTTCCGCTCCGTCACGAAGGCGTTCCCCGGCGGCTCGGGGAACGCCCGCACCGTCGCGGTCGACGATTTCAGCCTCGTGATCCCGGCCCGGCAGACGACGGTCCTCGTCGGCTCGTCCGGATCCGGCAAGACCACGCTGCTGCGGATGATCAACCGCATGGTCGAGCCGACCTCCGGCACGGTCGAGATCGACGGCGAGAGCGTGCTCGACGGCGATCCGGTCGCGCTGCGCCGGCGCATCGGGTACGTGATGCAGAACTCCGGGCTGCTGCCGCACTTCACCGTGATCGACAACGTGGCCACGGTGCTGCGCCTGAACGGGGTGTCCCGGCGTGAGGCGCACGCCCGGGCGCGGGAGCTGCTCGACACCGTCGGGCTCGACCAGGCGTTCGCCGACCGCTACCCCAGCCAGCTCTCCGGGGGGCAGCAGCAGCGCGTCGGCGTGGCCCGCGGGCTCGCGGCGGATCCGAACATCCTGCTCATGGACGAGCCGTTCGGCGCCGTCGACCCGATCGTGCGCACCGAACTGCAGCGGGAGCTGCTGCGGCTGCAGCGCGAACTGGGCAAGACCGTCGTGTTCGTGACGCACGACATCGACGAGGCGCTGCTGCTCGGCGACCGGATCGTGATCCTCGACAAGGCCGCGCGGATCGTGCAGCAGGGCACGCCGGACGAGATCCTGTCCGCGCCCGCCGACGATTTCGTCGCGGCGTTCATCGGCGCCGATCGGGGCCGCCGCGCGCTGCACCTGCGGCAGACGCCGAACGGCACCGTGGTCGTCGACGCCGACGGCCGCGCGCAGGGCACGCTCGTGCAGTCGCCGACGGATCTGCAGGACGCGCACCCGCCCCGCGCCGCGGACGAGGTCGGCTGACGTGACCTGGATCATCGACAACCTCGGGCTCATCGTGAGCCTGGCCGCCGTGCATCTGCAGCAGAGCGTGATCGCTCTCGTGCTCGGGGTCGTCGTCTCGGTGCCGCTGGGCTGGATCGCCTGGCGGCACCGGCTGGTGCGCGGTCCCGTGATCGTGCTCACCGGCCTGCTTTACACGATCCCCTCCCTGGCGCTGCTCATCCTGCTGCCCGCGCTGCTGGGCTACTCCGCGATCAGCCCGACGAACCTCATCGTCGCCCTGACGATCTACAACGTCGCGATCCTGGTGCGCGCCGTCGCGGACGGGCTCGACTCGGTCGATGCCGACGTGCGCCGGGCGGCCACCGCGATGGGCTACGGATCCGGGCGCCGGTTCTGGACCGTCGATCTGCCGCTGGCGGGCCCGGTCATCCTCGCCGGAGTGCGCGTGGCGGCCGTCTCGACGATCGCGCTCGCCACCGTCGGCATCCTGGTCGGGGTGCAGAACCTCGGCTACCTCTTCACGAACGGGCTCGACCGCCGCCTCATCGAGGAGGTGTTCGCGGGCGTCGTCGCTGTGATCGTCCTGGCGCTCGTCGTCGACGTGCTGCTGGTGCTGCTCGGCCGGCTGCTCATGCCGTGGCAGCGTGCGACCAGGGCCACCCCCCGCAGCGCGGCCGCGGCGGCGCGGGACGGATCCGCCGTCGTGACGGAGGCGGCCGCATGAACCTCTTCGCCGACGCGATCCGCTGGATCCTCGCTCCCGCGCAGTGGACCGGGCCGTATGCGCTGCCGGTGCTGCTCGGTCAGCACCTGCTCTACACCGTGCTCTCCCTCCTGGTCGCCGCGGCGATCGCCGTCCCCGCGGGCTGGCTGATCGGCCACACCGGCCGCGGTCGCGAGGTCGCCGTCGCGATCTCCGGCGCCGCACGCGCCATCCCCTCGTTCGGCCTGCTCATCCTGCTGGTGCTGCTGTTCGGCGTGCTGCAGGTGCCGGTCGCGGCCCTGGTCACCCTCGTGCTGCTCGCTATCCCGTCGATCCTCGCAGGCGCGTACACCGGGATCGAAGCGATCGACCCGCGTGTGGTCGACGCCGCGAAGGCGGTGGGGATGACGCCGTGGCAGGTGTTCTGGAAGGTCGAGTTCCCGCTCGGGCTGCCGCTGCTGGTCGGCGGCCTCCGCGCCGCGACGCTGCAGGTGATCGCGACCGTGACGATCGCCGCCTGGGTGAACCTCGGCGGCCTCGGCTTCCCCATCATCCAGGGCATCCCGCTGGGGCGCTTCGATCAGGTGCTCGCCGGTGCGCTCCTGGTCGCGGCGCTGGCCCTGATCGCCGACCTGCTGTTCGCGCTCGCCCAGCGCGCCGTCGTGCCCGCGGGCGTCCGCGCGGCCGAGGGGCGCTCCGCAGACGAGCACCGTCCGGGCCGCGTGCTGCGCGCCGCCCGCACCTGACCTGCATCCCCCACCGAAGAGAGGCACATCATGTTCACCGCTCGCATCACCCGCATCGCCGCCGCCGCGACGGCCGCGGTCGCCGTCGCCCTCGCGCTCAGCGCGTGCAGCTCCAGCAACCCGCTCGACAAGCCGACCGAGAGCGCGGCGGCGGGATCCGACACGATCGTGATCGGATCCCAGGCCTACTACTCGAACGAGATCATCGCCGAGATCTACGCGCAGGCCCTCGAGAAGGACGGCATGAAGGTCGAGCGCAAGTTCAGCATCGGCCAGCGCGACGCCTACATGCCCGACGTGAAGTCGGGGGCGATCAACCTGTTCCCCGAGTACACCGGCAACCTGCTGGAGTATCTGGGCGGCAAGGCCGACACGAACAGCCCCGACGACGTCTACGCCGCGCTGAAGAAGGTGATGCCGAGCGGCCTCACCCTCCTCGACTACGCCAAGGCCGCCGATCAGGACACGTACACGGTGACCAAGGCGAACGCCGACAAGTTCGGGCTGGAGTCCATCGCGGATCTGTCGAAGATGCCGGCACCGGTCACGATCGGCGCGGCGCCCGAGTTCGAGCAGCGGCCGTACGGCCCTGCCGCGGCGAAGAAGCTCTACGGTGTGGATCTGACGTTCTCCGCTACGGGTCAGACGACGCTCGAGGCGCTGCGGGCCGGCACCGTGCAGGTCGCCGACATCTACTCGGCCGACCCGGCCTTCGCGCAGGGAGATCTCGTCGCGCTGAAGGATCCGAAGAACCTCATCCTGCCGTCGAACGTCGTGCCGATCGTGAGCACGAGCGTCGCCGACAAGGTGTCGAAGGCGATCAACGCCGTGAGCGCCAAGCTCACGACCGAGGAGCTGGTCAAGCTCAACGTGCAGAGCACCGTCGACAAGAAGGAGGCGCCGGAGATCGCCACCGCCTGGCTGAAGGCCCAGGGCCTGGGCTGAGCGCCCGCCGTTCCGGCCTGTCCGCCGCCCCCGCAGGCCCGCTGCCCCTGAGTTCGCCGACCGCCCGTCCGGCCGACCGCCCGGCGGTTGCCGCCCGTCCGGCCGCCCGTCCGGCCGATCGCCGCGCTACCCCGCCTGGCGGCCGCCGCGCTGCCCCGCCTGGCGGCCGCCGCGCTGCCCCGCCTGGCGACCGCCGCGCTGCCCCGCCTGAC
>JAFDWP010000242.1 GCA_018268435.1 Actinomycetota bacterium
CGGTTCCTGAGCGAGCGCAGCGAGACGAAGGACGCTCCTCGCTCAGGCCCTTCGTCTCGTCGCTGCGCTCCTCGCTCAGGGACCGGTGTCAGCGGCGGACGTCGCCGGCGTCCGGCTCCTCCTGCTCCTCGAGCGCCTCGTCCGAATCGAACGAGGCGTCGTCGGTCTCGCTCTCCTCGACGGCGGCCGCGGCCTGCTCCTTCGCCTCGGCGAGGGCCGCTTCTTCGCGCTTCTCCTCGCGCCGCTTCTCTCCGAACATCGCGCCTCCTCCGGTGCGTATGGTGGCTTCGCCGCCACCCTACGCCCGCTCCCCGGTTCCTGAGCGAGCGCAGCGAGACGAAGGACGCTCCTCGTTCAGGGACCGGCGGGCGTAGGCTGGCGGGAGCGTCGCGTGCCGGTGGCAGACCGTGTCAGGCATGGAGGCGCCGGACAGAAGGAGCGACGATGCGCTCGTCCCACCCTTCGCTCTCGCGTGACTGAGCGCGAGACGACCAGGCTGATCGCCTGGAGCAGAGAGCTCCGCGGGGCGCACACCCGCCTGCGGGAGGCGCTCCGCGTCGTCCGTGACGGCGTGCACGACGTGGATCCGGAGAAGCCCGGACGGGATCTGCTGCTGCACTGCCGCGGAATCTGCACCGCCCTCGACGGGCACCACCGCGGCGAGGACCGCGCGCTGTTCCCGGCGGTCGAGGCCGCGCATCCGGCGCTCGCGCCGGTGCTGCGCCGGCTCACGGAGGATCACGGCATGATCGACGTGCTGCTCACGGCGCTGGCCGCGGCCGTCGACGCCGGCGGGACCCCGGAGGAGATCGACCGGCACCTCGACGGGGTCGGCGCGATCATGGAGAACCACTTCGCCTACGAGGAGCGGCAGCTGCTCGGCGTGCTCGAGACGCTGGCGCTCGACGCGGATCCGGGTGACGTGCTCGGCCCGCTCTGAGCCGTGCTCAGCCCAGGGTGGCCTGGATGTCGCGGATGATCGCGCCGAGCGCTCCCGAGGCGAGCAGACCGCTGCCGAGCGGGCCGGAGGGATCCGTCCCGACCGGCGGGAGCAGGCTCAGCGCGGCGGCGACCTCAGCGGTCATCCGGCCGCGCTGCCAGGCGAGCTCCGCGGCGACGGCGGAGGGCCGATCCGCTCCGGCACCCGCCGCCTCGCCGGCGGCACGGGCGGCGTAGGCGGCCGCACCGAGGGCATGCGCGCCCATGTGCGCGACGCCCGCGGCCTGCGCCGCGGCCCGTGCGGCCGACACCGCCGCGGCGCCGGAGGCCGCATGCGCGGCGCGGCCCGCGACGAACCGTCGACGGATCTCCTCGGCCGCAGTGAGCTCTCCCCGGGAGAAGGCGCGGGCACGGGCGATCGCGTCGCGGGGCCGGTCGTCGTCCGGAACCTCCGCGGCGAAGAGCGGAAGCACGTGCTCCGCGCAGTCGGCGGCCCATGCGGCCACCCGGCGGCGGTCGGGCTCCGACAGGGTCTGCGCGGAGAGCTTCGTCATCCCTCCATCGTGACGCACGGCCGCGTGACCGGATCCGGCAGATCCGAACCTTCTCGGCGGAGGATGTCGATCTGCGGCCTCCTCGGTCGTCATCATGGTGTCGACGGTCGACAGGGCGCCGACATCATCGCGAAAGGACCGATCATGCGTTACACGCTTCTGCTGCAGTACCCCGAGATGACGGCGCAGGACCTCGGTCCCGAGGCGCTCGCCGAGGGCATGCGCGCCTTCGACGTCTATGCGAAGGCGCTCGACGAGGCCGGCGTGCTGCGCAGCGCCGAGGTGCTGCATCCCTCGTCCGACACCACCACGGTGCGCGTCCGCGACGGGCAACCGGTGATCCAGGACGGCCCGTTCGCCGACACCAAGGAGCAGCTCGGCGGCACCTTCGTGATCGAGGTGGACGACCTCGACGCCGCGATCGCCTGGGCCGCGAAGGCGCCGTCGGTGGAATGGGGCGCCGTGGAGGTGCGTCCCGTCGCGACGCGCTTCGCCGACGGGGCCTGGCAGGGATCCGCCCCCGTCCGATAGGCCGAACACCGGTTCCCGGGCGGCGACCGCACCGCCCGGGAACGGATCCGGATCCGCACCCGCGCGAGGAGGGCCGATGAGCGACACCGACGCGGCACGCGCCGCCGCCGAACGCGCGGTGCGGGCGTCGTACGGGCGGCTCGTGGCGTTGCTCGCGGCAGGGACCGGCGACCTCGCGCTCGCCGAGGACGGCCTCGCCGACGCCCTCGAACGCGCGCTGCGGACCTGGCCCGAGGCCGGCGTGCCAGACAACCCGGAAGGATGGCTGCTCACCGTGGCCCGCAACAGACTCCGCGACGTGTGGGGATCGGCGGCACACCGCACCGGTGCACCGCTGGACGAGCGGACCCCCGCCGATGCCGGCATCGACGTCGCCGCCCTGGTGGAGCAGGGCGACCGGATCCCCGACCGCCGACTGGAGCTGCTGTTCGCGTGCGCGCACCCGGCGATCGACCCGGGGATCCGCACGCCGCTCATGCTGCAGACCGTGCTCGGCTTCGATGCGGCGCGGGTGGCGCGGGCGTTCGACGTGGAGCCGGGCGCGATGGCGCAGCGCTTGGTGCGGGCCAAGCGCAAGATCCGCGATGCGGAGATCCCGTTCGCGCTGCCGACCCGCGCTGACATGCCCGCCCGTACGACCGCTGTGCTCGAGGCGATCTACGGCGCCTACGCCCTGGACTGGCTGGACGCGCACGACGACGTGCGCACCTCGCTCGCGGACGAGGCGCGCTGGCTGGCTGTGCTGACGGCGACCCTGCTCGACACCGACGCCGAGGCGTGGGGGCTGGCGGCGCTGCTCACGCTCGCCCAGTCCCGGGCCCCGGCGCGCGTGCCGCCGGCACCGGGGGAGCCCTGGCCCGCGCTGGACGCGCAGGACCCGGCGCTCTGGGATCGCGCGCTCATCGCGGAGGGCGAGGCGCTGCTGCATCGGGCGGCGCGGTGCAGCGGCGTCGGCGCGGGGCGGGATCCGGGCCGGTTCC
>JAFDWP010000243.1 GCA_018268435.1 Actinomycetota bacterium
CGCGGTGCACGCGGTGCCGGACGCGCACGCGGTCGTCGGGGGAGCGGTCGCCACCGACCTGGATGCGCGCGCCGGCAACCAGCAGGACCTGCTGCTCGTCGCGCCGCTCGTGCTGCTGGTCAGCCTGCTGGTTCTGCTGGTGCTGCTGCGCTCGGTCATCGCGCCCGTGCTGCTGCTGCTCGTGAACCTCGCCAGTGCGCTCGCCGCGATCGGTGCCGGGGCCTGGCTCAGCCGGGTGCTGTTCGGCCAGCACGCCCTCGACCTGCAGGTGCCGCTGCTCGCGTTCCTGTTCCTGGTCGCGCTGGGCATCGACTACACGATCTTCCTCGTGCATCGTGCCCGCGCCGAGGCCGCCCAGCGCGGCACCAGGGCCGGCATGGTCGAGGCGATCGCGCACACCGGCGGCGTGATCACGAGCGCCGGAATCGTGCTGGCCGCGGTGTTCGCCGCACTGGGCGTGCTGCCGCTGGTCACGCTCGGGCAGCTCGGCCTCATCGTCGGCGTCGGCGTGGTGGTGGACACGCTGGTGGTGCGGACGGTGATGGTGCCGGCGATCTTCGCCCTGGTCGGCGATCGGATCTGGTGGCCGGGCCCTCTGCGCCGCGCACCGCAGCCGACGGCGCCCGCGGAGGACGTCGCGGATCCCGAGCGGGTGCCGGCGACCCGCTAGTGCCCGAGGCTGCGCGCGGAGGGCGTCAGGCTGGCGGCAGTCGGCCCGGGGTGGGCGGCGTCAGGCGGCGGGAAGCCACAGCGTCATCCGCATGCCGTCCTCGGGCAGGTGCAGCACCTCGTAGCGCCGCGCGGTCACGGTGCCGTCGGCCGCGCGGACGTGCGTGATGTCGCCGCGCCGGCGCTGCACGACGTGGCCGTCCCACCAGGTGCGGAACAGCGGACTCGCCGCGCTCAGCTCCCCGACGAGCGCGGCGAGCTGCGGATCCTGCAGGTCGTCCACGTTCGCGGCGCGCAGGTGCGCGACGGCGCCGCGGGCGAGCTCCTCCCACTCGACGAAGGTCTCCCGCGCGCGGGGGTCGAGCAGCAGCGAGCGGCAGGTGTTGCGCTGCGCGGGCGGCAGGTCGGCGAGCCCCTCGTGCAGCGCGAGCCCCTCCGGGTTGGCGGCGACGACCCCGCTCAGCCGGTCCAGCACATAGGCCGGATTGGGACGCACGGCGTCGACCAGCATCTCCATGCGGGCGACCAGGGCGCCATCGAGGGCGGCGGGCTCCGACGGCTCGGAGCGGGCCGCCCCGGCGTGGGCGTCGCGCAGGCGGCGCAGGTGATCGGCGGCGTCCGGATCCAGCCGCAGCGCCCCGGCCAGCGCATCGAGCACCGCGTCGCTGGGGCGCGTCTCGCGCCCCTGCTCGAGGCGCGTGTAGTAGTCCGCGCTGATGCCCGCCGCCGCGGCGACCTCCTCGCGGCGCAGTCCCGTGGTGCGCCGGCGGTCGCCCGTCCTCTGCGCCGCGGCCTGCAGCCGGGCGTCGGTCCGGCGCGCGCGGAGGAAGTCGCCGAGAGCGTTCGACATCGGCGCCTCCGGGCTGCTCGGGAGTCAGGATCCGCGTCGCGCTGAGAGGGCGCGGCGCTCCTAGGAAGGATACGGTCTTCCTCGCGACGGGCAGAACCGCGACGCTGAGGGGGACGCCCCGGATGCGAGGAGACACCGATGAGCACGTACACGCACGGACACCACGATTCGGTGCTGCGATCGCACCGCCGGCGCACCGCGGAGAACTCGGCCGCGCACCTGCTGCCGCACCTGCGCCCCACCGACCGGTTGCTCGACGTCGGCGCGGGTCCCGGCACGATCACCGCGGACCTCGCCGGTCTCGTGGCCGAGGTCGTCGCCACGGAGATCGGCCCCGCCGAGCTGGAGCTGAGCCGCGCCACGGCCGCCGAGCGCGGCGTGCGCACGATCGACTTTCGCGTCGCCGACGTGCATGCACTCGACTTCCCCGACGACGCCTTCGACGTGGCGCACGCGCACCAGGTGCTGCAGCACGTGGCCGATCCCGTGCAGGCGCTGCGCGAGCTCGCCCGGGTGACCAAGCCCGGAGGCATCGTCGCCGTGCGCGACAGCGACTACGGCGGCTTCCGGTGGTGGCCCGCCGTTCCCGCAATGGATGACTGGCTCGACCTGTACAGCACGGCGGCCCGTGCGAACGGCGGCGAACCGGACGCCGGGCGCCGCCTGCTGTCCTGGGCGCACGCCGCGGGGCTCACCGACGTCGTCGCGACCTCGAGCACCTGGTGCTACGCGACGCCGGAGGACCGGGCATGGTGGGGCGGCATGTGGGCGGACCGGATCCTCCACTCCGCGATCGCGCACCAGCTCGTGGACTCCGGCGCGGCGTCGCCCGCCGACCTGCAGCGCATCAGCGACGGCTGGCGGGAGTGGGCCGCGAGCGACGACGGCTGGTTCTCGGTGCTGCACGGCGAGATCCTCTGCCGCGTCGGCTGAGCCCGCCGGCGTGGCCTCCATCTCGGGGTCGTCCCCCTGAGCGCGACCCATAGGCCGCGCTCAGGGGGACGACCCGGAAGTGGGAGGGGAGTAGGCGGGGACTGCCGCGCCCGCGCGCCGAGGAGGAGAGTGGTGCCCGGAGCGCATCCGAGCACAGGAGGAACCATGCACATCGAACCCGCCGCATCCACGGTCAAGAACCCGCCGGAGCAGTTCCACGGCGACGTCTGGCTCGACCGCGTCGCCGCACCGCACGAGGGCGACCAGCGCATGACGGTCGTGCTGGTGCGGTTCGCGCCGGGGGCGCGCACGGCATGGCATTCGCACGCGCGGGGGCAGTACCTCCGGGTGACCAGCGGCGTGGCCCTGGTCGGCGGCCGTGACGGCGTCGTCGTCGAGCTGCGCCCGGGGCAGACGCTGTACACGCCGCCGGGGGAGGACCACTGGCACGGCGCGGCGGCGGACTGCTTCATGGAGCACCTCGCGATGCTCGAGGCCGGGGACGACCCCGCCACCACGACGGTGTGGAAGGAGCACGTCACAGACGCCGAGTACGCGGGAGGCGCACCCGGCGTCTGAGACGGTGCCGGATCGAAGGCGGCGCCGGGTCGGTGACGGTGCCGGATCGAAGGCGGCGCCGGGTCGGTGACGCGTCAGGGAGTCCGGCGACCGGTGAGCGAGCGCAGCAACCAGGCGATCACTGCGAGGACGAGCAGCACCAGCCCGACCCAGAGCAGGAAGTTCAGCGACTGCACGAGACCACCCGTGATGGCCAGGATGACGGCGATCACGATGATGATGATGAAGAGGATGTTCATGACGGACTCCTTTCCCGACCGCGGGTGCAGTCGGGCCCACCACGCTATCCGGCGTCCTCGCACCGGGCCAGGGGCTTGACGCGCAGGTGCCGACCCGGCTATCGCGCGCGGATGCGCCTCCGCGCGGGCGTGCGCCCGCACGCTGTCGCTCCCTCGCACCGCGGGGTCGCACCTCTGCGCGGACGCACCACCGCGGGGTCGCGCCTACCCGCCGCGGGTGGTGCCCTCTGGCGGCGTGTGGGTTCCCCCGCTCGCGCGCAGGATGTGCTCCCGCTTGAGGGCGATGCCCCCGGACGTGTGCGCGGAGTCGGCGAGATCCCTGATCAGCTGCGGATCCAGCTCCGGCGCCTCGGGCTCTTCGAAGACGAAGCGCAGCGGGATGGCGGGGTGCAGCCAGATGGTGGTCCGACCGGTCGGCTCCTCGGCGCCGTGCTGGAAGGAGAGCGTGAAGCTCTCGTTGCGGCGGAGCTTGGTGGTGATCACGATCTTGAGGTGCGCGAGCACGCCGTCCTCGATGTGGATGGGCGACTCCGCGCCGCCGTAGTAGATGATGCCCACTGTGCTCCCTCGTTTCCTGGCTCGACCCTGCGGCGAGTCCCCGTCGCCGCATCGCTGCGCAGACGATGATGAGTTCGAGGACGACGATACGCGGGGAAGAGTCAGAGAGGCCGAGGGTGCCGATGGGCAGGTTCAGCTACGAGGGCGCGACGCATGCCGACCTCGACGACCGCACGCTCGCACATGTGCAGATGGTCATCGCGAACAAGCTGCGCCGCGGGGAGCCGTTCTACTTCACCTGGCAGGACGATCCGAGCGTCGGGCACGGGCGCACCTCGGTCTGGGTGCATCCGGCCTGCACGATGGTGTTCACCTACCACGGCGGTCGCCGCCCTCCACTGAACCGCGTGTGGATCGAGGCGCTCAGCCAGCTGGCGAACACCCCGGGCGGGCTGCGGCTGATCCCCGAACCGGCGCAGGTCGTCGAGATGCCCGACGACACCGGCCAGGTCCCCTAGCCCCCGCTCCCGCGTGCCCCACCCGCCCCCGTCCTCCCCCCACGACCTCCCACCTTCGGGTCGTCCCCCTGAGCGCGAGCTATAGACCGCGCTCAGGGGGACGACCCGGAAATGGGGGGCAGGCGAAGGGGGGATCCGGTCAGGTCGCGTTCCAGAGGTCGCGGTAGTAGGCGAGGCGCTCGCGATCCGGATCCGCGCCGTAGGCCTCGATCAGCAGGTCCTCGTACCCGGGGCCGTAGTTCCACCCCGTCGACATCGCCGCGACCGCGATGTCCGCCCAGCGGTCCGCGGTCCCCAGGGCGGCGAGGTCGACGTGCGCGATGCCCCGGCCGTCGTCGTCGAGCAGCGTGTTGGGCACGCAGGCGTCGCCGTGGCACACCACGAGACGGTCCACCGGCGGGGCGTCGCGCAGGTGTGCCGGCACGACGATCCCGCGCCGCGCGGCGTTCTCGACCCGGTCCGCGACGGACCAGCTCCAGGGGCACTCGGCGACGGGGAGGGTGTCGTGCAGGGTGCGCAGGGCCTGGCCGACCGCGCGCACCGCGGTCTCCGGGCGGGCGATCCAGTGCGGGTCGACGGCGGAGCGCCCGGTCAGCGCCGCGGTCACGAGGTACTCCTCCGCCGCGTCCTCGCCCTGCGCGAGCAC
>JAFDWP010000244.1 GCA_018268435.1 Actinomycetota bacterium
GAGATCACCGCCGGCAAGGTCCTGATGTCGGTCGGCTTCGCCCCCAACGTCGACGGCTACGGCCTGGACCGGACCGGTGTGAAGCTCACCGAGCGCGGCGCGATCGACATCGACGACCACATGCGCACCAACGTCGAGGGCATCTACGCCATCGGCGACGTGACCGCCAAGCTGCAGCTCGCGCACGTGGCGGAGGCGCAGGCCGTCGTGGCCGCCGAGACCATCGGCAAGGCCGAGACGATGACGCTGGGCGACTACCGCATGATGCCGCGCGCCACGTTCTGCCAGCCGCAGGTCGCGAGCTTCGGCCTCACCGAGGAGCAGGCGCGGGCCGAGGGCCGCGAGATCAAGGTCGCGAAGTTCCCGTTCAGCGCGAACGGCAAGGCCAACGGTCTGGGCGAGCCGATCGGCTTCGTCAAGCTGATCGCCGACGCCGAGCACCTCGAGCTCATCGGCGGCCACCTGATCGGCCCCGACGTGTCCGAGCTGCTGCCCGAGCTGACGCTGGCCCAGAAGTGGGACCTCACCGCGCTCGAGGCCGCACGCAACGTGCACACGCACCCGACGCTGTCCGAGGCGCTGCAGGAGGCGTTCCACGGCCTCGCGGGCCACATGATCAACCTCTGATCGGATCCCGATCGGGCCGAGGGCCGGTCGCGCACCTCGTGCGACCGGCCCTCGTCGTCCGCGCCGGGTTCAGAGCCCGCGCATCGTCACCAGTCCGGCGGCCCACCCCCGGAGCGGACCGGAGCCGAGGACACGGATGAGCGCCTCCCGGGCGACCAGCGGGACGCCCCGTGCGGGCGTCCCCATCGACATGTAGAACGCGCTGCGCCGCTGCGCAGTGCGGGCCGCGCGCACGGTCCGGCGCGCATGGTCGCCGAGGTCCGCACCGCCGTCGGCCAGCGCCGCGGTCAGCGCGGCGGCCAGCCGCCCTGCGTCCGTCCAGCCGAGGTTCATGCCCTGGCCGCCGATCGGGCTGATCTCGTGGGCGGCGTCGCCGAGCAGCGCGATCCGGCCGCGCACGGGGACGCGTGCGAGGTGCTGGCCGGCGACGAACGCGACCGGGACGACGTCGTCCCCCAGCACCGGATCCGTCCCCGTCCGCGCCCGGATCACGGCGCGGAAGCCGGGCGCCGAGGCGATGTCCTCACCCTCGACGGCGCGCACGACCCAGCGCCGGATCCCGCCCGGCAGCGGGAAGGACTCGACCAGGCCGTCCGGCCCGCAGTGCAGCAGGGCTCGGGATCCGGCCTCCGGATCCCGCACGTCCGCCATCGCGTAGCCGGCCCGCCCCGCCCGGCGCCGCCAGCCCAGCCCGAGGTCGGTGCGCAGATCGCTGTGCACGCCGTCCGCGATCACGGCGAACGCCGCGGTGAGCTCGCGTCGGCGGTGCGCCACGTCGACGCGGAGCCGCACGAACGCACCCTCGTCGCGCACTCCGCGCACCGTGCTCCCGGCATGCAGCGCCTCCGGCGCCAGCAGGTCCAGCCGGTGCCGCAGCAGCGCGTGCGTGCGCGGCTGCGGCAGCACGAGCACCGGACGCTCGGCGGGGAAGTCGAGCGAGGCGAGCACCCTCCCCGCGCTGAGCACGTCGCCGCCGGTGAGGGCCAGCGCCTCCGCCCGCACCGCAGCGCCCGCACCCGCCCGCTCCAGCATCGCCAGCCCCGGCGGGTGGATGCCGATCGCCCGGCTGCGCGGGTCGTCGCCGTCGCGCTGCTCGCACACCACGACATCGATCCCGTCCTGTGCGAGCAGGCAGGCCAGCAGCAGGCCCACGGGTCCCGCGCCGACGACCACGACGTCGTGGTCGGGCACCGGGGCCTCAGCCGGCATCGTCCGGCTCCCAGCGCAGCTCGAGCCGGGACGGGAAGCCGCCCCGCACCTGCCAGCCCGGAGGCGCGACCGCGGCGAGCTCCGCCGTGGTGTAGGAGCGGCGGATGCTGGTCAGCCCGTCCGGGCGGATGAAGGATCCGGCCAGCAGCGTGCCGGCGAACGGCCAGGTGCCCGCCGCGAACGCCGCATGGCCGAGCCTGCTCCGCGCGATGTCATGGTGCGCGACCAGACCGTGCTGCCCGGCGAGGAGCCGGGTGTGCTCGAGCATGCTCGCCAGCCCCTCCTCGTCCAGGTGATGCAGCACATGGTTGGACAGCACGACGTCGTAGGTCTCGCCGGCGCGGACCAGCTCCGCCGCATCGGCGCAGCGGTACACGATGCCGGCGCCGTCATCGTGCGCGGACGCCCAGGCCACGGCGCGCGGATCGACGTCCAGCGCGGTGATCTCCGCGGGGAGGCCGTCACGGTGCAGGCGAGCGGCCAGCGCCCGGCAGAGATCGCCTCCGCCCGCGCCGACGTCGAGCACGCGCAGCGGGCCGGATCCCGCCGCCTGCCGCGCCCGGGGCCGCACATCGACGCGGTAGACGGCGCCGGGCCGCGAGACCACCGCGTTGACGATCCCGAAGCGCCGGTAGGTGCGCTCCAGCATCCGCGGATCGGCCGCGGGATCGTCCATGAGCTCGCGCACGTCGACCGCGCGGGCGGAGAGGTCAGCGCCCATCGCCCTCCGCGCCCACCACGGTCATCAGCGCGCTCTCCGCGGTCAGCCCCGGCCCGAACGCCATCGCCGACACCCGGTCGCCGTCGCGCGCGCCCTCCTGCTCGAGGATGCGCCGCAGCACGAACAGCACGGTGGCGCTCGACATGTTGCCGTTCACGCGCAGCGTCTCCCGGGCGGGGTGCAGCTGCGCGTCGCTGAGCCCGAGCCGGTCCTGCACCCGGTCGAGGATGCTGCGGCCGCCGGGATGGATCGCCCAGTGCCGCACCTGCCCGCCGATCGCGCCGTCCTGGAACGGCCCGCTGAGCTCCCCCGCGTAGAGCGGGCGCAGCGCCTCGACGATCGTCTCGCCGATGATCTGCGGGACGCCGGTGGAGAGGATCATCTCGAACCCGCTGTCGCCGATCGTCCACGCCATGTCCTTCTCCCCCTGCGGGGCGATGGCGGTGTGGAAGCGGTCGAGGCGCAGGCCGGGCAGCGCCGAGGGGCGGGCTGTCACGATGCCGGCCGCCGCGCCGTCGGCGAACAGGGAGGAGGCGACGATCATGTCCGGATCCTCCGAGGAGCGCAGATGCAGCGTGCACAGCTCGACGCTGACCACCAGCACCACGGCGTCCGGGTCCGCCGCGCAGAACTGGCTCGCCGCGCGCAGCGCGGGCATCGACGCGTAGCAGCCCATGAAACCGAGGTGAAAGCGCTGCACCGATTCCGCGAGCCCGAGGGCGCGGACGATCTCGTACTCCGGGCCCGGGGCGTGGAATCCCGTGCAGGAGACCGTGATCACGTGCGTGATGTCGGCCGCATCGATCTCGGGGTCGGCATCGAGGGCCGCACGCGCGGCGGAGACGAACAGCTCACGCGCCTCACGGACGTAGACGTCGTTGCGGATCCCGGTGCCGGGCGACAGCAGCGTCCCGGTCTCACGATCGAAGAAGACCGGATCCGCGTCCGAGGGCGGGGTCCAGGTGAGCTCGTCGAGCACCGTGCGACGCGTGTCGATGCCGGATCCGTCGAAGGAGGCGGTGACGATGCGCCGGGCGAGACGTGACAGCCCGGGTTGCGCCGCGAACACATCGCGCACCTCGCTCTGGTGCAGGATCGTGTCCGGCACCACCGTCTGCAGGGACCTCAGCACCGCCGGGCTGCTCATGGTGCCACTCAAGCACGCCCACCGGGGCGGCCGGAAGGGGGTTGCGGATCCTCGTCGGACTCGTCCGGCCCGCCGGTCGGGATCAGAGGCCGAGCGCGCGGGCGAGCTTGGATCCGGACGGTGACGGACGTCCGCCGGCGGCGGCGACGGCCCGTTCCACGGCCTCGAAGAACGCGGTCCGGCCGGCGTCGTCCGTGGGCGCCGCCGGCCCCAGCTCCATCTCCCACTCGCGCCACTCGCGCGGCGCCGCGGCGTCGGAGGATGGGGTCCCCGACGCGCTCGATGGGGTCCCTGAGGCTCTCGAAGGGCGCAGATCCGTGCCGCGGACCCGATCGTCGACGAACTCCGCGACCACGCCGCCGGGTCCGGTGAGGAGGTAGGCGGTGCGGGCGTTCTCGATGCGCGCGAGCGGGCGCAGCGGTGCCGTCGTCCACTGCGCCACGACCTCGGCGACCGGCGGCGGCATCTCGTCCGACTCGCCGAGCGGCCAGCCCAGCTCCACGCGCCCGTCGCCGGTGCGGGGGCCCTTCACGTGCCAGCCCTCATCCGGGCCGCCGGTGCGGCGCCGCAGCGCGACCCCGGCCCGGGCGAGGTCCCCTGCGGCGGTGTCGAAGTAGCGCGCATCCAGGGCGCGCGCCTCCCCCTCCGTCACGGCGTCCACGCCGGGGATCCCCTCCCAGGAGGGCAGGGCGGTGCCGGCGTCGACGTCGTACTTGCGCTCGACCTCGACGGTGCGGGACGGCTCAGACATCCGCAGGATTGAGATCGTCCTGGGATCCCTGGTACCAGTACGCGAACTCGGTGGGCCCGTCGTGCTCGCCCGTGTGGGTCGCCTCGCCGCGCTTGTTGTACACGAGCAGCGTCTCGCTGTACGGGACGGCGATCTCGTCGTCCGCCGTGTCGAGGGGGATGATCTGCCCGTCCAGCGGGCCGCCGTGAAGCCGTGCGAGTGCCATGTGCTCACCTTAATGCCGTGCGACGAGCGACGCAGGCATCACGCCGCTGCGACGCCCAGCGCGCCGCCGACGATCATCCACGGCCCGAACGCGATGTGCGTCGCGCCCGTCGCGCGGCGGGTGAGGACGAGTCCGAGCGCGTGCACCGCGCCGAGCACGAACGCCGCCGCCCCGCCCACCACGAGCGCCTGCCCGCCGTGCCAGCCCAGCACCAGGCCGATGAGGGCCGCGAGCTTCACATCGCCGCCGCCCATCCCGTCCCGGCTCAGCACGCGCAGCAGCGCGTAGAAGCCGCCGAGCAGCAGCATCCCGCACAGCCCGCCGAGCAGTCGCCCACCCTGCCCCGCGAGCAGCGCTCCGGCGAGCGCGAGCAGGAGCGTCCCCGCGAGGGCGGGCAGCACGATCCGATCCGGCAGGCGGTGCGTGCCGATGTCGATCACGATCAGCCAGGCCCCGACCCCGAGCAGGCCGAGGTGCGCCAGCACGACGACAAGGGCTGCGGGATCCATGGCGCAAGGCTCGCAGATTCGGACGGGCGGCGCGGAGGCGCTGTGGATAACCCGCGCCGAGGGCTCGGCTCGGACACCCGAAGGTGCGGCTGATAGCCTCGCGCTCGATGGACCCGATGTCTTCCTCCGCGCTCCTGGCCGACGTGCACCGACTGCTCTCCTCGATGTACGAGGACTATCTGCGCGGCGACCCCGCCGCGATCGACGCCCGCCTCGCCGAGGACGTCACGATCTTCGACTCCGCCTCGGACGCGCTGGTGTCCGGCCTGGACGGGCTCGCCGCGCTGCGCCGGAGCAGGGCCTCCCGGCCTGCGGACCCGACGGCGCCGGTCTGGACCGAGACGGCCCTGTCGATCGCCGACCTCGGGGTGCGGACGATCGGCGACGTCGTCGTCGCGACATGGTGGCTGCGGGTGGACGGAACGGATCCGCTCGGCACTCCCGTCTCCCCCGAGCTGTCCCGGAACACCGCGGTGCTGCGCCGCGATCCGGGCGGGACGCTGCGCATCGCCCACCTGCACGAGGATGTGCGTCGGGAGGCCGGTCTCCTCCGCTGAGACCCTGCCCAGGAGCTCCGAGACGTCCCTCTGTCGGATGTACGGGTTATCGTCTTCAGAACTGTTGCATTATTCGAAGAGATCTTCGAGAATGGAGTTCATGGGGATGGCTCTCGGTTCTATGATCGCCCCCGCCGTCGAGACCGACGACCGGGCCGCGGACGTGCTCCGCCTCCGCCGGGAGATCACCCGCATGCAGCGTCGGCGGAGCGATCTGCCGCTGATCCCCGTGCCCTCCGCACTCGAGCCGATCCTCCCCGAAGGCGGTCTGCAGGTCGGCACCACGTACTCCCTCTCCCCCTCCCCCGGTCTCATCGGCGCGCTGCTCGCCGGCGCCTCCCGCACCGGTGCATGGTGCGCGGCCGTCGGCATGCCTACCCTGGGCGTGGAGGCGCTGACCGGGCACGGGGTGGATCTGGATCGGCTCCTCCTCGTCCCCGCCCCCGGTCCGCGCTGGCTCTCGGTCGTCTCCGCGCTGAGCGAGGTGATCCCGCTCATCGCGGTCCGTCCCGCCACCGCCGCCCGGGAGGCAGAGCTGGGCCGGCTGAGCGCCCGGCTGCGCGACCGCGGCTGCACGCTGCTGGTGGTCGCCGCCCGTCCCTGGCCGCAGAGCGAGGGCTCCCTCCGCGTGCACGACCCGCACTGGCAGGGGCTCGGCGAGGGCTGGGGCGCCCTGGAGGAGTGCGAGGTGACGGTCACCGCGCGCACCCGGCGCTCCCCCGTGCCGCAGAGCGTGCGGGTGCGGCTGCCGGGTTCTCATGGCCGGTTGGAGTCCGGCGCTCCGGGCGCGCTGGAGGCCGTCGCCCCCCTGGCGCTCCGGCTCGTTCCCCTCCCGTCCGTGCGCGACGACCGGCGGGTGTCCGCCCCGGTCGAGGCCCGTCCCTCCGCCGATCGACCCGCGCTCCTGGCGGTGGCCGGATGAACGTCCCGGCGCGGGAGCCGGTCCGGGTGATCGTGCTGTGGTTCCCCGACTGGCCGCTGCGCGCCGCACTGGGCGCCGAGGCCGCCGTGCCCGCGGCCGTCCTGCACGCGAACCGGGTGGTCGCCTGCAGCGCGGCGGCACGGGCGCAGGGGGTGCGGATCGGGCAGCGCCGGCGTGAGGCGCAGGGGCTGCTGCCGAGCCTGCGCATCGTGCCCGCAGATCCGGCGCGGGACGAACGGGCCTTCCTGCCCGTGCTGCGCCTGATCGAGGCGCAGGCCCCGGGCGCGCAGCTGCTCCGCCCCGGGCTCGCGCTGCTGCGCGCGCGCGGCGTCGCCCGGTACCACGGCGGCGAGGCGGAGGCCGCCCACGCCCTGCACGCGCTGCTCGCGGCGGAGGGGCACCCGGACGTGCGGATCGGGATCGCGGACGGCCCGTTCACCGCGGAGCTCGCGGCGCGCGGGGCGGATCCGGCGCTCGTGGTCGGCGCGGGTGCGTCCGCCGCGTTCCTCGCCCCGCTGCCCGTGCAGGCCCTGCAGGAGCCGGAGGTGACGGCGCTGCTGCTGCGGCTCGGCGTGCGCACCCTCGGCGAGCTCGCCGCCCTCGGCGCGGCCCGGCTGCGGGAGCGCTTCGGCGAGCAGGGGGCGCGCCTGCACGCGCTGGCGGCGGGAGCCGATTCCCGCCCCGTCGTGCCGCGGCCGCCGGATCCGGAGCTGGCCGCGGAGGTCGAGTTCGAGTCGCCGCTGGGGCAGTCCGACCAGATCGCCTTCGCCGTCCGGCAGAGCGCCGACGCCGTGATCCTCGCCCTCGCGAAGGCCTCCCTGGTGTGCACCGAGGTGCGCATCGACCTCACCGACGACGACGAGCAGGTGACCTCGCGCACCTGGCTGCACCCGACCTGCTTCGAGGCCGCAGACCTCGTCGACCGGGTGCGCTGGCAGCTGGAGTCGCTGGCCTCCGCCGCGGTCGGCGACGACGACGAGGCGCACCGCTTCCGCGGCATCGTCCGGGTGCGGATCGCCCCGGTCGCCGTCGACGACGCCGCGCACCATCAGCCGGGACTGTTCGGATCCGGCACCGACGAGCGCCTGCACCACGCCGTCTCGCGGGTGCAGACCCTGCTCGGGCACGAGGGGGTGGTCACCGCGGTCGTCGCGGGAGGGCGCCTCCTCGCCGATCGGCAGCAGCTCACCCCCTGGGGCGAGCGGGCGGTCCCCGCGCGGCCGGCCGATCAGCCCTGGCCGGGGCATCTGCCGGATCCGCTGCCCGCGGAGGTGTTCGTGCCGCCCCGGCCGATCACGGTGACCGCGGCCGACGGCACCCCGGTCTCCGTCGATGCCCGGGGGCTGCTCACCGCGGCGCCGGCCGCGGTGGACTCCTGCGCCGTGCAGTCCTGGGCGGGGCCGTGGCCGGTGCGGGACCGGCGCGGGGATCCGGCGGGCGCACTCCGCGGCGAGCGCCTGCAGCTCGTGGACGCGCAGGAAAGGGCCTGGCTCGTGCTGCACGTCGGCGGAGCGCACGCCGGATCCGGCGGGGAGCGCTGGCTGGCCGAGGGGAGGTATCACTGATGGGATTCCACAACCCCGACGTGTCCTGGTCGACGCTGGAGCGCACCCTCAGCGGCAAGGAGCCGCTGCATCAGCAGATCGCCGTGGACGCCCCCTCCCGCATGCACAAGCGTCCGCCGATCCGGCTGGGCCGGATCCCGCGCCCGGCCGACGCCGTCCCCTACGCCGAGCTGCACGCGCACTCCTCGTACTCCTTCCTCGACGGGGCGTCCTCCCCCGAGGACCTCATCGCGGAGGCGCAGCGGCTGGGGCTCACCGCCCTGGCGATCACCGATCACGACGGCTTCTACGGCGCGGCGGGCTTCGCCGAGGCCGCCGACTCCCTCCGCGACGACGGGAGCGGCACCGCGGGGGGCGCGACGAAGAGCGCCGGCTCCGCCGGCACGGCGGACGCGGAACCTGCGGGCCCGCCGCTGCAGACCGTGTTCGGCGCGGAGCTGTCGCTCCCGGGATCCGACCAGGACGACCCCGATCCCCGTCGGCGCGCCGCGCTCCGGCCGCCTCCGGAGCGCCGGGGGCTGCCCGACCCGCTCGGCGAGCATCTGCTCGTGCTCGCCCGCGGCGAGGAGGGCTACCACCGGCTGTCCGCCGCGATCACCGAGGCGCAGCTGCGCGGCGGCGAGAAGGGCCGGCCGTTCTACGACATCGAGTCGCTGGCGAACCGCGCAGGGGGGCACTGGACGATCCTCACCGGCTGCCGCAAGGGATCCGTCCGCTCCGCCCTGGAACGGGAGGGGCCGGAGGGTGCGGAACGGGCGCTGCGCACCCTCATCGACCTGTTCGGCACGGACCGGGTCGCGGTCGAGCTCATCGACCACGGGGATCCCCTGGACAGCCGGCGCAACGACGCCCTCGCCGACCTCGCCGTCCGATACCGGCTGCCGGTGGTCGCGACGAACAACGTGCACTACGCGGTGCCGGAGCGGGCCGAGCTCGCCGAGGCGATCGCCGCGGTGCGCGCCACCCGCAGCATGCGCGAGCTCGAGGGCTGGCTGCCCGCGCACGGCACCGCGCATCTGCGCTCCGGGGCGGAGATGACCGCCCGCTTCGCCCGCTACCCCGGAGCGATCGCGCACGGCCTGGAGATCGCCGAGGCCTGCGCCTTCCCGCTGCGCCGCGCCAAGCCCGCGCTGCCCACTATGGCGGTGCCCGCCGGCGAGACGCCGATGAGCCACCTGCGCGCGCTGGTCTGGGCGGCCGTGCCGGAGCGGTACCCCGAACGCACGCCCAAGGAGCTCACCGGCGAGGGGCGCGCCCGCATCGCCCGCGAGCTGGACGTGATCGAGGAGAAGGACTTCCCCGGCTACTTCCTCATCGTGCACGGGATCGTGGACGAGGCGAGGCGCCGCGGCATCCTCTGCCAGGGGCGCGGATCCGCCGCCGCGAGCGTGGTCTGCTATCTGCTGGGGATCACCGCGGTGGATCCGATCCTGTACGGGCTGCCCTTCGAGCGCTTCCTCGCCACGACCCGCACCGAGGAGCCCGACATCGACGTCGACTTCGACTCGGGGCGGCGCGAGGAGATCATCCAGTGGGTCTACGAGACCTACGGACGCGAGAACGCGGCACAGGTGGCGAACGTCATCCAGTACCGCCCCAAGAACGCCGTGCGCGACATGGCCCGTGCGCTCGGGCACTCCCCGGGGCAGCAGGACGCCTGGTCGCGCCAGGTGGAGCGCTGGGGGCTGGATCTGAGCCCCGTCCCCGATCACGACATCCCGGAGCAGGTGGTCGCCTACGCCGACGAGCTGCTGCGCGCCCCCCGTCACCTGGGCATCCACTCCGGCGGCATGGTGCTCACCCGGCGCCCGGTCGGCGAGGTGGTGCCGGTCGAGCACGCCCGCATGGACAGGCGCACCGTCATCCAGTGGGACAAGGACTCCGCCGCCTGGATGGGCCTGGTGAAGTTCGACCTGCTCGGGCTCGGGATGCTCTCCGCCCTGCGGCACTGCTTCGACCTCGTCCGCGAGGCCACCGGCGAGGAATGGACCCTGGACTCCCTCCCGAAGGAGGAGCCCGCGGTCTACGACATGCTCTGCCGCGCCGACACGATCGGGGTGTTCCAGGTCGAGTCCCGTGCGCAGATAGGCTTGCTCCCCCGCCTGCAGCCGCGGGAGTTCTACGAGCTCGCGATCCAGATCGCCCTCATCCGTCCCGGCCCCATCCAGGGCGGGGCGGTGCATCCCTTCGTGCGCCGCAAGCTCGGCCAGGAGACGGTGACCTACGCGCACCCGAAGCTGAAGCCGGTGCTGGAGCGCACGCTGGGCATCCCGGTCTTCCAGGAGCAGCTCATCCAGATGGCGACCACGCTCGGCGACTGCACCGCCGACGAGGCCGACACGCTGCGCCGGGCGATGGGCTCCAAGCGCGGGCTCGAGCGGATCGACAGCATCCGGGAGAGCCTGTACGCGGGGATGCGCCGGCACGGGCTGGACGAGGAGACCGCGGATCGCATCTACGCGCAGATCCAGGCGTTCTCCGACTTCGGGTTCGCGGAGTCGCACTCGCTCTCGTTCGCGCTGCTCGTGTACGCCAGCTCCTGGCTCAAGCTGCACTACCCGGCGGCATTCCTCGCCGGGCTCCTGCGCTCCCAGCCCATGGGGTTCTACTCCGCCGCGACCCTCACCGGCGACGCCCGGCGGCACGGCGTCGAGGTGCGCCGTCCCGACATCCGGCTGTCCGGGGCGACGGAGACGCTGGAACCGGTGGAGCCCCTGGATCCCGGGACGACGGTGCGCACGGGCCTGGAGCCCTGCGTCCACCAGCTCCCGGCCCGGCCTCCCGGCACGACGCCGGATCCGTTCGACCCGACGGCTCCGGACGAGACCGCGGCGCACCGCAGGGACGGCCGCTTCGCCGTGCGCCTGGGGCTCGCCGGCGTCACCGGGATCGGCGAGAAGACGGCGGAGCGGGTCGTCGCCGAGCGCGACACCCACGGTCCGTACCGCGACCTGAACGACCTCGTGCGGCGCACCGACCTCACCGCGACCCAGGTGGAGGCCCTCGCCACGGCCGGCGCGTTCGACTCCCTCGGGCTGCAGCGCCGCGAGGCGATCTGGCTGGCCGGATCCGCCGCGGAGGACCGCGCCCGCTACCTGCCCGACACGGTCGTCGCCGTGCAGCCGCCGCTGTTCGGCGATCAGACCAGCTACGAGCTCCTCACCGCGGACCTCTGGGCGACCGGGGTCTCCACCGACGACCATCCGCTCGCGCACTTCCGGCCGGGGCTGGATGCGCGCGGCGTGCTGCGCTCCTCCGCCCTGCGCACGCACGAGAACGGTCGCCGGGTCGAGGCGGCGGGCCTGGTCACGCACCGGCAGCGCCCGTCCACGGCCGGCGGGGTGACCTTCCTCAACCTCGAGGACGAGCACGGCCTGGTCAACGTCATCTGCACCCAGGGGGTGTGGCTGCGCTATCGCCGGATCGCACGGGAGTCACCGGCGCTGATCGTGCGCGGCATCCTGGAGCGCTCCCCCGAGGGCGTCGTCAACCTGCTGGCCGACGCCTTCGAGGCGCTGCAGGTGGGCGTGCCGCACCACTCCAGGGACTTCCAGTGACCGGTCCCTGAGGCACTCGAAGGGCGGTCCCTGAGACTCTCGAAGGGCGGCCCCTGAGGCCCTCGATGGGCGGTCCCTGAGGCCCTCGAAGGGCGGCCCCTGAGGCCCTCGAAGGGCTCACCAGAAGCGCTCGGGGATCTCGTGGGCGCGCTGATCGGTGCCGCCCCAGTTCGCGGCCTGGTCCCGGGCGTCGTCCGCCGCCCGCTGGGCACCGCGCAGGGCGTCGGCGGCGCCGTGCCGCTCCGCCCCCACCGGGTTCGCATCGAGCACCAGCTCCGTCACCGCGCCCTCCGCCGTCGCCTCCACCGTGCACGCCTCCACCCGTCCGCGCCAGGGCAGCGCCCCGAGCTCGGGCAGGACGGATCCGGGCACGCGGTAGACCACGCCCGTCGTCAGGTCGCGGATCCGCACGGCGCCGGCCTCCTCGTCGACCGTGAGGATGCGTCCGACGCCGAGCGGCGCCGTCAACGGGAGGATCAGGGTGACGGACATGGCTCCACCTTCGTTCAGAACGTCCGCGCGAGGCAAGCGGTGCGCGCGGAACGGGTTCAGCCCTGCGGGGAGGGCGCCTGCGCCCCCGACGACGCGAGGCTGTCGTAATGCCGGTCGACGTAGAGCAGGGGCGCCCCCGGGGTGCCCTCGATCACGTCGAGCACGTCCAGCAGCACGAGCGCGGACGGACCGACCGGGTGCGTCTCCCGGATCCTGCCGCGCACCGCGATCCGGGCGGTAGGCAGGAACGGCTCCCCCGTGGGCAACGTCCGGAATCCCTGCTCCGGCGTGAAGCGGGGCTGGCCCGAGCGGGCGAACGCGTCCGCGATGGACTCCTGCCCCGCCACGAGGAAGTGCACGAGCGCGCTCGGTGCGGACAGGATCCCGCCCGCGCTGCCGGTCGCCCGGGTCACGGAGAACACGAGCACGGCGGGGTCGGCGCTCACCGACGCCACGCTGGACAGCGTGAGCCCGACGGGACCGTCGGGCGCGACCCCGGTCACCAGCGCGACTCCGGCCGGGTGGTGACGGAACGCCCCCTTGAACTTCTCGGTGACGTCCTGCTCCAGACCCGGGGTGCTCATCGCGCTTCTCTCTGTCGTTGCCGTGGACGCAGCGTTCGCGCCCACCCTCCACGGTATGCCTGTTCGGACGGCACCGGATCCGATCGCGCTCTTGCTTCGTCACACGGGAGGCACCGGGGTCGGCTGCGCGACGAGCTCCTCAGCCCTCCAGCGGACGCACGGTGAGGATCTGCTGGACCGTGCCGATGGGACCGCGGTCGTCGTGCAGCACGGTGTCGGTGAGCCCGAGCCCGGTCGGCCCGATCGAGACCGTGGTGTCGAAGCCGATCCACTCGCCCTCCGGAGCACCGAACAGGTGGCAGGTGAGGTCGACGTTGGGGAAGGCGACCTCGGTGGGCACCAGGCGCAGCGTGAGCCCGTTGGCGAAGTCGACCAGGCCCAGCAGCCGCGAGAGCGGGCTGATCGGCTCTCCGGCCAGCAGCGGGAGCCGCGGCCGCAGCCAGGCCCAGGCGTGTCCGGGCTCGCGCTGCCGGCGGCGGAACTCCACGCTGCGCACGGCGCCACCCTGCCAGTGATCCCCCATCTCCCACGGGTCGAGCTGCCCGCGCCCCGGCATCGCCGGCAAGGCGCTGCCCACGAGCCCGCGGGTGTCGGCGGACTGCATGAGCCAGGCGCGGGCGATCACCGCGGCCCGGCCCGCGTGGCTGAGCACCGCTTCGACGAGTTCGATCGTGCGCCCGGGGCGGAGGACCCGGACCTCCACATCGACGCGTTCGATCGGGATCGTCCCGAGGATGTCATAGGAGATCCGGCCGAGCTGGAGGTCGCGTCCGCGGCGTGCGACATGGTCCCGCTCGATCGCATGGGCGATCAGCCCCAGCGCCGGCGCGATGTGCTGCTCCGCCGTGCTCCACGCCCCCTGGACGGCCGACGTCGGGCGAAAGCTGGCTGCGGCGACGCGCTCGAAGTAGGCGGACATGCTCGGATCCTACGACCGACGTCGCCACGCGCGGGAACGGCGCCTCCACCCCGGTCCCGCGTCCCGCCGGCGCGGGGAACAGCGCGCGCCGCGCTACGTTGATGTCGTCGAGCATCCCGTACGAGAGGACCACCATGCGCCCGTATCTGGACAAGGCCTTCCCCGAGGTCTGGAAAGCCGCCTCCGCTTATTCCGAGGCCGTGTCCACGGCGGCGACACAGGCCGGACTGACGCTCGTCGAGTCGGAGTTCATCAAGGTCCGCGCCTCGCAGCTGAACGCCTGCGCGTTCTGCCTCGATCTGCACGCCCGCGAGGCGCGCGGTGCCGGCATCACGCAGCAGAAGCTGGACCTGCTGCCCGCCTGGCGCGAGTCCGACCTGTACGGCGAGCGGGAGAAGGCGGTGCTGGCGGTGGTCGAGGCCGCCACCCGGCTGCCGCTCGGCGAGGAGTCGACGGCGGACCTCGCCGCCGCGCGCGCGGTGCTCGGCGAAGAGGTGTTCGCCGCGGCCGAATGGGTCGCGTTGACGATCAACGCGTTCAACCGGATCTCGATCCTCAGCGATCACCCGGTGCGTCCGCGCGACGCGGATGGCGCCGTGATCCGCTGATCCTCGGGGCCTGATCGACACCGTGGCCGCGCGGTGCGAGAATGCGGTCACCACGCACCACCTCGACCAAGGAGTGCTCGGATGAAGCCGTCGCCGGGCCGCTCGCCTCAGCATCGGCGGCGATGCGCCATCGTCGCGGTCGCCCTCGCGGCGCTGTTCCCTCTCGCCGCCTGCACCAGCGCCCCCACGGCGCCGCCGGCCACGAGCCCGTCGACGACGGCAGCGCAGCCCGACATCGCCGGGCGCTTCGACGTGGGAGGAGGCCGCGAGCTCTATCTGGAATGCCACGGCACCGGATCCCCGGTCGTCGTGCTGATCGGGGGGCTCCGTGCCGCCGCGGACTACTGGAGCCGCGCCGACGACGGGGCGACGCCGGTGGCCTCCGCGCTGAGGCACGACACCCGGGTCTGCGCCTACGACCGACCGGGCACCGTGCGCGCAGGCAACGCGTTCAGCCGATCCGACCCGATCCCGCAGCCCTCCAGCGAGCAGGCCGCGGTCGCCGATCTGCACGCCCTCCTGACCGCGGCCGGGGTGCGCGGGCCGTATCTGCTCGCCGCGCACTCCTACGGCGGCCTGATCGCGCGGCTGTACGCCTCGACCCATCCCCAGGAGGTCGTCGGCCTCGTCCTCATCGACGCGCTGTCGGAGGGCTTCGCCGACGCGATGACGCCCGAGGAGTTCACCGAGTGGCAGGCGTCGCAGCAGATCGACCCGGCCGACATCGCCGAGTACCCGGGGATCGAACGGCTCGACATGGCCGCGGTGCTGTCGCAGATCCGCAGCGCGCCGCCGCTGCCGCCGCTGCCGCTCATGGTGCTGTCCGCGGATGTCCGCTATGGGCCGATCTGGCAGTCGATGATCGACTCCGGCGCGGTGCCGCCCGGTACTCCGGCGGATCTCGGTGCGGTGATCGATCGGGCTCAGGTCGCCTCGCAGGACTACCAGGCGGCCCTGGAGCCCGGTGCCGTCCACATCACCCGGACGCACAGCGGCCATGACATCCCGCTGCAGAACCCCGCGCTCGTCACGCAGGAGATCCAGCGGATGCTGCACGGCTGAACCCGGGTCCGGATCGACCATGGCCCGCCGGGCCTGGCCTCTGCTAGTGTCCGCTCATCGGGGGCGCGACGCGTCCGGACCCTCGCGGGAGCACCGGCGCAGAAGGCGGGGATGCTCATGGGCACGCGACGGATGAACCGGCCTCCGGCCCTCGCCGGGTTCGCTCTGGCGCTGGGGTGCGTCGTCGCCCTCACCGGCTGCACCGGCTCGCCCGCGCCGGCGAAGACCAGCGCGGCGACGGCGGCCGCCGATCGGGCCGACTCGGCGACAGGAATCCGCCCGGGCTACGACGGCCAGAGCACCCTGAGCTTCACGCCGCTGATCATCGACGCGCTGGCCGATGAGGTGACCCCGGTGCACGGCGACGACGGGCGCTGGTACGCGGCCTACGAGCTGCGCGTGATCAACGCCGCACCCCGGGACGCCGTGCTGACCGGCGTGGAGACCCTGGACGGCGACGAGAACGGAAAGGTGATCTCCTCGTGGGACCGCGCGCAGACGGCGGCGAACACGATGCTCCTGGGCACCGCGCAGAAGGGCAGCGCCGCGATCCCCGCCGGCGGCACGGCGATCATCGTGATCCGCGATGTCTATCCGAGCCGCGAGTCCGTGCCGGCCGCGTTCACGCACCGGATCGCCGCCGACTTCGCCGCCCCCGGGGCGGAGGCGCCGCGGACCGGCGTCATCTACCCCGAACAGGTGGCCCAGATCGGCGGTGCGCTCCGCACGAGCACGGCGCAGCCGATCGTGATCGGCCCGCCGCTGGCGGGGGACGACTGGGTGAGCAACAACGCCCTGGATCCGCTCACGCTGAACCCCCACAGCGACGTCGTGATCCCCGTCGGAGGCAGACTCACGGGCGCCGAGCGCTATGCGATCGACTTCCTGCGCATGGATCGGGCCACCGTGAGCGCGCACGTGGGCGACCCGACGCAGAACTCCAGCTATCTCGCCTTCGACCAGCCGCTGCTGGCCGTCGCGGATGCGACCGTGGTGCGCGTCATCCGCGACCAGCCGGACGTGGCCCCAGGCTCGCTCGCGCCGCTCACCGTGCTCGACGACGTCACCGGGAACCAGATCATCCTGGATCTCGGCGGCGGCGTCTACGCGCTCTACGCGCACATGAAGCAGGGATCGGCGACGGTCGCCGAGGGCGACACCGTGGTCAAGGGGCAGGAGATCGGCCGCCTCGGCAACTCCGGCAACACCAGCGAGGCGCACCTGCACTTCCAGCTGCAGCGCGGCCCGCTGATGTCCGCCGAGAACGTGCCCTGGGTGATCGACAGCTACACGTCGGGCGGCATGGTGTCGACCGACGGAACGCACGTCCTGCCGGTCAGCGGATCCGCGGCGCGGTCGGCGCAGGTGCCGGTGCTCGGCAGCGTGGGCGACTTCCCCGTCCCCGGGTCCTGACGTCACCGCCCTCCGCCCGCGGACGGCGGACGGCGCGGCGGCTAGCTCTGCGGCACGACGGCCTCGCCCCGGCGGGGAAGCACCCAGCCGGCGCGCGGGAAGTGGCAGGTGTATCCGTCCGGGTACCGCACCAGGTAGTCCTGGTGCTCGGGCTCGGCCTCCCAGAACGGGCCGGACGGCTCGATCGTGGTGACGGCCTTGGCCGGCCACAGCCCGGAGGCGTCGACGTCGGCGATGGTGTCGCGCGCGACCCGCTCCTGCTCGGGGGTGAGCGGGAAGATCGCGGAGCGGTAGCTCGTGCCGATGTCGTTGCCCTGCCGGTTCAGGGTGGACGGGTCGTGGATCTGGAAGAAGAACGCGAGGATGTCGCGGTACGTGGTCTTCGACGGGTCGAAGACGATCTCCACGGCCTCCGCGTGCCCCGGGTGGTTCCGGTAGCTGGCGTGGTCGTTGCTGCCGCCGGTGTAGCCGACGCGGGTGCCGAGCACCCCGGGCTGACGGCGGATCAGGTCCTCGACGCCCCAGAAGCAGCCGCCCGCGAGGACGGCGGTCTCGGCGCCCGGGACCTGGGCGATGGATCCGGTGTCGGCGGGTCCGCTGGTCATGATGCGTGCTCCTCAGTGCTGTGCGGGGTGGTGTCGAACAGTCCACGGTACGCTCCGTAGCCCTGCTCCTCGAGGGAGTCCGCCGGGATGAAGCGCAGCGCGGCCGAGTTCATGCAGTATCTCAGCCCGCCGGCGGCGCGCGGCCCGTCGTCGAAGACGTGGCCGAGGTGGCTGCCGGCGCCGGAGGAGATCGCCTCGGTGCGAACCATGCCCAGGGTGCGGTCCGTCGCGGTCGTCACGGCGTCCGGCTCGATCGGCCGGGTGAAGCTCGGCCAGCCGGTTCCGCTGTCGAACTTGTCCGTCGACGAGAACAGCGGCTGCCCGGAGACCACGTCGACGTAGATCCCCGGCTCGTGGTTGTCCCAGTAGGCGTTGCGGAACGGCGGCTCGGTGCCGCCCTCCTGCGTGACCGTGTACTGGTGCGCGGTGAGCGCGTCCAGCGCCTCTGCCGTGCGCGGGTAGTCGGTGGGGTTCATCGTGATGCTCCTCCTCTGCGCCGCCGGCTGCGGCGTCCTCAGGGAGAACGAACGACCGTCCCGTTTTGGTCCCGCCAAGCTGGGCGCGGACTGTGAGTTCTCCGCCCTGATCCCGCGCCGGATCCCGGCCCGACGGTCATTCCGCGCCGGGGGCGATCAGTCCCGACTCGTACGCGGCGATCACGAGCTGGGCGCGATCATGCGCGTCGAGCTTGGCCATCGCCCGGTTGACGTGCGTCTTCGCCGTCGCCGGCGCGATGAACAGGGCCGCGCCGATCTGCTCGTTGGAGAGACCCCGCCCCACGAGGGCCAGGATCTCGGTCTCGCGCTCGGTGAGGTCCGCGGGGAGCCGGCGCACGGCGCGGGCGGGTCCCGCCTCGAGGGAGCGACGGATCAGTGCGCGTGTGGCCGCCGGCGAGAGCAGCTCCTCCCCCGCGTGGACGGTGCGCACGGCACGCACGATCTCGGCCGGATCCACTCCCTTGCCGAGGAAGCCGGACGCACCCGCCCGCAGCGCGGCGAGGACGTTCTCCTCGTCCTCGAAGGTCGTCAGCACGAGCACGCGGGTGGCCGTGAGCTCCGGCGCCGCCCGCATCATCCCGGTGGCGGTGATC
>JAFDWP010000245.1 GCA_018268435.1 Actinomycetota bacterium
GGATGTTGCGGTCCTCTGGTGGGATCCGGAACGCCTCGACCAGCGCGTTGTGGACCGCGTCGATGATGGCGATTTCCTCGTCGGCGGAGTACTGGCGGCGAACCTCGATAAGGGCGGCAGGCATTGTGCCATTATCTTGACCAGCCGGAGGTGACGCCAGTCTTCGATCATCTGAGGCGGCCTCCGACGCACGTAAAGATCCCGCGCACCTCCCGAATAGGGATGCTCCTGCGCCCGAGGGCTTGCTGCGCGCCGGAGCCGTGTGGCAGATGCCCTCCCACCTTCGACCACCCGAGCCGATTGGTGTCACTCTCCGGGGCTAGGGTCAGAACGAGTTGTTCTTGCTCTCGACCTTGGAGATGGGATTCACATTGGCGGGAAAGTCGACGGCGCTTTACCGAGGTCGCATCTGTTCGCGACCGCTGGCTGGGTCGACTGGTACAACACACGTAGGCTTCACTCGAGCCTCGGCTACGTTGCACCCGCCGAGTTCGAGCAAGCCCACTACGCAGCTCTCAACCGAGAGCCGCAACCCGCATAGGGGCGACAGAGAACCGGGGGCGCTTCTGGTTTCCGGGCAGAGCGGATCCGAAGCGGGGTGGTAGCCTCGCCGGACCGGCGGCCAGCGAGGCATCCCGGCGAAGGGGACGAAGAGCAATGACATCGAATGAGGCGAGCGCCGCGCTGATCCTGAGCCTGCTGGAGAGCCTTGAGCCCCCTGAAGGCGAGGACTGGGTTTCGATGGCGGCCGTGCTCGACCCGATGGACAGTCCGTTCAGTCCGGTGTCACGTGCGGCGGTGTACGTGTACGACGCCGACGGAGTGTCGGGCGTCGGAAGCCTCGACATCATGGCGCTGGACCCGTCTCTGCGCACATACCTGGAGTCCCTCTACCAGCCGGGCGAGGCCTGGCCGACCCGCCTGCTGATCCAGATCAGTCGAGTCACGGGCGACTACGAGATCACTTTCGAAGACTCGGACACCTCGCGCTGGAAGATCACCCCGGCCAACCTCGAGACGATCCACGACGAGCTGCGGCCCTCGGTCTGAGGGTCGAGCCCGCCGCGACCGGCGCGCCGCGTCAGCGCGTCGACAGATACAGCACGAGCACGCCGATGATCACGAGGGCGGCGGCCATCATTCCCCAGACGGGAGCGCCGTAGACCTCGCGGAGGATCCAGGAGGTCCGGTAGTCGCGATCGACGGCGCGCCTGCGGTGTCGATCATGAGAGTTCTGCCTGCCCATGTGAGCGAGCCTTCTGGGCCGCGATAGGCGCGCGCTGTGACTCGCTCAAGATTCTGCCCAGAACGTCCTCCTGAGGGGCAGGCTCGTCCGGCGCCGGTGTCGTCTGCACCCGAGGGCAGGCATCACCCGTCGCCGCGCTGCTTCGGGACGTGCGCGAGGCCGAGCCCTGCCTCGCCGTAGGTGGAGAGCACCTCGCCGATCACGACGCGGTAGGGCCCGATCCAGCGGTCGTGCAGGCGCTTGGCCTCCCGGTGCACGGGCATGCCGATGAGCTGCTGCATCGCCTCGCGGCTGGACCAGTAGTAGACCTCCGAGTGCAGCCCGGTCTCTTCGTTGAACCAGTCCTCCTCGCCGAGGAAGCCCGGGATCGCGCGGGCGCGTGCCGCGATCTCTTCGTTGAAGCGGTGGAACTCGTCGTCGTAGGGCTTGGCCTGGAAGATGAACGTCGATGTGTACACGGATGCCTCGGCTCAGGTCGGGACCGGGTGGTCGCACAGCCGGCGGCCGCGATGCCGCCGGTCCTCATGAGCCGACGATAGACCGCGACGTGGCGTGCGGGGCGGATCCCGACGCGGTCTGCCCGCGACCGCCGGGGAACAGCCGCCGGGGCCCGGACGTTGCATCCGCCGTGGACATCCTCGACAGCATCGTGATCGGCGCCGGCCAGGCCGGGCTCTCGAGCTCGTACCACCTGAGCCGGCTGGGCATCGAGCACGTGGTGCTGGACGCGGATCCCGCCCCCGGCGGCGCCTGGCAGCACCGCTGGGACGCGCTGACCATGCGCGACGTGCACGGCGTCGCGGAGCTGCCCGGATCCGAACCGCCCGCGCGCACCGCGGCGCAGGCCAACCGTGCGGTGCCGTCGTACTTCGCCGCCTTTGAGCGCGCGCACGAGCTGCCCGTGATCCGGCCGGTGCACGTCGACCGGGTGACCGACGCGGACGGCCTCCTCGTGGTGCATGCCGCCGAGGGCATCTGGCGCACCCGCACGCTCGTGAACGCCACCGGCACCTGGACGCATCCCTTCCTGCCGCACTACCCGGGCATGGAGACGTTCCTCGGCGAGCAGCTCCACACGGTCGACTACCCGGGGCCGGAGCACTTCCGGGGCAGGCGCGTGCTCGTCGTCGGGGGCGGCGCCTCGGCCGTGCAGTTCCTCGGCGCCCTCGCACCGATCACGGACGTGCTGTGGGTCACGCGCAGGCCGCCGGTCTGGCGCACCGACGACTTCACCCCGGAGGCGGGCGCCGCCGCGGTCGCCCTCGTCGAGCAGCGCGTGGCGCAGGGCCTGGCCCCGCAGAGCGTGGTCAGCGTGACCGGGCTGATGCTGCGACCGCAGGAGCAGGAGGCCGCGCGGCTCGGCGTGTACGAGGCCCGGCGTCCCCTGTTCGCGCGCATCGAGCCCGACGGCGTGCGCTGGGCGGACGGCTCGTTCGAGCGCGTCGACGTGATCCTCTGGGCCACGGGGTTCCGCCCCGCGATCGGGCACCTCGCGCCGCTGCGCCTGCGCAGCGCGCTCGGCGGGATCCAGCTCGACCGCGGAGGGCGCGGGACGACCGCGGTGAAGGATCCGCGGATCCAGCTCGTCGGCTACGGTCCGTCCGCCAGCACCATCGGGGCGAATCGCGCCGGACGCACCGCGGCTCGCGGAGTGCGGCAGTTCCTGGCGCGCACGGCGGTCGCCGCACAGACGGTCTGACGGCGCCGCGCGCGTCCGCTCAGCGGATGATCCGGATCGACCCCGTCGCGGTCGAGGCGCGGGCCGGCCGCGTGATCCGCAGCACGTCCGCGAGGAGCGCGCCGACCTTCGTGCCGATGCACAGGCTGATGAAGATCATGGGAGCGGCGGCGAGCGCATCCGCATCGAAGGAGGCGAGGGCGACGAGCCCGACCGTGCCCGGCACGAGCAGCAGGAACGCCGGCTGGAACGACACGGTCGCCGGTACCGCCAGCGTCACCCGCTCCAGCACACGCGCGGCGAGGAACAGCAGCCCCGCGGTGATCCCGGTCGCGATGGTGCTTCCCGTGAGCGGGTTCAGCAGCATCAGCGCGGCATAGGTGCAGATCATCACGACCACGGTCGCGATCGTGAGCCGCAGACCGGATCCGAAGCTCAGTCCGATCCCGA
>JAFDWP010000246.1 GCA_018268435.1 Actinomycetota bacterium
CCTCACCCTGCGCCGATTCCTGCACGGCCTCCCCGGCGTGGACGCGGTGGGCCTGGAGCAGCGCTCCGCAGCGCTCGGCACGCGCTCGATCAAGACCACGTCGAAGGCCTGGGCCCTCGACACGATCGTGCGCCTCATCGACCTCACGACGCTCGAGGGCGCCGACACCCCGGGCAAGGTGCGGTCGCTGGTGTCCAAGGCCAAGCTGCCCGACGCGTCGGATCCATCCTGCCCCTCGGTCGCCGCGGTCTGCGTGTACGGCGACATGGTGCCGTTCGCCGTCGAGGCGCTCGGCGCCCGGCACGGCGACCCCGACGACGGCGGCATCTCCGTCGCCGCCGTCGCGACCGCGTTTCCGAGCGGGCGTGCGTCGCTCGCCGTGAAGCTCGCCGACACCCGCGACGCGGTGGAGGCGGGAGCCGACGAGATCGACATGGTGATCGACCGTGGCGCGTTCCTGGCGGGACGCTACGGGCAGGTGTTCGAGCAGATCGTCGCGGTCAAGGACGCCTGCCGCCGGGAGGACGGCACTTCCGCCTCGCTCAAGATCATCCTGGAGACGGGTGAGCTGAACACCTACGACAACATCAAGCGGGCCTCGTGGCTGGGCATGCTGGCCGGAGGCGACTTCATCAAGACCTCCACCGGCAAGGTCGCGCCGACGGCGACGCTCCCGGTCACGCTGCTCATGCTCGAGGCCGTGCGCGACTGGCACCGGCTCACCGGCGAGAAGATCGGCGTGAAGCCGGCCGGCGGGATCCGCTCCTCGAAGGACGCGGTCAAGTACCTCGTGCACGTCGCCGAGACGGTGGGGGAGGAGTGGCTGCAGCCGCACCTGTTCCGCTTCGGCGCATCGAGTCTCCTCAACGACGTGCTGCTGCAGCGGCAGAAGCTGACCACCGGCCACTACTCCGGCCCCGACTACGTCACGATCGACTGACGGAGGACCACGCATGGGATTCCTGGACTACGCACCTGCGCCCGAGTCGCGCAGCATCCTCACTCTGAAGGACGAGTACGGCCTGTTCATCGACGGCGAGTTCGTCGAGGGCCGGGGCGCCTCGTTCGGCACGATCTCGCCCGCGGACGAGTCGCGCATCGCCACTATCGCGCACGCCTCCGATGAGGACGTCGACCTCGCCGTCGCCGCTGCGCGCCGCGCCTACACCAGGGTGTGGTCGAAGATGAGCGGTCGCGACCGCGGCAAGTACCTGTTCCGCATCGCGCGCCTCGTGCAGGAGCGCGCCCGCGAACTCGCCGTGGCCGAGAGCCTCGACAACGGCAAGCCGATCAAGGAGTCCCGCGACGTGGACGTGCCCCTCGTCGCCTCGTGGTTCTTCTACTACGCCGGTTGGGCGGACAAGCTCGACTACGCCGGCGCCGGGCCGAACCCGTCCGCGCACGGTGTCGCGGGGCAGGTCATCCCGTGGAACTTCCCGCTGCTCATGCTCGCGTGGAAGGTCGCGCCCGCCCTCGCCGCCGGCAACACGGTCGTGCTGAAGCCCGCCGAGACCACGTCGCTCACGGCGCTGATCTTCGCCGAGATCCTCCAGCAGGCCGATCTTCCGGCCGGCGTGGTGAACATCATCACGGGTGCCGGGGCCACCGGCGCGGCGCTCGTGCGTCATCCCGACGTCGACAAGGTCGCCTTCACGGGCTCCACCGCGGTGGGCCGCGAGATCGCCCGCACCGTCGCCGGCACCGGCAAGGGACTCACGCTGGAGCTCGGCGGCAAGGCGGCGAACATCGTGTTCGACGACGCCCCGATCGATCAGGCCGTCGAGGGCATCGTCAACGGCATCTTCTTCAACCAGGGCCACGTCTGCTGTGCCGGCAGCCGCCTGCTCGTCCAGGAGTCGATCCACGACGAGGTCATCGACCGGCTGAAGTCCCGCCTTTCGACGCTGCGTCTCGGCGACCCGCTGGACAAGAACACCGACATCGGCGCGATCAACTCGGCGGAGCAGCTGGCCCGGATCCGCGAGCTCAGCCAGGTCGGCGAGGACGAGGGCGCCGAGCGCTGGACCGCCGACTGCGTGATCCCGGAGAAGGGGTTCTGGTTCGCCCCGACGATCTTCACCGGCGTCGAGGCGTCGCACCGCATCGCCCGCGAGGAGGTGTTCGGCCCCGTCCTCTCTGTGCTGACCTTCCGCACCCCGGCCGAGGCGATCGCGAAGGCGAACAACACGCCCTACGGCCTCTCCGCAGGCATTTGGAGCGACAAGGGATCCCGGATCCTCGCCGTCGCCGACCGCCTGCGCGCGGGCGTCGTCTGGGCGAACACGTTCAACCGGTTCGACCCGTCCAGCCCGTTCGGCGGCTACAAGGAGTCCGGCTACGGTCGTGAGGGCGGCAAGCAGGGCCTGGCGGCCTATCTGCGTCCCGCAGGCGCCGCGCCGCGCGCACTCGGTCCGCAGAACGAGAGCAAGAGCGAAGCCAAGGCGCTGAAGAAGGGATCCGCGGCATGAGCGCGCGACTGACCGTTCCCAAGACCTACAAGCTCGCGATCGGTGGCGCATTCCCGCGCAGCGAGTCGGGGCGCACCTACGAGGTCACCACTGCGAAGGGTGCGTTCCTGGCGAACGCCGCCCAGGCGTCGCGCAAGGACGCCCGTGACGCGGTCAAGGCGGCGCGCGCCGCGCAGGCCGGCTGGGCCACGGCGACCGCGTACAACCGCGGCCAGGTGCTGTACCGCGTGGCCGAGGTGCTCGAGGGGCGTCGTGCCCAGTTCGTCGACGAGATCGTGGCGCAGCAGGGGGTCTCTGCGGCCGTCGCGGGCGCGCAGGTCGACGAGGCGATCGATCTGTGGGTCTGGTACGCGGGCTGGTGCGACAAGTACGCCCAGATCGCCGGCAACCTGAACCCGGTCGCGGGAGCCTACTTCAACATCTCGGCGCCCGAACCGACCGGCGTCGTCGCGATCGTCGCACCGCAGGAGTCCGCGCTGCTCGGCCTCGTCTCCGTGGTCGCGCCGGCGCTCGTCGCGGGGAACGCGGTGGTCGTCGTCGCGAGCCAGCAGTACCCGCTCTCGGCGATCAGCCTCGCCGAGGTGCTCGCCACGAGCGACGTGCCGGGTGGCGTGGTGAACGTGCTCACCGGATCCCCGGCCGAGCTCGCGCCGTGGCTCGCCGCGCACGCCGACGTCAACGCGCTGGACCTGGCGGGAGCGGGTGGGATCGACTGGGTCGACCTGCAGATCGCCGCCGCCGACACGCTCAAGCGCGTTCTCGTGCCGGGCGAGGTCGTCGCCTCGCCGCAGCGGATCGCCGCGTTCACCGAGATCAAGACGGTCTGGCACCCGAAGAGCATGATCTGAGCATCTCCGGGTGGGATCCGTCGGGGGTCTGAACCAGCGTAACCGTCGTCGTGCGCCCCGCCGGGCGTTCTCGTGCGCAGACGCCGCGGTCCGTGGCAATGCGGCGCTCTGTCAGATGTAGCGGTTAGGCTCGAACAGCGGCATCGCCGCACGGTGTTACACGCCGTGATCGCCTCCATGACGACCGCGGACCACGTCTCGAAGGAGGACGCACATGGCACGCATCGGTGAGAGCGCCGACCTGTTCAAGTGCTCGTTCTGCGGCAAGAGCCAGAAGCAGGTCCAGCAGCTCATCGCG
>JAFDWP010000247.1 GCA_018268435.1 Actinomycetota bacterium
GACACCGTCGCCTACCACGACCTCATCCCCGGCACCCAGTACACCGTCGCCGGTGAACTCATGCGCGCATCCGACAGCACCGGCACCGGCATCACCGGATCGACCACCTTCACCCCGACCACCGCGGACGACACCGTCACCGTGACGTTCACCGTGCCCAGCGGATTCGCCGGCCAGAGCCTCGTCGCCTTCCAATCGCTCTACACCGGCAACACCGGCACCGGCACCCCCATCGCCGTCCACCAGGACATCAACGACACCGCCCAGACGGTAACCCTCGAGCACAAGCCCAAGCGCCCGGAGCACCCGGGCGGCGGCAAGCCGCACACCGGCAACGGCACCACTCAGCCTGACGCCGGCAGCATCCTCGCCCAGACCGGCGGCGCCGTGCCGATCGCGCTCACCGGCGCCGGAGTGCTGGCGCTGCTCGCCGGCGTGATCATGGTCGCAATGCGTCGACGCACCCGCGGCTGAGCAAACGACTCCGGGCCCCTGCCGCAGGTGCGACAGGGGCCCAAGCCGGCGCCGAGAGCTGCCGGCGCGGACTCATCTGAGGCGGCTACGGCAGCGGATGGGATCCACTCGGCTGCTCACGCATCGAGCCGCCCCAGCTCCACCAAGCGTGCGAATCCGGGGGCCGAGTCCCGAACCTCCGTGAACGTGCCGCGGCCGGCGACCCTTCCGTCTTCCAGGTAGACGAGCTGATCGACATGGCGGACGGTCGAGAGGCGATGCGCCACGATGATCGTGGTGATCTTGCCGGCGAGGCCCCGGATCGTCGAGGCGATCCTCTCCTCGGTCTCGTTGTCCAGGGCAGAGGTCGCCTCATCGAAGACGATCACCTGTGGGCGCCGGTAGAGAGCGCGGGCGATGCCGACCCGCTGTCGCTGGCCGCCGGAAATCCTCGCCCCGCGCTCGCCGATCTTCGAATCGATCCCGTCGGGCAGCACGGCGACCAGGTCACCGAGCTGGGCGCGCTCGAGCGCGTCCTGGATGCGCGCCTCGTCGCGTTCGTCAGCTGACTCGCCGAAGGCCACGTTCGCGGCAAGGGTGTCGTTGAGCAGGAACACGTCCTGCGGGACATATGCAATGGTCTCAGTCCATGCGTCGCCCGCCTGCGCCACGGGCGTGCCCCCGTAGGTCACGACTCCGTTCTCGACGTCGATCAGCCCAAGGATGATGTCGACGAGCGTCGTCTTGCCCGAACCACTTGCTCCACACAGGGCCAACGAGGTTCCGGGCGCGATCGTGACGTCGATGTCGGCCAGCACATCCTGGATCCCGTCCGGATAGCGGAACGACAGGTTCTCGATGACGATCTCTGCCGGCAGCTCCGGCAGCGCCTCCCTCGAATCCTCGTGCCTGCGGGATGCGGGGAGTTGCTTGAGGGCCTCTGCCACGATTGCCAGACCCGGTGTGCCGTTGCGGATGATGCCGAGGGTTGCCGTGAGCGCCGCCATCGTCGGGAGAACCCGCAGGGTCGCGGCAACGAACAGGCTGAGGGCCGGGATCGCAGAGCTGCCGTTGCTCGACAGCGCGACAAGGGTGAGCAGCAACGCGATGCCACCCATGGCCACCGCCTCGAACAAGTACTTGGGAAGCTGCGTGTAAAAGTTCGCGCGCCTGCTGGCCAAGCCCTGCACCTCGTTGGCGCGATCATAGGCGTCGATGAAATGCGATTCAGCACCATGGATGCGCAACTCTCGGAACCCGAAGATCGCGTCGAGCAACGCAATGCTCCTCTGGTGCGCCGACGCCATCGCTTCTAGGCCCGCGCGGCGGTTGCGCCCGGCGAGCAAGCGCTGCATCACGAAAACGACCAACCCGAAGTAGACGATCGCGCCGATCGCGGGCAACGGCATCACGATCACGATGATCGCGACGGCCATGAGGATGGACAGCCCCGCGGCGATAAGGCTGAGTACACCGCCGAGCACCTTGCCATGCGCATCGGCCGTAGCGCTCTCCACTGTGCGCACGATCTCGCCCGTATCGCGATGGCGATGGGCGAGGTAGTCCTCGCCCATGAACGCGCGAAGGATCCGAGAACTCGTCCGCACCTGCAGTTTCACAACGAGCCCGGTACTCCACCACTGGATGATGAGGCTCAGAACCGCCTTCAGCAGGAACGCCCCCACCATGAACGCAGCCATGAGAATCACGAACTGCGTGCGGTCCGGATGACCAAGAAGGCCGCTCAGCACGCTTAGGTAGCCCGTTGACAGGTCGGCGCCCAGCAGCACGTTCATGAGCGGCAACACCGCCGCCAACCCCACGAGGTCCATCAGCGACACGAGGAACTGCACCACGACATAGAGTCCCAGCCGCAGGCGGTCCCCGCGGGGGAATGTCGAGATGAGATAGAGAAGGTTTGCCCTCACGGTCTAACCCCGATCGAGTCGACCGTGCTCGCGAGCGGTTCAAGAGGATGCTCCGCGTCGCCTGTGGGCACGATGATCCTGCTCGTCGCGTCGCCCTTCCTCACTCTGGACTCCCTATCAAGATCGATACCCGTGACGATTCTGCCATCCAGTTCCCGCGTAGACGCCGACAACGCAATCGACCATCTCGGCAATCGTCGGTATGTGCGCCGCGAGCGTCGGGCGATGATCGACCTGGAGGCCCTGCATGACTGCGATCTCGGCGAGCCGGTCGGCATCGTCGAATGGCGCGATGCAGGTCGCCGGCAGGATCTCGGGATTGCCGCCGACCGGGCTGGCGGCGACGCCCATACCGAGCGCCAATGCGTCCAGCAGCGCATACGAGAAGTTGTCGGATCGAGACGGCTGAAGCAGCACGTCGTGCTCCGCCATGGCGTCAGCTGCGTTCACGAAACCAGCGAAATGCGTTCGATGGGCGATTCCCAGCGAGTGCGCGAGCTCCTGCAGCTGTTTGCTCTGCGAGCCGACGCCCGCAACAGTGAACGACGCCCCAGGATGGTCGGGCAGCAATCGAGCGAACGCCTGCAGCGACATCTGCACATTCTTCTCACTCTCGAGCCGAGACAAGGAGAGCATTCGGAGGCCCGGCACCCGCATCTGTCGTGCCGTGGGACGGTCGACACCGTTGAGAATCACGACGACCGGGATCGTCGGACGCCAGCGCTGCATCATGTCGCGCTTGGTCGACTCGCTCACGGCGATGGCTGCAGCGAATCTCGTCAGGCGCAGCCGGTGCACCATCTCCATTGACGCGGCTCCAAGGCGCGATGGATGGAACATGTAGCGGTCCGGCGGAATGTGATGCTCCGTCGTCACCAGCGTGAGCGGAAGACCGACTGACGCCATCGCCAGCAGGATGTCAGCCCTAGCGAGGTGCGAGTGGGCGATCGCCGGGCGCAGGCGCTTCAGCGCCTCACGCAGCGCTGCTACCGAGGCCCGCGTCGACCCGGTGGGGAGCGTCTCGACGACGACGCCCAGCTCGCGGAGCCGTTCGAGGAGCGGGCCCTCGGGCGCGATGACAGCCAGACGCCATCCAGGGAGCCCTTGGCGCGCGACGTCGAGGATATGACGTGCGACGCCCGCGAGGTTCGAGACCGGGCATACCCAGAGTGCGAGTGGTTGTTCCGTCACTGAAGCGCCTTCGTAGCCGTGGCGACCGCTCATTCCCGCCGCCCATCAACCTGGTCGAGAATGTGTGCCCACTCCCCCAACACGACAGGACCAGAGAATCGGGCCGTTCCGATCCTGGCGCTCTCGCCTCGTTCTGCGAGCGCATGCGGGTCGAGGAGCAGGTCACGAAGCGCAGCCGCGTATCCACGCTCACCCGCGCTGGGCGGCACCAGATGTCCGTCGACAGTGACCATGAGGCGGTGCAGGCCAGGAGAGCAGTCGAACGCGATCGACGGTGTCGCGACCTGAGCGGCCTCAAGAACCGCGTAGCCAAACCCCTCGTATCGAGAGGTGAGGAGGTTGAGCGATGCCCCGCTCAACGCTTCTGCGGGTTCATCGGTCAGACCGCAGAGCCGAATCCTGTTCCGTGCGTCGAGTGACTCGATCAAGCGTTCGAGCTCTTCGCGCAACTCACCTTCGCCATAGATCTCCAGCCGCCAGTCTCGCAGCTCGGACACTGAGGTCGCGCTCATGAAAGCGCGCATCATCACGTCGACCTGCTTCTCGTGGCTCAAACGGACAAGGGCGACCGCCGTTCGTGCGCGCCCTCCCGCGCCAGCGGCAGGCGCCGCAGAACGCGCTGCCACATTGTCGACGCCGTAGCAAGGAACGTTGAGCAGGGTGGCGAATTCCGCGGCATCCTCGACCGACAGCGCAGTGAATGCATCGATATCGCCAAACGCCCGGAGGATTTGATCTCTCAGCCCAGGCTCTTGATTCAGGCTCTCGAACGACGAGTGGTGTTGGCCGATGAGCATCGCTTTCGACTCTTCCGACACAAAACCCGTCTCGTCAAGCATGAGCTTCGCGACTGCATGCGTGAAGATGATCACGCTTTCGGCCCCATACGATTCCATGGCAACGCGGAATCGATGCCGATATCGCCGAGCATCCCACCGCTTGTACACAAGGCGGAGCGCACCAATCAGAGTCGCTTTCGCACCCTTCCTCCCGCGGAAGGCCGGATAACGGTGCAATTGCTCGCGTGCGATGACCGCGCTCGTTTTGAGCGCGGTCCTGCCCGTGCCCGGATAGACCGAGATGACCGAGACATCGACACCGATCTCGGCGAGCGCGGCCCCGAGATTCTCGACGTATCTCGATCCGCCACTCGCCTCGGGGTAGCGTGGCGCCACGATCACCACCCGCTTGCACCACTTTGGCCATGCGTGGCGGAGAGCCTCGTCCTCAGGGTCGCGAGGCCTTGTCACGGCTGGCCTCCCACTCCGCCTGCTGAATACGCTTGGACCAGAAGCAACGATCGCATGCGCTGCGCGAAATGCTCGCGATCGAAGTCTCTCGCCCGCGAAACGCAGAGCCGCATCAGCTCCTTCCGTTGCTCTTTGGGCAGCCGGGCGAGCCGCCGGGTGTCCTCCAACAGCTGGTCCAAGTCCTGCCACGGACGGAGCGCACTGATCGGCTCGATGATCTCGGCCGGTCCTGCCTGACCGTAGACGAGAGGAAGCGCGGCTGCCGACATCGCCTCCACCGTGCTGATGCCGAAATGCTCCTGCGAGTGGGGGTACACCGTCGCGTCACCATCCACTCCCTGCGCATGCCAGAAGATCGACGCGGAGCCGACAATATCTTTGAGCTCTGCGCGTGAGGGGTTCACTCGGATCTCGATGGGGAATCCCGCCGACTGTTTACGCAGCGAAGCCACAAACACTTCGTCCTCGGCCGTCGCGCCGCCCAGCAGCACAAGCCGCCAGCCGCCAGCGTGCAGATCGGTCAGCTGTCGGAACGCGTCCACGAGGTATGCCTGAGATTTGTGCGGTATGCCGGGGCCTCTCCCCGCCTGGAAACGGCCGACGGCGACGATGAGTCTCTCCTTCGCGAGTGGCGCAAGCATGTCGCACGGTGGATAGACGAGCTCAGGAACGCGGCCCCACATCTCCTCCACGTGCCGAGCCGTGAATTGAGAGTTGGCCCAGATCTGCTCGTACGTGGCGACCGCGCCGTCACGGTTGCGGTCCACGACCAGTCGTTTGAGCAGCTCAATGGTGTGGACATACGCCCGACGAAGCAGTCGATTTTCTCTATTCTTCAGTTCGTGTGGGAAATGACAGTAGAAGACATTTAGGCGGCCGCAACCGGGCAGACTCGATCGATAGTCACAATTGATGAAGAGATCCAATTGGCGCGCGCGGATCGCGGCGGCTTCGGTCGCATCGGCCGCGAATTGCCGCAGGGCGCGGAGCCTCGACATTCGACGCGGCGTGGGCAGAGTCTCAATCGCTATCGAGCCGATCGATTCACCGAGGTCGCGCTCGATCTCCTCAACCGGCGCCGATCGGGAGGTGAAGACCGTCGTTTCGATGCCTGCCCTCGCGAGTTCGAGAGCCATGGCCAGTGTGAGCCGTTCGGCGCCTCCGCGCGCGCTGAGCACGGGGAGATACACCCCCGCGGTCCCTATCCCTTGGACACTGGATCCGCGTCGGTAAGTCTTTGACCGCGCTTCGTTGTGCCACTTCATTGGCCTTGGCGCCTCCAACGACGCCAAGCAGTCTGTAGCATCGCGTATGGGCGACGGAGGACGTGCCATGCTCTGTGCGGCACGCTACCCCGCCCGACGCCTTCAGGATGCTTTGATCCAAGCCGTTGTCTGGACGCAGCCCAGTTGTCTCGGCGGATACCGTCAAACTCGGCCCCACCACTGGTGGTATGCATCTCAGTCGCGAAACGGGTTCGAATCAACGCGGCCGGCAGACGTTTGGCGGCGAGAAAGAGCCAGTCATCCCCACCCCAGATCAGCATGTCGTCCGGCACCGGCCAATAGTCGCGGCGGCGCATGCACATGAATGTTCCGAAAAAGTCGTTCGGATACGGTGCGGGACGATGTGCAATACTTCCGGGCCCGACTTCGTGAAAGCAGGACGAATCAGGTATCACTAGGCCGTAGAACCCTCGCGCAAGGATCGACGCAGACTCTTCCAGCGCCTCGTCCTCGAAGAGGAGGTCATCGTTGACGATCGCCAGGTACTCGCCGCTTGCTTCCCTGGCGCCGAGGTTCCATGCCGGATTGACGTAGATGTTCTGGGCCTGATCAAGCACGCGAACCTTCGGAGAGTCCCACGTCAACTGCGCGTTTGCGTTATTGATCACGAGGACCTCCTGAACCAAGGGATGCGCAGCGCACTGATCCACGAGCGGGCGAAGGTGTTTGGAACGTTGCAACGTCGGAATGATCACCGAGAAGCGGCCGCGGGCCTCAGACATCGTTGGCTACCTGCTCGGGGTGAAGCTCTCCGGACAGCGCCGCGGACTCTACAAGCCATGCGACGCGCTTCTCCGCCGACCAGCGCGTCATCCGATCAAGTGCGCCGTCGGCCATGCGCGCCTTGCGGAGCAAAGAGTCGAGGCCGTTCTTCTCAGCGGTGCGGCTGACCAGCTTGCCCCAAAGCCCGGTTCCCGGCATCGTCGCCCCCAGAACCGCGGTGCCGTGCTTGGCTGCGAACGTCTGTTTCGCCGCGCCGGAATAGAAGGCGCGCTTGACTCGGATCTCCGTAGTGACAGCCGCAACGTGGTGCTCTGTCTCCAGCTCGGGCGCGAAGACTACCTCGACGCCTGCGCGGCTCAAACGGTATCCCCAGTCGACGTCCTCCCAGCCGTAAGCACGGAAGTTGGTGTCGTACTCACCGACTCGGTCATACGTGTGCCGACTCACAGAGACATTTCCACACCAATGCCGCCACCGTCGTTCGGCAGGCAACTGGTAGGCGTCCTCCCTGAATCGTACGTCTCGGGAGCTGCCGTACGCCCGGGCGTAGGGCGTTTCGGGGAAGACGTTGCGCACCAGCCCGATGACGCCGCGCGCGACGCCGTCCGCGTGCCGTGCGGTACTGGCTGCCACATAGTTCGGTGCCGGTCTCAGATCATCATCACAGCGGATCAGTACATCGCCTCGCGCCGCAGCGAAACCGGCATTGAGCGCGGCCGAGCGACCGCGATTCTCCGGGAACACGATCGCCGTCACCGGCAATTCATCGCGCGCTGCTTCGACAACCTTTGCTGAGCCATCGGTATCGCCGTCGATGACGACAATGGCTTCCCAGGACGGATCTGTCTGCGCGCCCAAGGCCTCGAAGAGATACGGCAGCCTCGCCGCTCCGCCTCTGGACGGCACCACGATGCTGACCTTCGGTTGTGTCACAACCACGCCTCCAAACGATCCAGCGCCGTCCAGAAGCCCGCACCGTTGTCGACGTGACCCTGCCAGATCTCAGGGATGAACGGCACCCCGGGGGCAAGCCGGTCGAGCCCGCCGGCGAACTCGGGCCAGTCGATGTCGCCCTCGCCCACCTGCACGCCCTCGCCATCGACGCCGGTCGCATCGACCAGGTGCAGATGGATTGTGTGCGGCGCGAGCAGGTCGACAGCCTCCGAGAACGCCATGCCCAGCCAGTTGGTGGCGAGCTTGGTGTGCGAGGCGTCGAAGCACAGGCTCGTGCCGGTCTCCTCGGCAAAGCGCGCGGTGTCGCGCGGGTCGACGAACAGGTTGTGGAACTGCTGACCACCCATGAGCCACGGGTACGGCGGCAGTGTCTGCGCGGCGATCCGCACTCCGGACGCGTCCAGTCGGCCCAGCGCGTCGGCGATGCGCGCGTATTTGTGCGCGCGCTCGGCAGGCACGATGTGCTTGTCCTTCGTGAAGCCGCCCATCGTGACCACCATGATCGGATCCTGGTCCTGCGTGAACCATCGGCGCAGATCACGGGTGACATCGATCGTGCGCTGCACCTCGCGGATGGAACGCTCCCAGATCTCGTCGTCATCGGACGCGAGATCGACCAGGAAATCACCGGCGAAGAGGTCCGGTAGGTGGGTGGTGAACCCGATCGGCAGACGCTCGGTGAAGAAGTCGTCCATGTTCACGTCGAGGTCCTTGTACGAGAAGTGGAACTCGAGGAAATCGGGATTCGACTGTGCCCGCAGGTCTGCGGCGTCGTGATAGCGCACCGGGAGGCCCCAGGGGCGGCGGAACGTGAACGGACGCCCGACCGGGGCGGCATCACACAGGTCTCCGTCGAAGAAGAAGTCCCCCTCGGCCATGTCCCGCTTGAGCGTGCGGCCGAGCAGCTGCGGCAGCGCATTGGGCTGCAGTCCGCGTCCGGGGCTCTTCACCATCACGTCGGCCGCCGCGAGTTCGATACCGGAAGCGAGCGGCCGTGCGGCCACCAGCGACTTCGCCAGGGTGACGCGGTTCATCTGCTCACCCGTCGATACCACGCGCGTGTCCCCGGAGCCCATCGACGTCTCGATGTCGCGGACCTGTTCGACCATGACTCGGAACTCGTCGGGTAGCAGTGACACCGTGTGGTCGTTGCCCTCCATGGTCCGGTCGATCGTGAAATGCTTCTCGATGATGTGCGCCCCTCGGGCGACCGCGGCGACCGGCACATGCCACCCGCGCTCATGCCCGGAGTAGCCGACAACGCACTGCCCGATCTCGGCGAGGCGGTCGAGATAGCGCAGGTTCAGGTCCTTGTAGGGCGCAGGGTAGGTCGACTGGCAGTGCAGGAGCGCGAACGGCGCCCCGATCCCGCGCAGCAGGCCGACCGTCTCGAGGATCTCGCTCTCACGCGACATGCCGGTGCTGAGCACGAGCGGCAGGCCCTTGCCGGCCGCGTCGGCGATGAGCTCATGGTTGGTGAGGTCTGCGGAGGCGATCTTCAGCGCGGGGATGCCGTAGTCAGCGAGCGCCTGCACACTCGGTGCATCCCACGGCGTGCACATCACGTCGATACCGGCGTCGCGAGCGTGGTCGAACACCTCGAACAGCTGCTCGGCGGGCAACGAGAACCGGCGCAGCAGGTCGAGCGTGTACTGCACGCCCAGGTCCTCTCCCCCGGTCGCTGCCCCGCGCTGGCGGTACAGCGCGTCCATATCCCGCAACTGGAATTTCACGGCGTCGGCGTTCGACTCGACCGCGAGGTCGACGAGCGTCTTGGCGAGGTCGACGGATCCGTTGTGGTTGTTGCCGACCTCCGCGATCACGAACGCCGGGTGACCGTCGCCGATCTCGTGGGATCCGATACGGAGCGTCCCGGTCTCGTCGAGGGCGATCGCCCACAGATGCCCGCGATCGTCGACGAGCGGCACATGGTGCACGCCGCCGCGGCCGAGCAGAGGGGCGATCTCGGCGGGCGTCGCGGTGTGCCGGGCGGTCTGCACGCCGCGGTTCGCCACGGTCGCGCACGATACGTCGAGAGAGGCAGTCGGGTTCTGGATGATCCATCGGCGGAAGTCGCCATCCGAGAGGGCCCCCTGCAGGATGCCATGCTCATCGACGCAGAACACGATGCGCTGCTTGTTCGCGTTGATCTTGCCGAGCCCAACGAGCACGGGGTCTTCACCGAAGACGATGTAGGGCGCGAGGTCACGCTCGATGATCATTGATAGTCGCCAGTCTGTTCCGGTCCCCGAGCCTGTCGAAGGGCACCTGTCGTCGCGGAGTCGGACGCTTCGAGATCTGCGGCGTCTGCCTCATGCAGATCCCCCAGAATCTGCTCCGCAATCTTCAAATCTACAAGAGTGTCGATGTCGACGCCCTCAGCTTCGTCCATCACGAACAGCCCCACGCGCCCGCCGATGCGGTTGTACACCGTCTCGTAGATCTCCGTGCGGGTGAGGTACAGCGAACCCGTCTCCTTGTAGAAGTAGTCCCCGCGGGTCAGGTCCTGCCTTCGCGGTCGGGCCGCCGGATCGTATTCCGCCGTCGCGCTGCCGCTGCTGTCGTCGGCGGGATGCCAGAAGAACGGCGTCTGCGCGACGACTCCGACCAGGCTGTCCACCCCTGTTGCGGCGAACTCACGCACGGCGCGGGCGACCGTGCCCGGCAGCCGCACCGGCGACGTGGCCTGCAGCAGCATCACCGCGTCGGGACGGCGCCCCTCGGCCGCGCGGTGCGCGATCGCATGCAGGATCACGGGCTCGGTCTGAGTGGTGTCCTGGGCGAGCTCGGCCGGCCGCAGGAACGGCACTTCGGCGCCGGCTGCGCGGGCGATCTCTGCGAGAGCCGCATCATCTGTCGACACAAGCACGTCGAGCCCTGCGGCGAGCGCCTGCTCGATGCTCCACACGACGAGCGGCTTGCCCGCGACGACCCGGGCGTTCTTGCCAGGGATTCCCTTGGAGCCGCCGCGCACGGGAATCACGCAGAGTATCGTCATGAGCTCCTCCAACGATGGCGAGGACGGCGTCAGCAATCGCCTTCGCCGGCTCGACGTCGGCCGCCACCACCGCAATCATCCGGTCAGGGGCGCGAACTGCGCCGCAGTGGCGGCAGCTCGGCACCTGCTTCCGCAGACGGGACGGAGGGGTCGGGCTGCGTCCGACGAACCCCGTGCTCCTGAGGTCGAGCAGAAGGCTTCGCCGGGGCTGGGGCAGCTGTTCGCGTGCTCGGCAGGTTCGGCACGAGCGCAGGGCCCTGCGCAGTGCTCCGCCGCTCACCGCTCTCGCGCTTGTTCCTGTTCACGGGATTCGCGTAGTAGCCGTTGTTCTGGCGGTAGTACCCGTAGCCTCCGCTGTCGGCACCCTTCAGCGGAACCATGTTCAAGACGACTCCGAGGATGCGTGCGTGCACCTGGTCGAGTTGGGCGCGCGCGGCGGCCCCGGCTGCCTTGCGCGTGCGCCCGACCGCAAGCACGAACACGGCACCGTCGACGAGGGTACTGACCACCGTGGCATCTGTGACGGGGAGCACGGGCGGTGCGTCGATGATGATGAAGAAGTCCTTGCGGAACTCCTGCAGGAGCTTGTTGAGCGCCACGGAGCCGAGCATCTCCGAAGGGTTCGGCGGTGTCCCGCCCGCCGGAAGCACGAACAGATTCGGGTCCTTGGTGGGCTGGATCGCGTTGCGAACTGCGACCTGACCGCTGAGCACCTCACTGAGCCCGATCGTGCCGTCGATGTCGAAGTTGCGCGCCACCTTGGGGCGACGCAGATCGCCGTCGATGAGCAGAGTCCGTTGGCCGGACTCGGCGATCACGCGTGCGAGAGAAGCGGCCGTCATCGACTTGCCCTCGCCCTGGCTGGCGCTGGTGACCATCACGACGCGCACCTCGGAGTCGACGCTTGAGAAGCGCAACCCGGTGCGCAGCTGTCGGAAGGCTTCGTTCGCGATGATCTCGGGGCGCGTGTCGCCACCGGGGGTGCCATTGCGGCCGAGCTTCGGCACTCGCGCCAGAACACCGCTGCCCATGAGCTCGCGCATGTCGGTATCTGCTCGCACGCTCACATCCAAGGCACGGCGCAGCAGAAGCCACGCGTACCCGAGAAGGAGCCCGGCGATCGCACCGATGAGGATCGCGAGCTTGAGGTTCGGCGTCTTCGGCGAGGAGGGAACGACGGCATCGTCCATCGGAACGATCTGGATCGCGGAGCCATCGTCCTGCGTCTTCGCCTCGATATCACCGACGACCGTCGCAAGCGCGTGCAGTGCGCCGTTCGCCAGCTGCTGCGCGTTCTTCGCCGAACCGGAGGTCGCCGTGACCTGGATCAGGGTCGATCCGGGCACCAGGCTCGCACTGAGCGACCCCTCCAGGCTCGCCGGGTCGGCGCCGGTCTCCTTGACGATCGCATCTCTCACCTGTCGGCTGTTGATCAGGGGCAGGTAGGAGCCGGCCTTCGAAGTGGCGGCGTCGGAGCCGGCGAAGACGGTCGCTCCCTGGCTCGCGATGAACCCGGAAGACTGCGCCTCATAGGTCTTGGGAGCGAAGAACCCGTACGCTGCGCCGGCGAGGGTGCCGACGACGATCGTCAGCACGATGATCTTCCACCCGCGCCTCGTCAGCACGAAGAAGTCAAGAACTGTCATCTGCCGGGTCCCCCCAAATCAAAGAGCCAGGCGTCCGTCGCCCGTGGCCGCGTGCGAGCGCACTGCCTGCATTCCCCGAGACGATGATACCCAGTGCAACCGGCCGCTCCGGTGCCTGTCCGTGCAGCTAGCCTCGGAAGCCGCCGTCCCCTTCCGCGGTGGAAGGATGCTCGCCACTAATGATCCGTCGGCGGCAGGATCCACAGACGCTCCGCGGGCGGCAAAGAGTCAGCGCGCATGAGGCGGCCCGCATCTCGGTCCATCACCTCGATCTGAGACTCATAGCGCCCGATTCGCTGGTGCTTCCACTCTCGATCGACGATGTTGGCCATGACCGTGCTCGAGCGCCCCCATCGCGCCGCGACCACCGCCGCCGCCATGTCACCCGGATGCCACCACAGATAGGGTAGGTCCTCCATCAACGCAAGCGTGACTCGCGAATCCCTCGCGAACGCGTCTCCGACGGCGTCCCGAACAGCCAGGTGGTCGTTGTTCACTGCCAGACCACGCGCCTGTGCGCGCCGTCGTCGCCACAGGTAGAGACGATGTTTGAGCGCGCGTGCCTGCGCGATCATCGGCGCAAGGGCGCCGCGCTCCGCCCCTGCGAGGAGCGGCCTCTGCGTAGCAGTGCTCGTCGGATGCGCGTTCCCGACGGGCACCCCCGCGCCCGCCGGGAGGACGATGATCGGAGCATCGTCCTCGTGTTCGGAGATCCACGCTGCGACGTCATCGACGAGCGAGGCCAGGTCCTGGTGCCGACGCTCGGACGTCGTGTACACCCCATCGAGGTATCCGAGTTGACGTATTCGCGCCGGAGAACCCTCGAACGCAGCGGCATCCTCCCGCCGCCGTGTGGACAGCGCGTCACGAGAATCGACGAATCCGCACGCACGATCCCACTCGGTGACGACAGCCGGCTCCGGCTCACCGGCGAAGACCGTCCAGACATCGGGCCGGCCGCGGCGGACCAGTTCCGAGGCGCTGAAGAGCGCATCGTCAAGGTGCGGAGACAGCAGGAGCACCGGACGCTCCAGCATCTCGTCGGAAACCTGCAGACACAGTCCGGCGGCGACAGCCGGAATGACCCGGTCGCGGCCCAGGATCCCTCTCATCCAGCCCGTGTAGATGCCCACCGAGAGCCCTGCGCGCGCGGCGAGCCCGTCCACGTCACGCCGATCAGGCCGGACCAGCATCTTCAGCCCGCTCCCGAGCACACGCAGGGGCTCCGCTACCCACTGTCTCCCGGTCAGCACCGGGGATCGGCGGACGATGTCATGGCGTCGGCACAGGGCAACGTGGGCGATACCGCTGCGCCGAGCGCTCCGGAATGCCTGCGCAGTGCCCGTGCGCGCACGGTAGAGGATGCGCACCCCTGGCGCGGCGGCGATCGTGTATCCCGCGTTCTGCAGCCGGATCGCGAGGTCGTTGTCCTCCACGGATCCCGGGAGGGCGGCGTCGTAGCCACCGACCGCCCAGGCCACCTCACGGCGCATCCCGGAATTGCCACCCAGAATGATCGGCCACGGTGTCCAGTCGCCGGGGCGCACCGGTTCCCCCGGGGGGATCGCCGCGTCGAGGCGACCCCACAGCGCACCGAGGTCTGCGCCGATCGCGTCGTCGACGATCCGGGCACCCGGGCCACTGAAGACGTCGACGGCGTCCAAGGCGCGATCCCCACACGCCACCCAATCTCGCGCAACCACATCGTCCGAGTCGCAGAACAGCAGCTTGCCGGCGCGAGCCACGGACATGCCTACGTTGCGGGCGTAGGCGGCACCCGGTCGGGCCGACGCATCGACGACAGTCAGCCGAAGCTTGCTCTGCCAGGAGCGAAGGAATTCCTCTAGCCGATCTGATGACCCGTTGTCCGCGATGATGACCTCGAAGGATGGCGCATCCACCTGCTGGGACAGCGCCTCGAGTTGGAGACCGAGGGTGCGTGTGCTGTCACGGCACGGCACGATGACCGACACGTCCGGCGCGTTGTCGTTCCCACTCATGGCTGAACCGCTTCGGCAATCGAACGCGCCGGCTCGTTCTCGGGCTGCTCCATGGGCGCGGACGGCGGTCCGCCGAACCGAGAGAGTCTGTAGCGGCGCCAGAATGCGCTCAGCCAGGGGGGCGGCTCGGGGTGGTGCACGAATGCCGGAATGCCGCGCTGCGCGGCTTCGATGGTCCCCGTGGAGAAAACGGAGACCACCGGGCGCGTCAGCTCAGGGATCGGCGCAGAGGAAGTGTCGAACTGCACCCCCGCGTGACGCATGGCGCGATGCCGGAGGCGCGACAGTGCGTTGTACTCGTTCGGGTGCGGCCTGTAGTCGGCACCGACCTCCGTGCAGAACGCGGTGTACACCCGCTGCAGCTGGGCGGCGGGCAACTCGATGCCGTGCAACTGCCCCAGCATCACCGGACGATCATCGGTGAGCTGGTGGGCGCTGTCGGACCCGGCGGACCACAGCAGTTGCGACCCGACCGTCTGCGCGGTGATCGTGCGCCTCCCCGAAGCCCAGTACGCGGCATCGTCGTCTGACCACGCGAACAGATGCGTTCCGTCCGTCAACGGTGGTGTCCACGGGGTCAACGCGCCGTGCTGGACGACACCGAAGCGGGCATCGTTTCGCCGGGCCCACGGTTCCACCGTCCCGGCCAGTTCGTTGAACGCTCCCAGTGTGACGACCTCGCGCACGGAGCGAGGGATCCGCTCGGTGTCGGAGAAGTCGGTGGCATGCCGCCCCGGCGCATAAGCCGCCACGACAGCCGGGATTCTCGTGAGCACTGCCGTCCGTCGGGGGTCGAGAAATCGCAGCGGTTCACCGACCGCAGCCTCGCAGCTCGGCGACCACACGTCGATGATGACGAGGACGTCCGGCTCATCTGCGGGAAGAAGCAGCTGCGCTCGTGGAACTGCCGCCTCCGACCGCCCGTTGAGGACGGCACGAACGCGCGCCGCCGTGCGCTGGAAGCGGCGCTGCCTGGAGGACCAGCGACGCCACGCGTCCAGATCGTCGGGGAAAGCAATCCCGTCCACACCGGGGGCCGTCACAATGACCCGTGCAGCGGCCGAGCCGGCACACCGGCGACGATCGTGCCGGGCGCCACGTCACGGGTAACGACCGCGCCTGCCGCGACCGTCGCACCGTTCCCGATACTCACGCCACCGAGAACGACGGCGTTCTGTCCGAGGAACACGTCATCGCCGATGGTGATCGAACCCGTGCCCACAGCCGAATGTCGGTCAACGCGCCCATGATCCGTGCTTGCGACGAACACGTTGTCAGCGATCACGCAGCCTGCCCCGATGCTGACCGGATCGATCGAATGCAGGTGGGCCCGGTGCCCGATGTACGTGTTCGACCCGATGGAGAGTCGCGCATCAGAGCCCTCGCACGCCAGCCACGATCCGTCGCGCACGATGACTCCGTCCCCGATGCGGATGCGGTCCACCCCCTGCAGGAAGAGCGGCCGGACGATGACCGTTCCGCGTCCGATCGCACCGAACGCCGCTCGCATGATCGGCATACCGATCCGGGCGAGGTGGTACCTCACGCCTGCGCGTTTCTCCACGAGCAACCGGGCCAAATTCACGTCTTCGACCTCATCTCCATTGTTGCTGCACCTCGTCCATCCTGTGGATCAGAGTGTGCTGGGCCAGCGTACGTGCTCGCCCAGCCTCGCGGATGCGCTCTGCCCACGCCGGGTCACGTCGAGCACGCTCCGCGTGTTCGACGAGCTCTTCATCGCTCCGAAAGACGATCACCTCCGTGCCGACGTCGTAGAACTCCGCGACCTCGGGCCTGTCGATCAATTGCAGCGCACCCACGCCCGGCGCCTCATATGTGCGCATCGACAGCCCGTCGTGCGCCTCACCGTGGATGTTGATCGTGGCGAGCGACCCGGCCATCACGCCGTAATAGTCGGCGCGTGGCAGATCTCGGTGACTCGGCAGCGGGGCGGAACGCCATCGTCTGGTGCGCAGCACGTCCCAGGGGTGCCGCGACCACTCACGCCCGTAGGCCTCGACGGGGACGCCCGCGGCGACAAGCGCCGCCAGGCTGGTCTCGCGCGGCCGGTACCGCGCCCCCACGAAGCTCACCGCGGCGCTCCGCCGTGGCGTGAAGCGCAGAAGCGAGTCGAATCCATCGGGCAGCAGCCGGGCCGACAGGCCTCGGCCACGCAGAGCCTCGACATCTCTCGGACTGTAGCTGAAGACATCCTCTGCGGCCTCGAGTGTCGAGGTCTCGTACCGCATGCGATCCAGCTCGTCGTAGAGCCACACCGAGATCTTCGCGGAGGAGCGCACGCACGCATCCCACCACTCCGCGCCGAGGCTGTCGCCTCGTACGACCAGTACCGCGTCTGGGCGTGTTTCACGGAGCGCGGAGATCGCACGAGCAGTGGCATGGCGCTCGACCGACGCGCGCACGGCAGGCACCCGGTAGGAGAGCGCGTTGGCGAACCTCCGCGTCCATGCCGGGTCCGCGTCGTAGCAGTGCCCGACCACATCATGGCCATGAACACGGAGAGCTCCGACGATCGCCTCCCAGTACCCGTGGAAGACGGGGCTGACGACGAGCACCTTCATTCGACTGTCCGCGCGACCCGTTCGCGCGGGGCGCAGAACCGCTCATACCAGGCGATGCCGAGAGCGAGGAACGCAGCCGACGTGAAGAAGACCTCGCCGAGCTGCCACGCCGCGACCAGCACCACGATCAAGGCGCCCTCCGCCGCGCGGAGGCCCGGGCTGACGATTCGATGCCCGCTCAGCAGCCCCATCCCCACGACGACCACCAGAGTCAGCATGACGATCAGCATCATGAACCCGCCCTCGACGTAGAGGGCTGCGTACGAGTCGTGGAACCACATGTGCGGATGCTTCGGGATGTCCACCCAGGCCGCATTCAAGCCCTGCCCCGTCCAAGGAGTCGCCGCGACCTTTGCCCGTTCCGCCGCATGGATGATGCTGCGGAACAGGTCGGTGCCCTCCCGGTCGGCGAACGGTCCGGTTTGGGAGAACTCGGCCTCGAACCAGATGAGCAGCTGGATTCCGGCGAGGAAGGCACCCAAGCGCACGAGCAGCGGGGCGCGATTGCGGATCGCCCACCAGGCGAGCGCGACGACGTATCCGGCCAACGAGGTTCGAGATCCCGTGCACCAGAGCAGGGCGCCGAACATCGCGATGATGAGGACCCTGGTCCACGTCCTTTGGAACAGACCGAGCGCGAGCAGGCCGATCGCGGCGTAATAGAGCCCCGCCACATTCTTGTCTCCCAGCCAGCCGGTGAGGAACGGAGGATACTCGTTCGGCGTGAGATGAGCGTAGAAGGCGACGGCGTTCACCACAAGACCGATGATCGTGCCAGTGACGAAGGACCGCCAGTCCAAGCGTCCCACCGCGATCGTGAGACCGAACGCGCCCAACAACACCATGCGGAGAGCACGTTGTTGCCAGTCGGCTCCCGCCCCCACCGAGACGAGCACAACCGCGAAGATCATCGCCGCGTACACCACTGCCACGATCACCGGGGCTACCGACGCCCGCCCTCGGGGTCGGGTGAACATGCCAAATCCGATCACGATGATCATCACGATGATCTCACCGGGGATCCCCGCCACGACCGGGTAACGCCAGAAGGCGACTGAGGCACCCAGCACGACCTCATAGAGCCGCACATCACGCCACGTGAATCTCGTCGGTGCAGAGGCCAACGCGAGGGTCGCTGAGACTGCCACGGGCAGACGAGACGCCGTTCGACTTTCGGCCGGGAAGGTCACTCCGAAACTCCCATCAGGAGGGGCGGTCGGAGCGTCCCTGACGTCACAAACCACAGTGTTCCGGCGAAGAAGCCCACGGCCGCGACGAAGCGCCTAGATGATGAGCGGACACTCATCCGCCAATCCGATCGTAACCTGCGGACCAGGTCGACCGGAACCTGGCCGAAACGACGCAGCGCCGGCCCCAGACCGGACTGCTGGGGATACAGGTCTGCGTGCCGTGCGAAAACGATGGATTCGGCGATCCCCGAGTAGTACGCCTTGCGCAGATTCGCCCAGGCGCCCACGGTACGGCGGAAATCGATGGCCATCCCATCCACCTCCTGGATTCGCATCGAAGACTTGTTCGCGCGGATGGAGAGCTCGGCATCTTCGCAACCGTACGGCGGAAGCGACTCATCACAGCCACCGAGCGACACGTAAGTCGCACGGCGCATGGCGAAGTTGCAGCCAAGAATGGCGGGCCCGAAGCTCGCTGAGATGAGCCCCCTGGGCTCTTCAAGCCCCAGTCGATTCGAAGACGTGAAGGGGTAGATTCCGCCGCTCACGATATCGGCGTCAGTGAGGCCTCTCACCGCGGATGCCAGCCAGCGAGGGCGGACGATGTCGTCGCTGTCGCAGAAGAGAACCACCGCGCCCGCAGCATGTCGCACGCCGGTGTTCCGCGCGTACGACAGTCCTGGGTGCTGGTGAGAATCGATCACCCGCACCGGCACGCTCAACTCCGCCGAAACCCGTTCTACGACCGCACGCGTGGCATCCGTCGATCCGTTGTCGGAGACGACGACCTCCCACGCGAAGTCCGCATCCTCCTGTAGGTCGAGTGCCCGCAACTGACGCTCGATGGTCGATGCGCCGTTGCGGACGGGGATCACGACGCTCGCCACCAGTGCATCTTTGGGGCGGCCCTCGTCTTGCGGCGTCATCGACCGGACCTGCCGTTCGCGGCGATGTCCGAATCCGTCAGCTCAGAGAGCACACCCGACACGATGGACGCGGTGCGGTCCCAGCTGAACTCATCATCCAGCGGCGCGGCAACACGCTGGGGGGACGCGATCATCGATGCGATGGCATCGCTCCAGTCGGCGGCGTCGGTCGCCGAGGACACGGCGATTCCCCGTGAACCAACGGTCTCCGAAACCGCCTCACAGCCCGACCAGTGCACGACCGGGGTCCCGCACCGGATGCTCTCCAGTGCGGGCAGGCCGAACCCCTCGTACACCGTCGGAAGCACCGTGGCCACCGCACCTCGGTACTGGCGTGCGAGATCATCGTCGTCAAGCGCGCAGAGCACCTCCACCCGGGGGCCGAGGTCTCGAGCGGCGATGCGACCGCGCGCATCATCCGACTCCGCACGAGGGACCACCATGCGCAGTCGCGCCCCCCGGCAGACCGCCAAGGCATCGAGCAGGACATCGACGTTCTTGTGCGCGCGCAGGTTGCCGACATAGAGCACATAGGGCTCTTCCGCCGCTGCGTGCGGACCGTCGGGTCGGAACGCTGCTGAGCAGCCGTTGCCGGCGTTCACAATCCGTACCCGGTCGTCCCGAAGCCATCCTGCAATCGCCGCGCGCGATGTCTCTGAGACCGTGATCACGGTACCGTCACGACGGATACGCGGCCGCAAGACCCCCTCATAGTAGGCGCGATACCGCAGGGCCGCACCATCGCGAAGGTGGATGAGATCGTGAACCGTCACGACCTGCCGGCGAGCGCGCAGGACCACATTGTAGCCGGGCGAATAGACCAGGCCTGCGCGAGCTTGCGCGGGGATGCCTCGCATCATTCCCGACGGGCCTGCCGGGTCACCGTCGATCGGCAGCGGTGTCCACCCGACACTCAGTCGGGAGAGCACTTCGTTTGCGTAGCGACCAATCCCGTGTTGTCCGGTCCAACGAGAATCGACGTACACGGGGACAGGCGGCGCGGCGTCCCGCGTCCGGGGTCGGGAGTCCGACGAATGCGCTCGTGAGCGTCGAACACCAGCCATACCCATCCCCCACACACACGGCGAACGTGACGTCGGCGCATGCCTGCTCCGACGTCCGCTCTTCCCCACGGACCCTACTATCATCCCGCAGGCGCGCGGTTCTGCGAACCATCGCATCCTGTTCCTGCACCCGGCTCTGCTCCGTCTGCGATACTCGATCCCATGGAGGTCACGCCGCAGATCCCGACCTGGGCACTCGTGCACCTCACGCACACTGCTGTGCAGTCGGTCGCGGATCGCGCTCAGGCGGATGTTCTGCACATCAAGGGTCCGACAGATGCCGCGCTACGTTCGCGCGTGCACAACTCCACCGACGCCGATGTGCTGGTGCGCCCTTCGCACGTGGACCGTTTCGTGGCCGCTCTCGAGGATAGCGGCTGGACCTTGTACGCCGGTTTCGACGAGGGTTCCCCTTTCGCCCACGCGGCGAACTTCAGCAACCCGACCTGGTCGCTTGTCGACGTGCATCGTTCCTTCCCCGGTTTCCGCAGAGATCCGGTCGCGGTCTTCGATCGGCTGTGGGAGGAGCGGCAGCAGATCGCCATCGCCCACCGACCCTGCGCCACCCTCGCCCCCCATGCCCAGGTGCTCATCCAAGTCCTGCACGTCGCCCGCTCGCACGGCACCGATCTCCCCGAGACCTGGCAAGAGGCCGACGACGTGCTCCGGGCGAAGGCACGAGCACTGGCCTCTGACCTCGGCGCCGAGGTTGCTTTCGCCGCAGGCCTCGGCGAGCTCGACGCGCATCGTGATGCTCGTGAGTACGCGCTCTGGCGGCACTGGTCGCAGCCCGAGGACAATCGCCTCAACGAATGGATGGTGCGCATCCGCGCCGCATCAGGGCCGCGCGAACGCTTTCGCCTGCTCGCCCAGGCCACACGTGTCAACCGGACGCGGCTGCGGATGGACCTCGGGCACGAACCGAGTCGGCACGAGATCCGCGTGGAACAGCGATCTCGCATACGCAAAGCACTCACCTCGGCGGTTGCGATGTTCTCGCGAAGACGTCCTTAGTCAGCGTCGGCCACGAATCGGATCACTCCACGATTCGCGAGTTCGATCAGCGCAGCCCGGAGTAGCTCTGCCGCCGCAGAGTGCTCGCCGTGCTCCCTCGTCAGCTCAGTCAGCAGTTCAGTGAAACCGGTCGCGACGGCACTGCTCAACCAGATGGTGGCGGCGATTCCGGCGATTCGCGTGAAATTCTGCCCGGCAAGGATTGAGACCTCCCCGTCGTGCTCGATCGCGTCTGTCCAGGGAGCCCTGACGACGTACACACCGTCGAGCCCTTGTGCGTCCCCGACGGCACCGGGATCGCGCGCGGTCCATCTCTGGTTCTCGCCTGGCGTATGAGCGACCCACGCTCTCGCGCCTGCATCGGGCCGGTCGAACAGCTCCAGCAGCAGGGGCTCCGCTTCGGCGATCTCGGAATAGTGCAGCCGATAGGGTCCACCGGCCTTCTCCGCCGCCAGCGCGAGTTGCTGGAGAGGATGATCGACGCGCCACAGTGAGGACGTCTGCGACACCGTCTCGGCAATCAGGTCGTGCATCGTGATCGCCTGCAGGTGCGGCGCCCCCGCATCGGGGGAACGGGACAGACAGACCAGCGCGGAGAGCAGAGGGGGCGCTCCCGGTGTCGGGCCGAGTCCCAGCTCATCCGGGGACAACTCGTCTTTGGAACCGGGGAAGCCGGGCACCACGATCGACAGTGGCTTGGGGAGTCCCTGCAGACGCTGCTGGGCGTCAAGCATGACCAGTTCATCGCTCAGGTATCCGAGGTGTTGTCCGAGCCGGGAGGCCGCGGTGCTCTTGCCGGTACCAGATGCTGCGACAAGCACGACGCCCCGCTGACCGTCTGCCGACGTGAGACCAGCGGCATGGAACAGCAGCGCGGATCCGGCATGGCGGTCGATCGCGGCTTGCGTGACCGCGCGCGAGAAGGCATAGGGGAAGGACCCATCGGATTCATCCGGAACCCACGGCGTGAGTACGGTCGCCGACGCACCCGGGCTGGGTGCAGGCCGGAACCGAACGTCGACGGGGCCGGCAGAATCGTCGACCGACCGCTTCCACAGCTCCCTCAGGCGAGCGAGGTGCGCGTGCGGATCCGCATAGCCGGAGAGGTCGATCAGCCAGCGTTCGCCGAACAGACGGAGGACGACCGAGGTCTCCTCGGCCCACCTGCTGATGGGCATCACACCCTCCTGGGTCGTCATCTGCTGCACTCCTCTAGGGTAGAGGGCATGCGCACGCGCCTCTCCCTGGACTCCGCCCCGGCGCGCACCCGGCTCGCTTGTCCGTTGCGCCGCACGGCTTGCCGAGGAAGCCGCCCGTGACCGTCCGCTATGCGATCGCCCCCGAGATCGCGTGGGTCGACGGCGCTGACGGTGGCCGCGAAGAGAGCGCTGTCTGGATCGCGCGCCTCGACACCGAAGAACTGTACGAACTGCGCGACGCGGCATGGCTGGTGTGGGTACTCATCGCCGACGGCATCGGCACGGTCGAGAGCATCCGCGCTGAGGTCGCAGAACTCGGCGCCACGATCGACTTCGGCGAGCAGGGACTGCAGGGATTCCTCGACGGCTTGGAGCAGCGCGACTTGGTGGTGCGCTCCTGACGGACGGGTGTGACCGCCTGTCGGTCCTCGATCGACTGCGTTGAACCTACTAGCAGTTGGCGCTCGGGTCGATCTGCAACGAATCCGACTGGACCTCCGGAACGACGACCGCGCATGTGTTATCCACCCACCGCGAAAGCAGGGACATGGTGAACGCGCTGGCCGCACCCTGAGCCGGACCGACGAGCCAGAGCGAGAGCGTGTGCCCCGGCTGCACCTGGACACTGGCGTACACGATGTCATCATCGCCGCACGTCAGGGTGCTCGTGACCTCGGGGGTGCAGTCGCTCGTCGACCCCGGGTTCTGGGTGAACAGCCGGTAATCCGTGCCGAATGCCGTGGACCAGTTCGCCGGGGGCGTCGCGCCCTGCCAGATCTTCACACCTGTGACTTGGAACCACAAGGTCTGCGCGGTGGTGTTCTTGAGCTCGAACGGGATCTGCGGCGCCTTCTTCAGGTTCGCACAGCCGCCTCCGTTTCCGGTGGTGCCACAGCCGTCTGACGACACGAAGGTGGGTGTGGTGGTCGGATTGCTGATGGC
>JAFDWP010000248.1 GCA_018268435.1 Actinomycetota bacterium
CGCACCAGCGCCGGGGAGATGCTGGAGACCGACGGGATCCTGATGACCGCGGTCGACACCGGCTGGATCACCGACGAGCGCCCGCACTACACGAAGGTGCGCCTCGCCGAGGAGGGCTTCCACGCCCCGCTCGACCTGGTCGACGGCGCCGCGCGCGTGTACGACCCGATCGTGCGCGGCGAGGCCGGCGAGGACATCCACGGCGTGTTCCTCAAGGACTACGAGCCCAGCCCCTGGTGACCCTCGGTCCCTGAGGCCGACCCTCGGTCCCTGAGGCTCTCGAAGGGACCGGCCTCAGTCCCGCACGGCGTAGCGGTGCATCGTGACGCCCTCGTCGAAGGCGGCCTGCTCGAGCAGGTCCAGGTGCACCGGGGCGTCGGTCTGCCCGTCGGGCGGTGGGTCGAACAGCGGCCGTCCGGATCCGAGGATCGCCGGATGTGTGAACAGCAGCAGCTCGTCGAGCAGCCCCGCTCGCCGCAGCGCGGTCGCCAGCGTCGCCCCGCCGACGCCGATCGCGCCGTCGGTCGTCGCCCGCACCTCGGCAAGCCGGGCGATCGCATCGTCGCCGATGACCCGGGTGTTGTAGGGCGCCTCGGTGCGCGTGCGGGAGACCAGGATCTTCGGGGTGTCCGTCCAGATCGCGCCGTACTCCTGCAGGTACGCGGGCAGGGAGGCGTCGTCGCGCGCCGCGGGCCAGTACGCCTCCATGATCTCGAACACGCGCCGACCCTGCACCATGAGCGTCATCTCGGCGGCCCGCCGGTTGAACTCGCGATGCAGCGGCTCGCGGATCCGCATCCAGTCGCCGCCGCCGTCCTCGTGGGGTGCGGCCTCGATCCGCAGATCCAGGGAGACGTTCATCCAGTACACGAACCGCCCCATGCGCTCCTCCGCTCCGCCGGGCTCGCTGCCCCGCGCCGATCCGCCTCGCGACCCTCCGCCCGCGACGGACGTGTACGACGCTAATCCCGCCTCCCCGCCCCCACAACCCCTCCCACAACGGAGTCGTCCCCCTCAGCGCGACCCAGGGACCGCGCTGAGGGGGACGACTCGGAAGTGGGGTGGGGGTGGGGGCGTTGGGGGGTCAGGCGGCGAGGGCCGCGACGGCGGCGATCGCGCTCGTGAAGAACGGCAGGCCGTCGACGCCGCTGCGCATGGCGACGGCGGTGTCGGGGCCGAAGCCGGGCTCGGTGGCGTGCTCGGGGTGCGGCATGAGGCCGACCACGTTGCCCGCCGGGTTGGTCAGCCCGGCGATGTCGCGGAGGGATCCGTTCGGGTTCACCCCGGCATAGCGGAAGGCGACCAGGCCCTCGCCCTCGATGCGGTCCAGCGTCTCGTCGGAGGCGATGTAGCCGCCCTCGGCGTTCTTCAGCGGGATGATGATCTCCTGGCCCTCGGTGAAGTCGCGCGTCCACGCGGTGCCGGCGTTCTCGACCGTGAGCTTCTGGTCGCGGCGCACGAAGTGCTGGTGGTCGTTGCGGATCAGGCCGCCGGGCAGCAGGTGCGCCTCGACGAGCATCTGGAAGCCGTTGCAGATGCCGAGGATGGGCATGCCGCGGCCGGCCGCGTCCTTGATCTCGGTCATGATCGGCGAGAGCGCCGCGATGGCGCCCGAGCGCAGGTAGTCGCCGTAGCTGAAGCCGCCCGGCAGGATCACCGCGTCCACGCCCTCGAGGTCGTGCGCGCCGTGCCAGAGCGCGACCGGCTCGGCGCCGGCGATGCGCACCGCGCGCTGGGCGTCGCGGTCGTCGAGGGATCCCGGGAAGGTGACGACCCCGATGCGGACGGTCATTCGGCGACCTCGACGCCGTCCACCGAGATCGCGACGACGTCCTCGATCACGGAGTTGGAGAGCACCTCGTCGGCGACGCGGCGGGCCTCGGCCAGCACGGCGTCGGTGATCTCGCCGTCGACGGTGAGCTCGAAGCGCTTGCCGATGCGGACGTCGCTGAACGCGGTGACGCCGGTGCGGGCGAACGCCCCGGTGACGGCCTTGCCCTGCGGGTCGAGCAGTTCGGACTTGGGCATGACGTCGACGACGATGGTGGGCATACCTGGAATCCTTTGGTGATCGCGCGGCGCGATCGCGCCGACCGGTTGTTGAGCGAGGAGCGCAGCGACGAGTCGAGGTGCCGGAAAGTCGCGGGCAGGAACGCGACCAGTCTACCGTCCGGTCAGCGGCCCTCCGGCCGGGCCGGATGCGGGATCTCGCCGAGCGCGGTCGCGTCCACGCCGATCTCCAGATACAGCCGGTGCAGCGCGGCGACGGCGCCGCCGAGGGCGCCGCCGAACTCCCCGAGCGCGGTCGCGAGGATCCGCACATCGCTGCCCAGCTGGGCGCGCAGCGCCTCCTGGTAGCGCCCGAGGTGCGGCGCCAGGGACTCGGCGATCCCGCCGCCCAGCACGATCACACTCGGATCGCACGAGACGGCGGCCGCCGTGAGCACGATCTGCATCGCGTGGTCGAAGTGCGAGCGCAGCCGCTGCACCGGCTCGGGGGCATCGGGGCGGAACAGGGCCGTCGGCGAGTCGATCGCGACCCCGGCCTCGGCGGCCAGGCGCATCAGCCCCGGACCCGTCACGAGCAGCTCCAGCCGCGTGCCGAGGGGCCCGGCCGGCAGCTGGCCGAACTCGCCGATGATCCCGTTGGATCCGCGCAGCAGCGTGCCGTCGATCGCGATCCCCGCACCGAGGCCCGCGCCGACCGTGATCATGACCGAGGTCGGATGTCCCTGTGCGGCGCCGAAACGCTGCTCGCCCAGCAGTGCCAGGTTCGCGTCGTTGTCCGCGGTGACGCCGATCCCGAGCAGGGCCTCCACCCGGGCGAGGAACACGGGTCCCTCGACCTGAGCCAGGTTGGGCGCGTTCGTGATGGTGCGCCCGTCGTCGCGTACGGCGCCGGGAAGGCCGATGCAGACGTGCCCGACCCGCGCGAGGCGATCGCCCGCGAGCTCCCGGATCCGCTCGACGAGCCACATCGCGAGCGTCTCCGCATCCGCCCCCACGGGGGTGGGCGTGCGGTTCCGGTCGAGCGTGGTGCCGGCGAAGTCGGCGAGCAGCATGCGGGTGTTGCTGGCGCCGAGGTCGACGCCCACGGCCAGCGCGCGGTCCGCGACGACGTCGAGCAGCACGGCGCGGCGGCCGCGCTGGTCGGAGATCAGCTCCGAGCTCTCGTGCACGATCCCCTCCGCGATCAGCTGCTCCACGGCGCGGGTGACGGTGGCCGGTGAGATCCCGGATGCCTGCGCGATCTGCTTGCGGCTCGCGGGGCGCGTCCGCAGCAGCTGGCTGAGCACCGCGCTGCGGTTCAGCTCTCGGGTGTCGTGGACCATCGACTGCCTTTCCGTATCAGCGTGAACCGAAATCGGGGCTCGGATCCGCTTCAGATGATCGTACCCAGCAAGTTTTCCGTTACCGGGCTTGACATTGGTTGCGATATGAAATCAAAATGGCCCCGTCAGCGTCGACCGATGCGCGGGCCACCCGCCCCGCGACCAGGAAGCCAAGGAAGGACTTTCATGAACACTCTCACTGCGCGGCGTCGCGTCGCGCTCGCTGCGGCGGCCTTCGTCACCGCCGTCGCCGTCCTCGCCGGATGCTCCGCACCCGTGAACGGCGGCGCGAACGGAGGCGCCTCCGCCGGCGCTCCGGCCACGGCCGCGGCGGCGCCGAGCCTGGAGTTCACCGGCCCCAACGGCGAGAAGCCGGGGCCGCTCTCCGACCTCGCGCTCAGCGATGAGGACGTGGCGAAGATCAAGGCCGGAAAGTTCACCGCCGCGTTCGTCTGGCACACGGCGGGCGACTTCGTCGCGGCCGTGGAGCGCGGCGCGCGGGCCGAGTTCGAGCGCCTCGGCATCACCGTGGTCGCGAGCACGCAGGCCGACTTCGACGCCGGCACCCAGGCCAACAACATCCAGACCGTGATGGCGCTCAAGCCCAGCATCGTGGTCGCGATCGCCGTCGACCCGACGTCGGCCGCGACCTCGTTCAAGCCCATCATCGACGGCGGCTCCAAGCTCGTCATCATGACCACGCCGCCGGCCGGCTACACCGCCGGCAAGGAGTTCGTCTCCATCGTGACCGAGGACCTCGCGAAGGCGGGGAAGGCGAACGCCGAGGTGCTCGGCGACGCACTGGGCGGATCCGGCGAGATCGGCGTCGTCGGCTACAACGCCAACTTCTGGTTCACCAACCAGCGCGACAAGGCGTTCAAGGACTGGATCGGATCCGAGTACCCGAAGATCAGCATCGTCGAGGACGCCGGCTTCGCGAAGGAGACCGAGACGCAGACCGTCGCCGCGGCGCTCATCGCCAAGCACCCGAACCTGAAGGGCATCTACGTCTCCTGGGCCACGGCGGCGCAGGGCGTGCTCGCGGCGATCAAGGCCTCGGGGCGCACGGACATCCAGCTCGTCACGAACGACATCGACACGGCGCTCGCCGCGGCGATGACCACGGGACCCGGTGTGGCGGGCATGATCGGAAACGGATCGGTCGGGATCGGCACGGGCCTCGCGGACGCCGGCGTCTCCGGGCTGCTCGGCAAGGCGGCCCCGGCGCTGGTCGCCTCCGAGCCCACGAAGGTGACCGCGAAGAACCTCGCCGACGGGTGGAAGGCCGACTACGGCACCGAGCCGCCGGCCAGCGTCACCGGCAAGTGACCCGACACCCCTCCTGAGGCGCACCGGCGCCTGCACTCGAAAGGACACACCCCATGGGAACGGTCACCACCGTCCTCGGCGAGGTCGACAGCGCCTTGCTCGGGCGGATCATGCCGCACGAACACCTGCTCTCGCTGCTGCCCGGCCGCTGGCTGAGCGGCGGCGCGACGGATGACGCCGTCGCGGTCGCGGTGCGCGCGCTCACCGGGCTGCGCGAGCGCGGATTCGGCACCGTCGTCGACCTCTCCCCGTACGGCGTGGTCGGTCGCGACGAGTCCGGGGCGAATGCTGCGGCGCTCAGGGAGATCTCCCGGCGGTCGGAGATGCACATCGTCAGCGGCACCGCGGTCTACCTGGAGTCCTACGCTCCGGACTGGGCCAGGGCCGCGTCGGTCGAGGAGCTCACCGCCCGCCTGGTCGCCGATGCCGTGACCGGGATCGGATCCAGCGGGGTGCGCGCGGGCGTGTTCGGCGAGCAGGCGACGAGCCTCGGCGAGATCACGCCGTTCGAGGAGCGGATGCTGCGGGCGACCGCGCGTGCGCACCGCGAGACGGGGCTGTCGATCATGACGCACACCACGCACGGGACCATGGCGCAGGAGCAGCTGGACGTGCTCCTCGGGGAGGGGGCCGACCCGGCCGGGATCGTGATCGGGCACGTCGACACCCAGCTGGAGGTCGACGCCGCCCGGCGGATCCTGGACCGCGGCGCCGGCATCGCGGTCGACACCGTCGGCAAGCAGAGCTGGGACTTCTTCCTCGGTCCGCAGCCCGCGCACCGCGCCGAGGGCGAGTTCTCGAAGCGCGCGTTCTCACGCTCCGACGAGGGCAGGGCCGACATGGTCGCGGCCCTGGTTGCGGAGGGGTACGGGGACCGGATCCTGCTCGCGCAGGACCTCACCGGCGCCGAGCTCTGGATGAACCCCGGCACGCACGGCGCCTGGGGGTATGCCTACCTCGACGCGGTGTTCCTGCCGATGCTCGCCGCGCGCGGCGTGAGCGCCGAGGCCGTGGACCGGCTCTGCCGGGTCAACCCGGCGCGCGTGCTGGAGGGGGTCCGATGAGCGCGGCTCTGCGCACGGCGCACTCGCCGACACCGGTCCCGACGTCCGGATCCGGGGAGCTCTGGGTCGGGATCGACCTGGGCGGATCCAAGATCCGCGCCGGCCTCGTCGACGCCGCGGGACGCATCCGGCGCACGGCGGACGCGAGGAACGACCCGCACCGCCCGGTCGCCGCGCAGCTCGCCGAGATCGTCGACGCGCTGCAGGGCGCGGACGGGGAGGCCGACCACTCGGCCGATGCGGGCGTCGGTGAGGGCGCCCGCATCGCCGGGATCGGGATCGGGGGCGCCGGTGTGCCGACCGAGGAGGGCGGGCTCGCGTCCGCGCCCAACCTCGGGGCGAGCGAGGGGCTCCGCGGCGCGCTGTCGGCGCGGTTCGGCTGCC
>JAFDWP010000249.1 GCA_018268435.1 Actinomycetota bacterium
CTGCGCGCGGAGTTCGCCCTCGACCTGGGCGGTCGACTGGTGCGCCTGTTCGACAAGACCACCGGCCGCGACCTCGTGTACCGCAACGCCGTGCTGCAGCCGGCGAACCTCGCCCTGCGCGACGCCTGGTTCTCCGGCGGCGCGGAGTGGAACATCGGCATGCGCGGGCACTGGCCGCTCACCGCGGATCCGCTGTACGCCGCCGAGATCACCGGTGCCGACGGCGAGCCGATCCTGCGCCTGTGGGAGTACGAGCGCGTGCGCGGACTGATCCTGCAGATCGACGCGACCCTCGAGGGCGCGGCGCTGCACGTGCGGGTGCGGGTGCGCAACCCGCGCGACCGCGAGACCGGGATGTACTGGTGGACGAACATCGCCGTCGCCCAGACCCCCGGCAGCCGCGTGTTCGCACCGGCGACGCACGCCTACCTCACCGACTACGACGGCACGCTCAGTCACGTGGACCTGAACGAGACGGATCCACGCTGGCCGGCCACCGCACCGGCCGCCGCGGACTACTTCTTCGACCTCGCGCCCGGGCTCGATGACGCCGCGCACACGGAGAGCGGCGCCCCCTCGGCCCGCCCCTGGATCGCGGCCGTCGATGCCGACGGATCCGGCCTCGCGCACGTCTCGACCGCGCCGCTCACCGGACGCAAGCTGTTCGTCTGGGGCGACACCCCCGGAGGCGAGCGCTGGTGCGACTGGCTCGGCGGCGAGACCGGAGCCTACTTCGAGATCCAGGCGGGCCTCGCCACGACCCAGTACGAGCACCTGCGCATGCCCGGCGGCGCCACCTGGGAGTGGACGGAGACGTTCCTGCCGCTGCAGCTGGCGGACCCCCGCCTCGACGGCGGCTGGGACGAGTCCGTCGCCGAGGTCGGCGCGCAGGTGCTGCGGGCGGCGGACGACGCCGGATCCGCCGGAGCGGCCCGCCTCGCGGCCGCCGCCGACCTCGCCCCCGACGCACTGCTGTCCGTCGGCTCGCCCTGGGGCGCGCTCGAGCAGGAGCTCGCCGCGCGCGCCGGATCGACGTTCGTCGCCCCCGCCGGCGTGCGGTTCGTGCGCGACGGCGAGGAGGGCGCGTACTGGGCGGACCTCCTCGACGCCCCGGCCGGACGCGCCGAGCGCATCGGATCCGGCGTCACGGAGCCGGATCCCCTCGACGCCCCCGCGTCGTACGTCGCCGGCGACGAGTGGGACCACCTGCTCGCCGAGGCGCCGTCGACCTGGCTGACGCACTACCACCGCGCCGTCGCAGCGCACGCCCGCGGCGAGCACGGCACCGCGATCTCGCACTACGAGGCCTCGCTGCGGCACCGGCGCAGCCCCTGGGCTCTGCGCGGCATCGGCATCGCCCTGCGCCAGTCCGACGGCGGCACCGCCGCACAGACGGAGGGGATCCACCGACTCGCCGAGGCCCGCGAGCTGGCCCCCGACCTCGCCCCGCTCGCGCTCGAGCTCGCCGAGGCGCTGCTCGCCGACGGCCGCGCGGAGGAGGCGCGCACGCTGCTCGAGACGCTGCCCGACGAGATGCGCACCCTCGGACGGTTCCGCGTCGTCGCGGTCCGCGCCGCCCTGGCCGCGGGCGATCGCGACGCGGCGGGCCGGATCCTCGAGGAGCGCTTCGAGGTGCCGAACCTGCGCGAGGGCGAGCTCAGCATGTCGGCACTGTGGCGCGAGGTGTTCCCGGATCGGCCCGTCCCCTCCTGGTACGACTTCGCGATGGCACCGGAGCGCTGACGGGCCCGCGGCCCGCGCCGCCCATCACCCGCCCTGATCGGCCTCGTCGCAGGAAAAGACATGCTGATGAGCGGGATTTTTCCGCCGCCCGCGAACTCCGCGCGCGGATCCGCGTTCCTTGCTATGGTCGGTCGGATACCCGCCAGCTACGAAGGGAAGCGAGTATCCATGTCCACGCAGAAGAAGAAGCCTCAACTCACTCTCAAGGAGAAGCGCGCGCAGAAGCGCGAGAAGGCCGACCCCACTCCGCGGCCGCGTAAGAAGTAGGCGCGCGACGCCACGCACGAGGCGTGCGCGCAGCACCGGGACCCGCCCTGATCAGATCCGATCAGGGCGGGTCCTCTCGTCTGCCGCCGCCACCCTCGTGGCGATCCCTTGACATCCGTCCGGTGATATGGTTACTTAGTCAAGTAACTAACCAACTGACCGCCGCGAGGACACCTGTGATCGACGAAGGCCGCCCCCTCTTCCTGCAGATCGCCGAGACGATCGAGGCATCGATCGTCGACGGCACCCTGGTCGAGGAGACGCAGGCGCCGTCGACGAACGAGCTCGCAGCCTTCTACCGGATCAACCCCGCGACCGCCGCGAAGGGAGTGGCCATGCTCACCGACAAGGGGGTGCTCGTCAAGCGCCGGGGCATCGGCATGTTCGTCGCCGCCGGCGCCCGCGAGCTCCTCGTGCGCGAACGCCGCGCCGCGTTCGCCGAGCGCTACATCGACCCGCTGCTCGCCGAGGCCCGCACGCTCGGCCTCGACCCAGACGACCTCGCCGCCCTGCTGCGCACCCGCGCGACCGAGGGCCCGCAGACCGCACGCACGGAAAGGAACCACGCATGACCGCCGTCATCGAGGTGTCGGACCTCACCAAGCGCTATCACGACAAGCTCGCCGTCGACCGGGTATCGCTCTCGATCGAGGCCGACACGATCTACGGCCTGCTCGGGCGCAACGGCGCCGGCAAGACCACACTGATGTCGATCCTCACCGCGCAGAACTTCGCCACGTCGGGCGAGGTCCGCGTGTTCGGCGAGAACCCCTACGAGAACGCGCGGGTGCTGAGCCGCCTGTGCTTCGTGCGGGAGAGCCAGAAGTATCCCGATGACGCGGCACCCGTGCACGCGTTGCGGGCGGCGCGGCTGTTCTTCCCGAACTGGAACCAGGCGCTCGCCGACGACCTGGCCGCACAGTTCCAGCTGCCGATGAAGCGGCGCATCAAGAAGCTCTCCCGCGGCCAGCTCTCCGCCGTCGGCGTGATCATCGGACTGGCCTCGCGCGCCGAGATCACCTTCTTCGACGAGCCGTACCTCGGCCTGGACGCCGTCGCCCGGCAGATCTTCTACGACCGGCTGCTCGCGGACTACGCCGAGCACCCGCGCACGATCATCCTGTCCTCGCACCTGATCGACGAGGTGGCGAACCTCATCGAGCGCGTGATCGTGATCGACGACGGACGGATCCTGCTCGATGAGGAGACCGACGCCGTGCGGGAGCGCGCCTCCACCGTGGTCGGCGACGCCGCGGCCGTGGACGCCTGGGTCGGCGGCCGTGAGGTGCTGCATCGCGAAGCGCTGGGCCGGGTCGCCTCGGTCACCGTGCTCGGCCGGCTCGACGCCGCCGACCGGGCGGGCGTGCTCGATGCCGGGCTCGACCTCGCCCCCGTGTCACTGCAGCAGCTCGTCGTGCGGCTCACCCAGCGCGAGCGGAACGGATCCGACCCCGCAGCCGGCAGACCCGCGGAATCCGAATCGAAGGGGGTGCGCTGATGGAACGCGTGCGGAACATGATGCGTCTGCAGATGCTCAACCGGAACACGTGGGTGTGGATCCCGCTGATCATCCTCGTCTCGGCGACCGCCCTGTCGATCCTCATCTTCGCGATGATCCCGGTCTCCGGGCCGAAGTACAGCGGCGCCGGCCAGGCGCTGCTGTGGTACTTCTTCGCCCTGGGCCTGCAGGCGCTCACCCTGACGTTCCCGTTCTCGCAGGCGCTCAGCGTGACGCGTCGCGACTTCTTCCTCGGCACCCTCGCGACGGCGGTCCTCGGATCCGCCGCACTGGCCGTGGTGCTGGTGGTGGGCGGCTGGATCGAGGAGGCCACGAACGGCTGGGGTACGAACGGCTACATGTTCCGCGTCCCGTGGCTGTGGCAGGCAGGCCCGGTCGCCGTGTGGCTGTCGTACTTCGTGCTCGCGCTGCTGCTGTTCCTGGTCGGCTTCACCGGCGCGACGATCTTCAAGCGGGCGGGCGCCCTCGCTGTCACCCTGGTCGGCGTCGGCGTCGCGCTCGTCCTGGTCGGGCTGGTCTTCCTCCTCACCCGCCTGGAGCTGTGGGCCCAGGTCGGCCAGGGCCTCGCCGCCCTGGGCGCGTTCGGACTCGCACTGTGGGGGCTGGTCGCGATCGCCGTGCTCGCCGGGATCTCGTACCTGGTGCTGCGCCGCGCGACACCCTGACCGGATCCGGTCAGTCCGCCAGGATCACCTCGAAACCGGCCTCGCGCAGGGCGCTCCGATCGCCCGGCGCGAGGCCGTCGTCGGTGAGCAGCGTGGGGAACAGCTCGGATCCGCCCACCGCCGCGAAGGCCGAGCCGCCGACCTTCGACGAGTCGGCGACGCAGATCGCCCGGCGGGCGCGGCTCGCCATCATCCGGTTCACCGCCGCCTCGCGCTCATCGTGCGTGGACGCCCCGCCTTCGGCCGAGATCGCATTGACCCCGATGAACGCGATGTCCAGCGTGACGCCGGCGAGCAGCTGCTCCACGAACGGCCCCACGAGCTCGTAGCTGCGGGAGTGGATCACGCCGCCGGTGACGACGACCTTGATGTCGGGCCGCGTGGCGAGCTGCGCGGCGATGTTCACGGCGTTCGTGACCACGGTGAGCCCGCGCTCGGCGAGATCCTCCCGGGCCGCGAGCGCCGTCGCGATGGCCGTGGTGGTCGTCCCCCCGGAGAGTCCGACCACGGAGCCGGGGGAGACGAGCGCCGCGGCGGCCTGCGCGATGCGCTCCTTCTGTGAGGTGCGCTGGTGGCTCTTGTAGCGGATCGGCAGCTCGTACGCGACGGACTCGGCCACCGCGCCGCCGTGCGTGCGGGTGAGCAGCCGCCGCTCGGACAGGCTGTCCAGGTCGCGCCGGATCGTCGCCGCCGAGGCGTCGAAGCGCTCGGCCAGCTCCTCCACGGCGACGTCGCCACGGACGGCGAGCAGGTCGAGGATCGCGGTGAGCCGGTTCGCGCGGTTCATGCGCGGACTCCGGATCCACCGTTCACAGCGCGCACCTGGCTGCATTCCGCCCGAAGGCTGCATTCCGCCCGAAGATCGAGCGAAGTGCGCACGTCGAAACCCTGGGGGCGGTCACGACTCGACTCCGGCGAACAGGCGGAGCAGGCGGGCGGCCTCGTCGGCCACGGCGTCGCGGGCCGGGGCGAGGTACTTGCGGGAGTCGACGAGACGCGGATCCTCGTCGAGCCGAGCTCGGATCGCGCGCGTGAAGAAGCCGTTCAGGTGCGTGGAGACGTTGATCTTCGTCATGCCCGCCCGCACCGCTGCGGCGATGGCGCCGTCGGGCACCCCGCTGGATCCGTGCAGCACGAGCGGCACGTCGGCGCCGCCTTCGCCCGCGCCGCGCAGGGCCTCCCGGAGCCGGGCGATCAGGTCGAGGTCGAGCGCCGCGGTGCGGTCGGTCATCGCGTGCGAGGATCCGACGGCCACGGCGAGCGCGTCGACGCCGGTCGCCGCGACGAACGCGCGCGCCTCAACCGGATCGGTGCGCACTCCCGGCGCGTGCGCGCCGTCCTTGCCGCCGACCTCGCCGAGCTCGCCCTCGACGTAGACCTCCGCGGCGTGCGCGCGCTCAACGACCTGCGCCGTGAGGGCGACGTTCTCGGCGTACTCGAGCTTGCCGCCGTCGAACATGACGGATCCGAATCCGAGCGCGATCGCCTCGTCGACGAGCTCGGGGCGCTCGGCGTGGTCGAGGTGCACGGCGACCGGGGTGGCGGCGCGGCGGGCGACGGCCAGCGTGGCCAGGGCGATCGGCTCGAGCCCCCCGTGGTAGTCGGCGCAGTTCTGCGAGATCTGCAGGATGACCGGCAGCTCGGCCTGGGCCGACGCGGCCACCAGCGCCTCGGCGGTCTCGAGGTGGATCACGTTGAACGCGCCGATCCCGGTGCCGCGGCGGGCCGCGTCGTGCACGAGGTCGCGGGCGGAGACGAGGGTCATCGGGGGTCCTTTCGGGGGTCGGTCGGGGCGGAGTGCTCCGTCCGTGCCGGTCGGTGCAGGGCGGTCAGCGAGGGGCTGTCGACGAGGAGCGCGGCCTCGAGCTCGGGCCAGGACGGATGGATCTCGCCGGCGAGCGGCATCAGCACCGCCGCCGCCGACCAGGCGGTCGCGCGGCGCAGCAGCGCCGTCGGATCCTTCTCGCCCTCTGCGAGCAGCACCGCGCACGCGGCGACGGCGGCATCGCCGGCCCCGGTCGGATTGCCCGCGAGCGGCTCGGTGAGCCGGGCGCGCACGATCTCATCGGAGGTGACCGCGAGCATCCCGTCGGCGCCGCGGGAGAGCAGGATCAGCGACGCACCACGGCGCAGCAGCTCGCACGCCCCCGCGACGGGGTCGGCGATCCCGGTCGCCTCGGCGAGCTCCGCGGCGTTGGGCTTGAGCACGGACGCGCCGGCCTCGGCGGCGGCGAGGAGTGCGGGCCCCGACGTATCGACGATCACGACGGCCCCGGCATCGCGCCCCACCCGGATCAGCTCCGGGAGCAAGTCGTCGGGGGCACCGGGGGGCAGGGAACCGGAGAGCACCAGCACCTTCTTGCCCCGGCGCGACGGCGTCCGGCCCAGGGCCCGCCGCACGGCCGCCGTGAGCGCGCGCCACTCGGCGGGAGCGGGGTTGACGCCGCGCTCGTTGACGATCGTGGTGTCACCGAGGTGCTCGTCGACCAGGGCGATGCTGCGGCGGGTCGCAGCCTGCACCGCGATCAGCTCGTGCGGAACCCCCGACGTGGCGAGCTCGGCCGCGAACTCCGCACCGGTCGGGCCGCCCGACGTGGCCAGGGCGTGCACCGCGGCGCCCTGCGCGTGCGCAACCCGGGCGACATTCAGGCCCTTGCCGCCCGCGCGCGCGACGCCGGTGTCGGCCCGGTGGGTGCCGCCGGGCTCGATCCGGGCGACGTGCCAGGTGAGATCCAGCGCCGGGTTGGGGGTGACGGTGACGATCATCCGAGACTCCTCGCTCGCAGTGCCGCACCCAGGATCCCGGCGTTGCCGAGCAGCTGGGCGGGCACCAGCTCCGGGATGCGGTGGAAGCTCAGCCGCGCGCGCAGGCGCGCGCGCAGCTCGTCGAACAGCGCACCGCCGGCACGGGACAGCCCGCCGCCGATGACGACGGCCTGGGGCGCGATCACCGCGGTGAGCTGGGCGATCGACAGGGTGAGCGCGTCGAGCGCCTCGTCCCAGACGGCTGCGGCGACCGCATCTCCCTCGCCGGCGCGGGCGATGACCTCCTTCGCCCCGTCCACCGCGATGCCGGTGCGCTCGGTGTAGCGGCGGGCGACGGCTCCGGCGGAGGCGATCGCCTCGAGGCATCCGCGGGCGCCGCACGCGCACAGCGGCTCGTCGGCGACCGGGGAGTGCCCGATCTCGCCGGCGTAGCCGCCGCCGGTGTGCACCCGCCCGTCGAGCAGCAGGACGCCGGCGATCCCGGTGCCGACGATCAGCACCACCGCGTCGTCATAGGGTCGCGCCGCGCCGAGCTCGTGCTCGGCCCAGGCGCCGCTGCCGACATCGTGCCCGAACGCAACGGGCAGTTCGAACGCCCGCTCCGCGATCGCGCGGATCGGCGCGTCCCGCCAGCCCATGTTGCTCGCGAACACGCCCACCCCGGCGACCTCGTCGACGATGCCGGGCACCACGAGCCCCACCGCGACCGGATCCACGCCCGGATGCTCCGCGCGCAGCTGCGCGCCGAGCTCGGCGAGGCGCGCGACCAGCCGCTCCGGCAGGTCGGATCCGGGATCCGGCGTCGGCGTGCGTCGCAGGCCGAGCATCGTGCCCTCGCCGTCGAACAGCGCCGACTTGATGTCGGTGCCGCCCACGTCGAACGCGAGCACCGCGGATCCGGATCCGAGTTCCGCCGCCCGCGCCGCGCTCGCAAGATCCCGCGAGACTCCACTTTTCGCGCGAGACTCCACGCCAGAAAGGGAGTCTCGCGCCGGATCTGGAGTCTCACGGGCGAAGTCGTCGAGGGTCGGCATCGCGGATCCCGTCAGTCGTCGAGGATGACCGAACGGGTGAGGTTGCGCGGCTCGTCGGGGTTGAGGCCCTTGGCGAGCGCGCGGTCGAGCGCGACCCGGTGCAGCCGCGCGAGGTCGGCCATCGGGTCGATCGGGTGCTCCACCCAGCGGCCGCCGGTCGCAGCGACCTGCGCGTCGAGCCCCTCCGGGGCGGCGCCGAACTGCCAGGTGATGCGGCCGGGCGCGGCGATCGCGATCGGGCCGTGCCGGTAGTCCATCGACGGGTACGACTCGGTCCACGACTGCGACGACTCGCGCATCTTCAGCGCGGCTTCGTGCGCCAGCCCGATCGTCCAGCCGCGACCGAGGAACGTGTACTGCTCCGCCCCGGCGAGCGTCGGATCCACGTCGGCGAGCGCCGCGCGCGCGTCGGCGACGGCGCCGCTGAGGTCCTCGCCGAGCGACGCTCGGAACAGGGCCAGCGCCGTGGTCGCGAACCGCGTCTGCACCACGGACTTCTCGTCGGCGAAGGGCAGCAGGATCGCGTCGTCGACCAGGTCCACGAGCGGCGAGGTCGGGTCGCCGATCACGCCGACGATGCGCGGGGCGGATCCCGCGCCCTTCAGCTGCTCGACGAGCTCGAGCACCTCGCTGGTCGTGCCGGAGCGGGTCAGTGCGACGACCGCGTCGTAGCCGCGGTCCATGAACGCCTCGCTCGCGGCGTAGGCGTCGGTGATGCCGAACCCCGCCCGCTCGCGCAGCGCGGCGTAGGACTGTGCCATGAACCATGATGTGCCGCAGCCGATCACGGCCACGCGCTGCCCCTGCGCGGGCAGCAGCGCCTGCTCGGCGGTCATGCCGGCCGCGCGCGCCCACATCTCGGGCTGGGAGTCCAGCTCCGCACGCATGTGAGCGCCGGGGGCGAGGTTCTCGGTCGGGTCGGTCATGCGTCCTCCTCGGCAATGGGTCCGCATGATTGCGCGAACATGCTCGATCTTACGTCAAAACAATCACTTTCCGTCATCTTTTTCGGAATCCGAGCGCGAACAGATCGGGATCCCGGCGCCGAGCACCTGGGGACCCCAGCGGAGCAGGCGCGGTCAGGCCCGTTCCGCCCTGAGCGCACCGGAGCTCCAGCGCACGCCGAGCGCGGCCGAGAGCGCCGTCTGCGCCGCACCGGCATGCGGCACGAGGTGCGTGCGGTCGTAGCGGATCGGCACCGCCGCGGCGCCGCGCGACGGGTATTCCGCCGCGGTGCGCACCCGGTCCAGGAACCGCTCTCCGAGCAGGCGGGCGGATCCCCCCAGCACGATCTCGGTCGGATCCAGCATCGCGGCGAGCAGCTTGATCGCACGGGCGAGCGCGGTCGCACCGGCCTCGAGCGCGGCCGGATCCGCCGCGTCGAGGAGCGCGGCCGCATCCTCGGTGCTCATCGCCTCGGTGAAGTCCTCGCCCACCATCGCGGTCATCGACGACTCCGCCTCCAGGCAGCCGCGCCGGCCGCACCGGCACGCACGCCCCGCCTCGCCGAACACGACCTGCACGTGCCCGATCTCACCGCCGCGCAGCCGGGGACCCGGCGCGATGTCGCCGTCCGTCGTGAGCGACGCGCCGATGCCGGTGCCCAGGTGGATGAACAGGATCTGCCCCGCCGGGCCCGCCGCGGCCTCGGCCACGGCCTCCGCGTCGACGTCGTTGATGAGCTGCACCGGCACCCCGAGCAGCGCGCCGTACTCCGCGGCGAGCGGCGCGTCGGTGAGCCCCAGCTGCACGCTCTCGAGCACGACGAGGCCGTCGGTCGCCCCGGGCACCTGCACGCAGGCGAACAGCAGACGACCGCCGAAGCGCCGTCCGATGCGCGTGAACATCTCGTGCAGCCCGCGGTCCCGGCCCGCGGCGGAGAACGAGATCCGCTCCTCGTACACGGTGCCGCCGTCCAGTGCGACGAGTGCGGCGAGCGCATCGGTGGGACGGATCACGACGGCGAGCAGCAGGTGGTGCCCGGCATCGATGCCGAGCGTTGTCGCGCGCTTGCCGCCGGTGCTCGCTGCCGGCGCCCCCTCGACGACGACCCGGTGCTCGATCAGCTCCGCCACGAGCGATGAGGCGGTGGCGGCGGTCAGCCCCGTGCTGCGCGCGATGCCGGCCCGCGTTTCTTCACCCGGGTTGAGGAAGATCAGCTGCAGCGCGCGACGCAGGTTCGCGCGCCGCAGCGCCGTCTGGCCGTCCGGGCCGTCCTGGGTGGTCAGCAGCACGCCCGCCTCCTTGTCTTTCCGCTGTGCAGGCAGGTCCGGCGATTGACACGGATGTCGTCCGCCCCTACCCTCGGTAATAGTTTAGGCAATGAACTAAGTGGCGCACGGGTGAGCCCCCGGGGCCGGGACGAGTCCACGACACCAGGAGGAGCAAGGGTGCACCGCCTTCAGACTATGAGCTTGGCCGAGACCGCGCGCGGAACGCTCGGCGCCACCCGCAGGGCGTGCTGAGATCGTGACGACCGTGCTCACCCGCCCCTCGGGCAACGCGCAGCGCCGGCAGAACCGCGCACTCGTGCTGCGCTCGCTCATGCGCGAGAGCCTCGCCAGCCGCGCCGACCTCGCACGCCTCACCGGACTCGCCCGGCCCACGATCTCGGAGGTTGTGAAGGGGCTGCTCGACGAGGGCGTCATCGTGGAGAGCGGAGAGCGCCACTCGGCGCGCCCGGGCAAGCCCGCGGTGATGCTCGAGTTCGATCCGGACGCCGCGCAGATCCTCGCCGTCGACCTCAGCAACCCCGCGCAGGTGGTCGGCGCACTGGTGCGCACTGACGGCACCATCGCGCATCGGATCGCCGGATCCGTCGACGACGAGGGATCCGACGCCCGCCTCAGCAGCGCGACCCATCTCGCCGACGCGCTCCTGGCGCTGAGCTCGCGGCCGCTGCTCGGGGTCGGGATCGGCGCGCCGCTCGACAGCTGGGGGGCCGAGGGCGCCGACCTCACCGCCCGCATCGCCGGTGCGGTGGCGGAGGCCGCGCGCATGCCGGCGCAGATCCTCTCGGACGCGGATCTGGCCGCCCACGCGGAGCGACGCTTCTGCGTCGACGTGGACACCGCCGATTTCCTGCTGGTGCGCGTGGGGGCGTGCACCTCCACCACGGTCGTCGCCGAGGATGCGGCCCGCGCCTCGACGGCCCGCGAGCTCGCGCACGTGCAGATCAGCGCCGACCCCGGCCCGGACTGCCGCTGCGGCCTGTCCGGCTGCGTGCACGGCTGGGTCGCCGCCGCGCTGGGAACGCACCCCGCGGATCCGGTGCGGGTCACCGCCGCCCGCCACCTCGGCATTGCGCTGTCGGTCATCGTGACGGCGCTCGACCTGCCCCGGGTCGTGCTCAGCGGGCCGGTCGACGAGGCGTTCTGCACGGCGGTCGGCGAGGCGATGGCCGACGCGACCCGCACGGCGCACCTCTCGTCCCCGACCGTGGTGCGCCCGGCGAGCGTCGAGGACGCCGTGCTGCGCGGCGCCGCGGCGCGCGTGTTCGCGGACGAACTCGGCATCGCCTGATATGTGACTTGTTTTGTCAAGAGGGCAGGGTGAAACGCCGCCAGGCTGGCGGGTCTGGCGGCGTTTCGTCGTTCACGTGGGGGGTGTCGGGGATGCGGCGTGTCTGGTGACGCGTGGTCAGTCTGATATGCGCGGGTTGGTTACCGCATGACCCTGTTTCGGTGGGAGCGTGCGAGCTTGTCTGAGGTCGAGCGTGGCCGTCACCGGCTGCTCACAGGCGAATCGCTGGTCTGCTCCTCACGCTGCATGCGTTCCCGACACCAACCTGGTGAACGAGCCTTCAGGTTGGTCAGTTCATGAGGGCCAGGGACCAGCACCAGCCCGCGAGCTCGCGGGCGATCGCGGTGTTCGCGATGGTGTGCTTCTTCTTGTGCGCGACGTAGATCTCCCACCGGCGGTGCAACCGCCGGTTCCCCGCGTCCCCGCGGGCCGCAGCGACAGCGGGCGCCGCGGCCCACCGGTCTTTCATGACCTTCCCCGGCGCATAGCGGGCCTTGTGGTGCCAGGCGGCTTCGATCAGCAGCCTTCGGGCGTGCGTGTTCCCGGTCTTCGTGATCCCGCCCAGTGACCGGGACCCACCCGAGGAGTGCTCGGACGGGACGAGGCCGAGATACGACGCGATCGTGCGGCCGGTGAACCTGTCCCACTCGCCGATCTCGACGGCGAGGGCGAACCCGGTCAGCGTGGAGATCCCGCGCAGACACCCCAGCCGCCTGGTGACGGCGGTGAACTCACTGTCCGCAGCCATCGTGAGGATCTGCGCGTCGAGCCGGTCCCGGCGGGCGAGGATGCTGGTAGTCGCGTCATAGGCGGCGTCGAACGCGTGAAGCGTGCCCGGCCCGGCTTCGTCGAGCCCCTCATGCCGCACCCGCCGGAGCCAGGCGTCGTGCACGCCGGTCCAGGCGTCCTTGCCAGTGTCGTAGACGATCCCGCGGCGCAGCAGCAGCTTCGAGAGCCGGTGCCGGGCAGCCATCAGCTCAACGCGGGCGTCGTCCCGGGCACGGACCAGGTCCCGTGCGGATTCCTCCGCGATGGTCGGAACCCGCACCGGCACCAGCTCATCCATCCGAAGCAGCCGCGCCAGCAGCACCGCGTCACGCGCATCGGTCTTCACCCGGTCCCCGGACGGGCGGATGATCTTCGACGGCGCAGCGACCGTCACCGACACCCCCGCCCCGGTCAGCCGACGCGCCAACCCGAACCCCGTCGGCCCCGCCTCATACACGGTAGCGACCGGCCCGTGCTGTTCCGCGACCCCCGCGACCCACGCCGCGACCGCGTCGCTGCCAGGCGGAAGCTTCGCCTCGATCAGCTCCCCGGTCAACGTGTCCAACGCCGCCGCCCGCACGCTGCGCGCGTGCACATCCAACCCAACCGCCGTACGCTGATCGAACACCAGGGCCTCCGCTGCATGTCGGCACCCCCAAGCCCATCTCGGGGGATGATCCACGAATCTGCACCGTGAGGCCCTGGGCCTACAACACCAACATCAGAACCCCACACTCATAGGGTCTGA
>JAFDWP010000024.1 GCA_018268435.1 Actinomycetota bacterium
CGCGCGATCGCGGACTACATGTTCAAGAACTACGACGGCGTCCTGAAGGTCGACGGCGAGGTCGGCAACAAGAAGCTCTACGACCCGCGCGCCTGGGGCAAGGTCGCCGAGACGGCGATGGCCGCGCGCGTGATCGAGTCCACCCGCCAGCTCGGCTCCTACGGCCAGTCGCAGAGCTGACCGTCCGCACCGTTCAGGAAGCGCCGTCGGGATCCGTCCCGGCGGCGCTTCTGCGCATCAGCGCTCAGCCGCCGATCTTCGCCCCGTCCGCACCGACGACCCACCAGATCCCCTGCACCCCCTGCCCGCTGACGTCACCGGCCGCCGTGTCTCCGGAGTAGGTGTACAGCGGCCAGCCGTCCAGGGTGACCTGGCGCTTGCCGTCCGCCGTCGGGATCGTGCCCAGCGTGCCGGTGATCCCCGCACCGCTCGGCGTGCCGCTCGCGGCGAGCACGGGCGGCCACAGCCCCAGGCAGGCCCCGGTGCACGCGCTCACGGGAGCGCCCGCGGTGTCCTTGTCGAATCGATAGGCGGTCCGCCCGTCGGACGTCACGACCACCTCGCCCAATGATGTCTTCGCCACCATGAGGCTGGCCGCTGCGGCGCTGGTCGACCCTGTCCCGTAAGCCGCGCCGTATCCGCCGCTCGACGCCGGTGGCGCCGACGCGCCCGGCGATGCCGCCGTCGAGCCGCATCCGGTCAGCACCAGTCCCACTGCGAGAGCCCCGATCGCCCATGTCCTGCGCATGTCCTCATCCTTTCGACGGCGCTCCGTGCGGCGCGCTCCTGTGGAAGAACGAGGACGGGGCCTGGGCGGTTCACCGCCCGGAGGATGCGTCGATGTCGTGCCGCAGCACCACCTGCCCGCCCGTGGTGCGGATCTCCACCGTGCGGATGTCGCTCAGCGCCGCCGCGGTCCCCGCCGAGAGAGTCGCCGTGCGCCCCGGTTCGACCTTCCACGTCGACAGGTCCGTCGCGACGCCGTCCGCACCCACGACGGTGAGGACGTACGTCCACCCGGCGTCGGGGGCGTCCGCGCCGTAGAGGCACGCCATGTCGATCCTCGTGCCCCAGGCGACGGGTGTCAGCGACACCGTGGCGCTCACGGGCACCGAGCCGGATCCCTCCAGCGCCACCGACACCGCCGGGCGCGGCGCGGACGCGACCACCGCGGTGGGCACCGCGATCGCGAGTGCGGCCGCCACGCCGACACCGGCCCACAGCGCGCGACGACGACGGCGACGGCGGGCCCGGGCGATCGACAGCAGCGTCGGTGCGGCCGGATCCGGTTCCGCGGTGCCGATGCGCGCCGCCTCGTCGTCGCCGACCCGGGACAGCAGTCCCACCGTCGGCACGAGCTCTGCGACCGCGGCACGGCAGTCGGCGCACTCCGCGAGGTGCGCCTCGTAGCGCGCGCGGTCCCGGGCGGAAAGGGCGCCCAGCGCATAGGCGGCGTCCCAGGTCGCGAACGGGTCCGGATCGGCGCTCATCGGATCACCCCTCTCTCCTGCAGTGCGAGCCGGAGCGCCCGCAATCCGTAGTGCATCCGCGACTTCACCGTGCCCGCCGGGATCCCGAGCTCGCGCGCGATCTCGTCGACGCCACGGCCGCCGTAGTAACCGGCGACGATCACGGCCCGGTGCTCGTCGCTGAGCACCGCGAGCGCGTCCTCGATGAGGATCGCGTCGAACAGCCGGTCCGTGGCATCCGCCGTGACGCGTTCCGGGACCTCGGCGACCGGGCGCTCATGGCGCCGCTGGGCGCTGCGGGCCTCATCCACGACGAGATGACGGGCCACCGTGAACATCCAGGCGCGGGTCGTCGCCACCTCCTGCTCGAGGATGCGCGGGGTGCGCCAGGCGCGCAGCAGCGTCTCCTGGACGACGTCGTCCGCGGACGAGGTGCTGCCGGTGAGGTGCACGACATAGCGACGGATGGGGCCGGCGTGCACGTCGTAGAGCGCGGTCAGCCGCTCCTCGTCGTCGTCCATCGTCGCCTCCTGAGGGGGAAACGAGATCCGCGGCCGAAAGGTTCATCGTCGACGGATCCGCGCGGGCGGCGGGCCGATGAACCAGGCCCGCCTGTGCGTCGTTCTCCCAGTATGGCCGCGCTCTTCCCCGCTGATCCCTTCGTGCTGCTCGGGCTCCCCCTGCACCCCCTGCTCGTGCACGCGACGGTCGTGCTCACCCCGCTCGCCGCCCTCGCGGTCGGCCTCGCGGCGGTCTGGCCTGCGGCGCGTCGACGGTTGGGGCTTGCGGCCCCGATCGCCGCGGCACTCGTCGCGATCCTCGTCCCCGTCACCGTGCTCGCCGGCCTTGATCTGGCAGCGACGGTGGGGATCACCCCGGCGATCGCCCGTCACGAGGCCCTCGGGCTGATGCTCATCCCGTGGAGTGCCGCCCTGTTCCTCGCCGCTCTCGCCGTGCACCTGAGGGAGCGCCTGACGACGAGGATCCGCCGCGAACAGGTCGCCGCAGCGGTCTCCGCCACGATCTCGGTCGTCGCGCTGGCCTGCGCGGCGGCGACGGTCGCGGTCGTCGTGCTGACCGGGGACGCCGGCGCCCGCGCGGTCTGGGGCGGGATCGGCTGAGCGCGGGGAGCCCGGAGGGAGGCTACTTCGACAGTTGGTCGTTCAGGAACGAGACGACGGCCGGGTCGGAGAAGAACGGCACCATCATGCAGATCGTGGAGAGCGTCACGAACACGATGCCGCCGACGAGAGGCACCCACCAGGTCAGCCTGCCGCGCCGCAGCCGCAGGATCGTCCAGGCCGCCGTCAGCACCCACCCGACGATGAGCACGAGCGCCGCGACGATGCCCCAGGTCCTGGCCTGGGCATAGTTCGAGAAGGTGCCGGAGATCCCCATCGTCTGCAGCATCGTCGACATCAGCGACGACGGGTTCAGGAACGTGACGATCGAGGTGATCACGTTCCACAGGCCGTAGGCGAGCAGGGCGATCGCCGCCATCCGGTCGACGGGATGCGCGGTCCGTCCCGCGTCGGCCGCCGCCCGTGCGGCGGACTCCGCCGGGGCCGTCGGCACCGTCGCGGGCGGCACGGGCACGACCGGCGGGGTGAGCGGACGCCCGGCGCGCCTGCTCTGCTCCTCCGGGCTCGCGTACTCGCCGAACTGCGGGCGCGGGCGCGAGGGGTCGGCGGAGGCCGGATGATCCGTCACCGGGAGCCCCGTCCCCCGAGCGCGCGCTCGTCGCGCTGGCCCGACACGTCCTGGCGCAGCTCCTTGGGCAGGGAGAACATCAGGTCTTCCTCGGCCGTGCGCACCTCTTCGACGTCGCCGTAGCCGGCCTCGGCGAGCGCGGCGAGCACCTCCTGCACGAGCACCTCGGGGACGGAGGCGCCGCTGGTCACGCCGACCGTGGCGACGCCGTCCAGCCACTCCTGCTGCACCTCATCGGCGTAGTCCACGCGATAGGCGGCCTTGGCGCCGTACTCGCGCGCCACCTCGACGAGCCGCACGCTGTTCGACGAGTTGGCGGATCCGACCACGATGACGAGATCCGCGTCGCGCGCCACCTTCTTGATCGCGACCTGCCGGTTCTGCGTCGCGTAGCAGATGTCGTCGGAAGGCGGATCCTGCAGCTCGGGGAACCGCGTGCGCAGGCGGTTCACGGTCTCCATCGTCTCGTCGACGGAGAGCGTGGTCTGCGACAGCCACACGACCTTCGACGGGTCCCGCACCACGACCGTGTCGGCCTCCGCCGGGGAGTTCACGACGGTGACGTGGTTCGGAGCCTCTCCGGCGGTGCCCTCGACCTCTTCGTGGCCGTCATGGCCGATGAGCAGGATCTCGTAGTCGTCCCGGGCGAAGCGCACGGCCTCGCGGTGGACCTTGGTCACCAGCGGGCAGGTCGCATCGATCGCGTGCAGGTGCCGGTCCTCCGCGGCGGAGACCACCATCGGCGAGACGCCGTGGGCGCTGAAGACGACGTGCGAGCCCTCGGGGATCTCGTCCACCTCGTCGACGAAGATCGCGCCCTGGGCCTCCAGCTCGGTGACGACGTGGATGTTGTGCACGATCTGCTTGCGCACGTACACGGGCGCGCCGTAATGCTGCAGCGCCTTCTCGACCGCCACGACCGCCCGGTCCACGCCGGCGCAGTAGCCGCGCGGGGCGGCGAGCAGCACGCGCTTGACGCCGTCCACGGGACGGTCCTGAAGCGGCTCGCGCACGGCCTCGGGGCGGCGGCGGGGGATCTGCGGCACGGGCAGCGCGACGGGGGAACTCACCCCGCGATTCTATCGGCGCCGCCTGGCAGCGAGCCGGGACCGGGAGCCGCTGCCGCGCCGACCCGCGTCCGGGGCCCGCGTTATCCTGAACGCGCCCCGATCGACAGGATGCGATGACCGTCTTCGAAGCCGCCGCCGGCGAGTCCCCGCCGGCCGACGCCGTCTCCCCCCGTGACTCCACCCCGGACGCACCGACCTCCATCGCCCGGCTGAACGCCACCATCCGCGACTTCGTCGCGCAGTGGGGCACGGTCTGGGTCGAGGGCGAGATCACCAGCTGGAACCTGCGCGCCGGCAACGTGTTCGCCCGACTCAAGGACACCCGCTCCGACGCGCAGATCTCCATCCGGATCTGGTCCAGCGTGCGCGCCCGTATCCCCGCCGATCTCGCGGTCGGCGATCATGTCGTCGCCGCGGTCAAGGCCGACTACTTCGTGAAGGCCGGGGACTTCAGCTTCGCGGTCTCCGCGATGAAGCACGTCGGCCTCGGCGACCAGCTCGAACGACTGGAGAGGCTGCGCGCGCAGCTGCGCCGGGAGGGGCTGTTCGACGCCTCGCGCAAGAAGCCCCTCCCCTTCCTGCCGCACGTCATCGGGCTGATCACCGGGGAGAACTCGGACGCCGAGAAGGACGTGCACCGCAACGCCGAGCTGCGCTGGCCGCAGGTGCGCTTCCGCACCGCGCACGCGGCCGTGCAGGGCGATCGCTGCGTGCCGGAGACCCTCGCCGCCCTGCAGCGGCTGGACGCGGATCCGGACGTCGACGTGATCATCATCGCCCGCGGTGGCGGGGATCCGCAGACGCTCCTCGGCTTCAGCGACGAGCGCCTGGTGCGCGCGGTCGCCGCCGCCGCGACCCCCGTGGTCAGCGCGATCGGCCACGAGAACGACCATCCGCTGCTGGACGACGTCGCGGACCTGCGCGCCTCCACGCCGACCGACGCCGCCAAGCGCGTGGTCCCGGATGTGGGCGAGCAGCGCGCGCTGGTCGCGCAGCTGCGGGCGCGGGCGACCACCCGGCTGTCGCAGCGCATCGCGCACGACATCGCCCAGCTCGAGCAGCTGCGCTCGCGCCCGGTGCTGCGGGATCCGGCTCCGCTCATCGATCGACGCGCGCAGGAGGTGTGGCTGCTGGCGGCGCGGTCACGCGACGCGCTCGGCCGCGCCGTGGACGCCGGCGGCCGCCGCACCGCCGAGCTCCGCGCCTCGCTGAGGGCGCTCTCCCCCGCGGCGACCCTGGCACGCGGCTACGCCATCGCACACCGCGACGACGGCCTCATCCTGCGCCGGGCGGCGGACGCCCCGACCGGCACCGCGCTCACCCTGACCCTGGACCGCGGATCGCTGCGGGCCGTCTCGGAGGGTGAGGTCCCCGAGACGGGCGCGGGCGCCGCCGACCCGGCCGGTGGCCCGGATGCACGCCGGTAGGATGGGAGGCGTGACTGTGTCGAACGAGCCGTCCGCCTCCGCAGGGACCTCTGCGCCGACCGTCGCCGATCCCGCGTCGCTCAGCTTCGAGCAGGCCAGGGACGAGCTGGTCCGCGTCGTCGCCGAGCTCGAGCAGGGCGCTCCCACGCTGGAGCAGTCCCTCACGCTCTGGGAGCGCGGGGAGGCGCTCGCCGCCCGCTGCGAGGAGTGGCTGCTCGGCGCCAAGCGCCGGCTCGATTCCGCCCGCTCGCACGCCGAATCGGAGGAGGGCACCCGATGAGCCGCGACCCGAAGCAGCCGCCGGTCGTCGCCGAGCTGGGCCGCCCGGAGACACCCCAGGAGACCGCGGACCGCAAGGCCGCCTCGTCGGCCGCCTACCGATCCAGCCAGACGTTCCGCGGCCTCATCGCGGCCCTGATCGCGACGGTCGGCGTCGTGCTGCTGATCGTGCTGATCGTGCCGCGCGGGGACTTCACCGGATCCGACTCCGTGGACCTGCCGGCCGCCGCCAAGAATGCGCAGAGCGCCCTGAACCGCCCGGTGCTGCTGCCGACGCCGCCGAACAACTGGCGCGTCAACAAGGCCGTGCTGATCGACGGCAAGCCGATCGTGTGGGACATCACCGTGGCGCCGCAGGCCGATGACGCCCGGGGCTACGCGCACATCGCGCAGGCGTTCGATGCCGACTCCGACTGGGCGCTCACCCCCCTGCGCGGTACCGCGTCGAAGAACACCGTGACGATCGGCGGGCGGGCCTGGGACGAGTACGTGATCGCCCACCCCGATGAATCCGGGAACATCAACTACGCACTCGGCACGCAGGTGGGCAACGACTACGTCCTCGTCTACGGCGCGCTCGGCAAGGCGGGAACCGTGGAGCTGGTCGCCAAGATCAGCCCCCAGATCGACGAGCTGGAAGGCGGACGATGACCGACCGGAGCACCCTGACCCCCGATGAGGCCTGGCGGCTCATGAGCGAGGGCAACCGGCGGTTCGTCGCCGGCGACCCGGAGCACCCGAACCAGGACGTCGGCAAACGCCATGAGCTGGTGGACGGTCAGGCCCCGATGGCGACGCTGTTCGGCTGCTCGGACTCGCGCCTGGCCGCCGAGATCATCTTCGACAAGGGCCTGGGCGACCTGTTCGTCGTGCGCAACGCCGGCCAGGTGATCGGCGAGTCGATCGTCGCGAGCCTGGAGTACGCCGTCGCCGTGCTCGGCGTGCCGCTCATCGTCGTGCTCGCCCACGACAGCTGCGGCGCCGTGCGCGCGGCGATCGACGGCACCGCGATCGACGCGGCCCCGCTCCCCCCGCATATCTGGAAGCTCGTCGCCCCGATCGTCCCGGCCGCCCGCAAGGTGCTCGCCGAGCAGGGCGGATCCACCGTGGCCGACATCGACCCGGAGCGGGTCGGGCAGGAGCACCTGCGCAACACCGTGCACGACCTGGTGCAGTCCTCGGAGCTGATCGCCCAGGCGGTGGCGGAAGGCCGCCTCGGCATCGTCGGCGCCAACTACCGGCTGAACGAGGGCACCGCCGTGCCCGTCGTCACGGTCGGCCTCAGCACCGCCCCCTGAACATCCCCACAACACCCCCGTCACATCTGGAGGAACAGCAGTGACCGACAACCAGCAGAGCGGCGATTCCCCGCTGCAGTACCGCATCGAGCACGACACGATGGGCGAGGTGCGCGTGCCCGTGAACGCGCTCTACGGGGCCCAGACTCAGCGCGCCGTCGAGAACTTCCCGATCTCCGGCAAGGGCCTGGAGTCGACGCAGATCGCCGCGCTCGCCCGGATCAAGAAGGCGGCAGCCCTGGCGAACAAGGACCTCGGCACGCTCGACGGCGCCATCGCCGACGCGATCGCCCAGGCCGCCGACGAGGTCGCTGCGGGCGCGCACGACGGCGAGTTCCCGGTCGACACGTACCAGACCGGATCCGGCACCTCGTCGAACATGAACATGAACGAGGTGCTGGCCACCCTCGCGACCCGCATCCTCGGCGCGACGGTGCATCCCAACGACCACGTGAACGCGTCGCAGTCGTCGAACGACGTGTTCCCGACCTCCGTGCACATCGCCGTCACGCAGGCGCTCATCGACACCCTGATCCCCTCCCTGGACCACCTCGCGGTGGCGCTCGAGGCGAAGGCGGAGCTGTGGAAGGACGCGGTCAAGTCCGGCCGCACCCACCTCATGGACGCCACCCCGGTCACCCTCGGCCAGGAGTTCGGCGGCTACGCCCGCCAGATCCGCCTCGGCATCGAGCGCGTGCAGTCGGCTCTGCCCCGGGTCGCCGAGGTCCCGCTGGGCGGCACCGCGGTCGGCACCGGCATCAACACCCCGCTCGGCTTCCCGCAGAAGGTCATCGCGCTGCTGGCCGCCGAGACCGAGCTGCCGATCACCGAGGCCAAGGACCACTTCGAGGCGCAGGCCAACCGCGACGGTCTCGTCGAGGCGTCGGGCGCGCTGCGCACGATCGCGGTCTCGCTGACCAAGATCAACAACGACCTGCGCTGGATGGGCTCGGGCCCCAACACCGGTCTCGGCGAGCTGCACATCCCCGACCTGCAGCCGGGGTCCTCGATCATGCCGGGCAAGGTCAACCCGGTGATCCCCGAGGCCGTGCTCATGGTGTGCGCGCGCGTGATCGGCAACGACGCGACCGTCGCCTGGGCCGGCGCCTCCGGCTCGTTCGAGCTGAACGTGGCGATCCCGGTCATGGGCACCGCGCTGCTCGAGTCGATCCGGCTCCTGTCGAACGCGGTCCGCGTCCTCGCCGACAAGACCATCGACGGACTGCAGGCGAACGTCGAGCGCGCCGCCGCGTTCGCCGGCATGAGCCCGTCGATCGTGACCCCGCTGAACAAGCTCATCGGCTACGAGGCGGCGGCGAAGATCGCCAAGCACGCCGTCGCCAAGGGCATCACCGTCCGCGACGCCGTGATCGACCTCGGCTACGTGGAGCGCGGCGAGCTCACCCTCGAGCAGCTGGACGCCAAGCTCGACCTGCTGTCGATGACGCACGCCGGCTGATCCCCGCCGCAGCCGACGGATGCCGCGTCCCTCGGGGGCGCGGCATCCGTCGTTCCGGGGGGCGTGGAGGTGGCCGTCTCCTCGTGCGGCGCTCTACGTGCGACGGGCCCTACGAGCGGCGCCCCAGGTTCGGGGCGCTGCTCGACGCCTGCACGACGTTGCGACGGATGCACGACCGTCCACCCGGATCCGTCGTGCATCCGTGGCAGGATCGTGCATCCGTCGCGGCACGACCGTCCTGCACAATCCTGCGCGCGCGTCGCTGTTCCACGGATCCCGGCGTGGGCCCTCCGCGCCCGCCTGCGCTGCGCCACAGTGGGCGGATGCTGGATCCGTTCACCACCATCGCCCGCCTCGGCGGAATCGCTCGCGGCGAGCAGCTGCAGGCGCTCGGCCTCACCCGGAGCATCCTCGCCCGTGCGGTGTCGAGCGGCAGCATCCGCCGCATCCGCGCGGGGGTGTTCGCGGTGCCGGGCGCCCGCGCGGAAGAGGTGGACGCCGCGTCGCACGGCGGCGCGCTCACCTGCGGCGCGGCTCTGCGGCGACGCGGGATCTGGGTGCTCGACAAGGATGCCCCGCCGCACGTCTGGGTCGGCCGGAACGGGCGCGTGCACCCGCACCCGGCGTGCGCCTGCGTCAGCCACTTCTTCGGCGGGGAGACCAGGCTCGGCACGGTCGATGTGGAGACCGCGCTCCTGCACCTGCGGGGTTGCGGGGGCGATGAGGCGTTCTTCGCGTCGTTCGAATCGGCCTGGCGGAAGGGGCTCCTGTCCCGCGCGGCACGGGCCCGGATCCGTGCCGCTCTGCCCGAGTCCGCGCGCTGGCTGGTCGACGCGGCACGGCACGACGCGGACAGCGGTCTGGAGTCGCTCCTGCGCCTCCGACTGCATGTGCTGGGCATCCGCCTGCAGTGCCAGGTGCCGATCCGCGGCGTCGGGAAGGTGGACTTCGTCGTCGCCGGCCGCCTGATCATCGAGGTCGACGGCAAGGAGAACCACGACGGATCCGTCAAACGTCACAAGGATCTCCGCCGCGATGCCGCCGCCTCACTGCTCGGCTACGAGACCCTGCGCTTCGACTACGCCCAGGTCGTGCACGACTGGCCGTCCGTCCAGGCCGCGATCCTGGCCGCGCTCGCTCGCATCGCGGCGTGACGCCCCCGCGCCACGCCGTCGACGGCCTCAGCTCCGCCCACCGCCCGTGCGACACCTGCACGACGTCGCGACGCCTGCACGACCGCCGGGCCGGAACCGTCGTGCATCCGTCGCAGGGTCGTGCATCCGTGGCCGAAAGGACCGTCAGGCGGGCTCGAACCGGAACCGCACCAGCACGGCGAGGGTGTCGTCATCGACGCGGAACGACGGATCCCCCCACCACTCGCGGTACTCGGCACCGTGCCAGAAGCCCTCATGACCCGCCCTCCACTCGGCGACCGAGGTGAAGCCCTCGCCCTCGTCGAGCGCGTGCGCCCTGTCGACGTCGCCGAGACGCACGACGCGCACCTGCGTGATCTCCTCGATGCCGACCGGATCCCCTGCGGAGTCGATGACGATCGCCCGGTCGCCGACCGCGGGCAGCGGCTCGCCCTCCCGCTCGTACTCGAGCACCAGGCTCGTGGTCGACGTCTTCCGCCCGGTGCGGATCGCGTCGACGAGCAGGTCGCGCAGCGGACCGGGGAAGCCGTACTCGGACACGGGAAGCGGTTCGACCATGCCTCCAGGGTACCGACCGCCGGCAGCCGCACCGCGGTGAGGCGGCCGCCCGCGCGACGCCTGCACGACGCCGCGACGGATGCACGACCGCCGGGCCGGATCCGTCGTGCATCCGTCGCAGGATCGTGCAGGCGTCGCAGGCGTGCGCGGGCCGGGCCGGGCCGGGCCGGCGACGGGACCAGCGCCACTCACCACGCCCCCACCGGCCCCGGGCCTCAGCTGAGCTCTCCGCCCTCCAGGAGCTCGGTGACGAGGGCGGCGATCGCGGAGCGCTCCGAGCGCTGCAGCGTCACGTGCCCGAACAGGTCGTGCCCCTTCAGCGTCTCGATGACGCTCGCGATGCCGTCGTGCCGGCCCACGCGGAGGTTGTCGCGCTGTCCGACGTCGTGCGTGAGCACGACGCGCGAGTTCTGCCCCATGCGGCTCAGCACCGTCAGCAGCACGTTGCGCTCCAGCGACTGCGCCTCGTCGACGATCACGAACGCGTCGTGCAGCGAGCGGCCGCGGATGTGCGTGAGCGGCAGCACCTCGAGCATCCCCCGCTCGATGACCTCATCCATGACGTTGCCGGAGACGACGGATCCGAGGGTGTCGAACACCGCCTGTCCCCACGGGCTCATCTTCTCGTCCTTGTCGCCGGGCAGGTAGCCGAGCTCCTGCCCACCGACCGCGAACAGCGGGCGGAACACGATGATCTTCTTCTGCTGCTGGCGCTCCAGAACCGCCTCGAGGCCCGCGCACAGGGCGAGCGCCGACTTGCCGGTTCCGGCGCGGCCGCCGAGCGACACGATGCCGACGTCCGGGTCGGTGAGCAGATCGATGGCGATGCGCTGCTCGGCCGAGCGTCCGTGCAGCCCGAACACCTCGCGGTCGCCGCGCACCAGCGCGTACTCGCCGTCGCCGGTCACGCGCCCGAGCGCCGATCCGCGCTCGGAGTGGATGATCAGTCCGGTGTTGACGGGGAGGCCGATCGCCTCCTCGCTCGTGCCGACCTCGCTCTCGTACAGGTCGCTCATCTCGTCGCCGCTCAGCGCGATCGAGCTGATCCCGGTCCAGCCCGAGTCCACGGCCTGCTCGGCGAGGTACTCCTCGGCGTTGATGCCCAGAGACGCCGCCTTGACCCGCATCGGCAGGTCCTTGGAGACGACGGTGACGTCCTGACCGTCCTGGGCGAGGCTCATCGCGACGGCGAGGATCCGGCTGTCGTTGTCGCCGAAGCGGATGCCGCTCGGCAGCACGGAGAGGTCGGAGTTGCCGAGCTCGACGCGCAGTGTGCCGCCGTCGCCGATCGGCACCGGGAAGTCGAGCCGGCCGTGCTCGACGCGCAGCTCGTCGAGGTGCCGCAGCGCGCGCCGGGCGAAGTACCCGAGCTCGGGGTCGTGGCGCTTGCCCTCCAGTTCGCCGATCACGACGACGGGGAGGACGATCGAGTGCTCGGCGAAGCGGAAGAACGCCTGAGGATCCGACAGAAGCACGGACGTGTCGAGCACGTACGTCTTCAGATCCTGATCGGGCGTTGCACCTCCCTCGCTCGCGGCGGTGGTGCGGGTGCTGCTCTTCAGTGCGATGCGTGCGGCCACGACCCTCTCCCGACCCGGGGA
>JAFDWP010000250.1 GCA_018268435.1 Actinomycetota bacterium
GTCGTCGCCGCGATCGCCCTGGCCGGGTGGCTGCGCGACGCCGGATTCTGCCCCGCGTGCGGGAGCGCGGCCGAGCTGCGCCAGAGCGGGTGGTCGCGCCGGTGCGGATCCTGCGGCAGGGACCACTTCCCGCGGACGGATCCCGCCGTCATCGTCGCGGTGCAGAGCGCCGACGGCGAACGGCTGCTGCTCGGCGCGAACGCGCAGTGGAAGGGACGCTTCTACTCCTGCTTCGCCGGCTTCGTGGAGGCGGGCGAGTCGCTGGAGACCACCGTGCACCGGGAGCTGTTCGAGGAGGCCGGTGTGCATGTGTGCGACCTGGACTACTTCTCCTCGCAGCCCTGGCCGTTCCCGCGCTCGCTCATGGTCGGCTTCCATGCGACCGCCGTCGACGAGACCGCGGTGCACGGCGACGGCGAGGAGATCATCGACGTGCGCTGGCTCACCCGCGCCGAGATCGGATCGGCGCTGGCCGGATCCGGACCGGTGGGGCTTCCCGGCGAGGCATCGATCGCCCACCGCCTGATCGTCGACTGGTATCGGCGGTGAGCGCGCTCGACGGCCTCGACGAACACCAGCGCGAGGCCGCATCCGTGCTGCGCGGACCGGTCGCGGTGCTCGCCGGCGCGGGCACCGGCAAGACCCGGGTGATCACGCACCGGATCGCGCACGGCGTCGAGACGGGCGCGTACACCCCGTCGCGGGTGATGGCGGTCACGTTCACGGCGAAGGCCGCGGGGGAGCTGCGCGGCCGGCTGCGCACGCTCGGCGTGCAGGGCGTCGCCGCGCGCACGTTCCATGCGGCCGCGCTGTCCCAGCTGGGCTTCTTCTGGCCGCAGCTCGCCGGATCCCCGGCGCCCGCCATCGTCGACAACAAGGTGCGCCTGCTCGCGCAGGCGGCGGACATGATGCGGCTGCGGCCCGACACCGCGACGCTGCGCGACCTCGCCTCGGCGATCGAGTGGCGCAAGGTCTCCCTGCTCTCGATCGAGGAGGCCGCGGGGCGCGGTCGCGCGATCGGGCGCTTCGACGCGGAGCAGGTCGCGGAGCTGTCCCGTGCCTATGAGACGCTCAAGGACGACCGGCACCAGCTCGATTTCGAAGACGTGCTGCTCGCCTGCGCGGGCATGCTGGAGGCCGAGCCGCGGGTCGCCGCGGCGGTGCACGAGCAGTACCGGCACTTCACCGTCGACGAGTACCAGGACGTGTCGCCGCTGCAGCACCGCCTGCTCGAGCTGTGGCTCGGCGACCGCGGCGACCTGTGCGTGGTGGGCGATGCCTCGCAGACGATCTACTCGTTCGCCGGCGCCGACCAGCACTTCCTGCTCGACTTCGAGCGTCGGCACCCCGACGCCACGGTCGTGCGGCTGGAGACGAACTATCGGTCCGTCGGCGGCGTGCTGGGCGTCGCGAACGCCCTCATGAAGGGACGCCCGGGCGCCCTCGAGCTCGTGCCGGCCGCCGGTCGGGAGCCGGCGCCCGAGAGCGGTGCCGTGGACGCCGCGGTCGTCGTGGCCTTCGACGACGACGCGGCGGAGGCCCGCGGGGTGGCGGCCGCGATCGCGGCCCGGATCTCCTCCGGCGTGCCCCCCGAGGAGATCGCGGTGCTCTACCGTGCGCACTCCCAGTCGGCGGCGCTGCTGCAGGCGCTCGCCGCGGCGGGTGTGGCCGCCACGGTGCTGGGCGGGAAGCGCTTCTTCGACCTGCCAGAGGTGCGTCAGGCGGTGCAGGCGCTGCGTGCGGCGGCCGTCGCCCCGCAGCAGCACTCCTTCCTCGCCGCGGTGCGGGATGTGCTGCGCGGACTCGGCTTCACCGACGAGCCCCCGGAGGCGGGCGGCGCCCTGCGCGACGCCTGGGAGGCGCGACGCGCGGTGCTGCGCCTCGCCGAGGACGCGCCGATCGGCACCACCATGCGCGCCTTCGCCGACGACCTGTTCGCCCGGGCCAAGGATCAGCACGAGCCGGTGCTGCGCACGGTGACGCTGTCCACCCTGCACGCCGCGAAGGGCCTGGAGTGGCCGCACGTGTACCTGGTCGGCTGCTCGGAGGGTCTGCTGCCGATCTCCTATGCGAACGGGTTCGACGCGATCGACGAGGAGCGCCGCCTCGCCTACGTCGGGGTCACGCGCGCCGCGCGAACCCTGGCGATGACGTGGTCTCGCGACGTGGATCGGGCAGGGCGGCGTCCCTCTCGATTCCTCGCGGAGATCGGCAGAGGCAGTCTCCGTGAAATTCCGCCGTCCGCGATGATCGCGACCCATCGAGACGGATCCTGATCCGCCGGCCGGATCCGCTGCGTTCGCTCTCCGCCGCATCGGCGAGCAGGTCGGCGACGGCCTCCGCGGTCGCCGCGATCCGGCCCAGCGGGACATGGCCGGGATCCCGCTCCAGCAGCTGCACGTGCAGGGCCGCCCACGCGGGGTCGTGGGCGCGATCGTGCGAGTCGCGGCAGGACAGGCACGGGGTGCGCCCCGGCACCACCAGGGGACCGACGGTGGCGCCGCCGGCGTCGAACGCGAGCGGCAGGTGCGCCCGGTCGTCCGCGAGCAGCGCAGCCGCGTCGCGGGCGGCGACGGCTCCGTGACGGACGAGCAGGGCGACGGCGCCGGGCGAATCCGTGACGTCGACACCCGCATCGGCCAGCGCCTCCTCCAGACGCAGCAGCGTGCGGGCGCCGACCGCGGCCGACGCGTCCAGGCGGACCGCATGCCGGGGACGGTCCGCGACGAGCACCGGCGCGAGCCGTGCGTGCAGCCGGCGCGCGGCGGGCAGCGGGGCGCCGGCCGCGTGCGCCACCACCTCGAAGGCGCGATCGTCGATCCCGCGCGCCAGCTCCTGCAGCAGGCGCGGGATCCACGGCCCGTCGACGGACAGGGTCAGCGCGGCGTCCGCGCCGAGCTGCACGGTGTCGGCGTCGCGCCAGAGCACGGGGTGGGCGGGGTCGAGCCGGATCCTGGACATGCCCCGATCATGACCGGATCCGGGCGCCGCGTCGGGCCGGATCCGGAATCGGTGGAGAACTCGCTCAGACCGGCTTCTCGCCGGACCCGTCGCCCGGCTCATCGGTGCCCCCGTCGCCCGGCCCGTCGGACGCGTCGTCCCCGGGAGCGCCGAAGTCGTCGCCGCGGAGCAGGCGCTCCAGGGCCTCGTCCATCTCGTCCGGTGCCGGCTCCTCTCCCCGGGCGCGCGCCTGCAGCCGCGCCACGAGGCCGGCCGGATCATCGATGTCGGAGGCGTCGGGCATGAGGTCCGGGTAGTCCCACAGCGCATCGCGGGCCTCGACGCCGACCGCGTCGGTGACGGCGCGCCACATCGCGGCCGCCTCGCGCAGCCGGCGCGGGCGGATCTTCAGCCCCACCAGGGCACCGAGCGCGTCCTCCGCGGGGCCCCCCGCGGCGCGGCGGCGCCGGGCGGCCTCCGCGATGCGCACGCTGTCGGGCAGGCGGGACGTCGCCTGGGTGGTGACCACGTCGACCCAGCCGTCGATCGTCGCGATGAGGTTCTCCAGCCGCTCCAGGGCCTCGCGCTGCACGTCGGAGAGCTCGGGCAGGAGGGCGCCGCCCTCGATCGCCTCGCGCAGCTCCTCCGGGTTCGACGGGTCCAGGCGCCCGGCGACGTCCTCGAGCTTGTCGACGTCGACGGTCACGCCCTTCGCGAACTCGGTGATCTGGGTCATGACGTGCAGGTGCAGCCACCGGGCGTGCCGGTACAGCCGCGCATAGGCGATCTCGCGGGCGGCGAGGTACAGCGCGATCTGGTCCTCGGGTATCTCCAGACCCTCGCCGAAGGCGGACAGGTTCTGCGGGATGACGGCCGCGGTGCCCGCCGGCAGCACGGGGATCCCGACGTCGCCGCCCGAGACCACCTCGAGCGAGAGGTTGCCCAGCACCTGGCCGAACTGCATGGCGAACACCGAGCTGCCGATCCCGCGCATCAGCCGGCCGGCGCCCTGCACCGCGCCCTTCATGTCCTCCGGGGTCTGCCCCTCGAGCGCGCTCATCAGCGCGTCGGCGATGCTCGTGGACACCGGGGCGGCGACCTCCTTCCACACCGGCAGGGTCTGCTCGACCCACTCGCCGCGGGTGAGCGCGCGGGGCGCCGAGCCGAGCTCCGAGATCGTGGTCGCCTCACCGACCCACAGATCCGCCAGGGCGAAGGCGTCGGCGATCGACGAGCGCGCCCCCGAGTCGATGCCGAGGCCGTCGCGGTTCGCGATGTGCAGGGCCTGGCGCAGCGTGGTCTCCCACGGGTCGCCGCTCATGGCGTGCTGCATCTGCTGCATCATCTGCTGCATCATCGCGGGGTCGAGGTTCAGCCCCTCCAGTCCCTGCAGGCCGCTCAGGTCGAAGTCCTCCGCGGATCCGCCGAGCATGCGGCGCAGGAACTGCAGGAAGTCCTCGGAGTTCGGGTCGTTCTCAGCCATCGGGAGCCCTCTCAGCACGTGTATAGCCCGTGCTGACTACGCTAGTTGCACTGCCAGTGGGAGCGCTCGGAACCGGAGCGCTCCGCTGTACGCCGCTCGCGAACGAGCAACCACCACGCCTGGGAGGCACTGTGACGCCGAATCGTTCCGGTCGCGGCGCCCGGATCGGTCTCATCGCGTTCATCGCCTCGCTCGCGGCGCTGCTGGTGCTGACCTTCCTCCCGCTGCCGTACGTGATCGAACAGCCCGGACCCGTGTTCAACACGCTCGGCGAGGTGAAGGACGCCCAGGGCAAGAGCGTCCCGCTGATCTCCGTCACCGGCGCGGACACGCACCCCACCGAGGGCACGCTCGATCTCACCACGGTGCAGGTCGTGGGCAATCGCGAGGCTCCGCCGTCCTGGATGCAGATCGTGCTCGCGTGGTTCGACCCGTCCAAGGCCGTGGTGCCCGTCGACTCGGTTTTCCCGCAGGGGGTCACGACCTCGCAGCGGGATCAGGCGAACCAGCTCATGATGGTGGACTCGCAGCAGGAGGCGACCGCCGCGGCGCTGCGCGAGCTGGGCCACACCGTTCCCGTGACGATCCAGGTCGCGACCGTCACGGATGACGGGGCCGCGCACGGGATCCTGCAGAAGGGCGACACGATCGTCGCCGTGAACGGCGCCGATGTGGCCGACAGCGACGCGCTGCGTGCGGACATCCAGGATGCGAAGGGGACGCCCATCACGCTCGGAATCGACCGTGCCGGCACGCGCCGGGACGTGACCGTCACCCCGCGGGAGCAGACCGTCGACGGCGCGACCCGGTGGCTCCTCGGCGTCACCCTGCAGCAGACGTACCAGTTCCCGATCGATGTGAAGCTGCAGCTCGACAACGTGGGCGGCCCGAGCGCGGGGATGATGTTCGCGCTCGGGATCATCGACACCCTGACCCCGGGAGCGCTCAACGGCGGCAAGCAGGTGGCCGGCACCGGGACGATCACGGCCGACGGCGCTGTCGGGCCGATCGGCGGCATCCGGCAGAAGCTGTACGGCGCTCGCTCGGCGGGGGCGACGTACTTCCTCGCCCCCGGCTCCAACTGCGACGAGGTCTACGGGCACGTCCCCGCGGGCCTCACGGTCGTGCGCACCGACAGCCTGAGCCAGTCGCTGGACGCGCTGAAGGTCATCGCGGACGGGGGAGACGTGGCGAAGCTGCCCACGTGCACAGCCGCCGACGTGAAGAAATAGCGTCCGGCACCCGGCGGATGGGCGCGTTCGCGATCGGCGAAGCGCGGCCTGCCGAGGCTCAGGATCCCCCGAACCCGCCGACCTAGGATGGAGCGGTGACCTCACCTGCACCGGCCGCGCCCCGAACAGCCCGACGCATCGTCCTCGCGACGGTGGTGATCCTCGCCGTGCTCATCGCCGCCTTCTTCGTGTTCGCGACGATGTACACCGACTTCCTCTGGTACAACCAGTTGCACTTCGCCCAGGTGCTGACCACCCGGTGGATCGCCACGGCGACCATGTTCCTGATCGGCTTCCTCGGCATGGCGGTGCCGATGTTCATCGCCATCCAGCTCGCCTATCGCCTGCGTCCGGTCTACGTGCGGCTCAGCTCGCAGCTGGACCGGTATCAGGAGGTCGTGGAGCCGCTGCGCCGCCTGGCCATGTGGGGCATGCCGGTGTTCTTCGGCCTGTTCGCCGGCTTCGCCGCGGCAGGGCAGTGGGAGACCGTGTGGCAGTGGGCCAACGGCACCGCGACCGGGCAGACCGACGCGCAGTTCCACCTGGACACCGGGTTCTACCTGTTCGATCTGCCGTTCTACGAGGCCCTGCTCGGCTTCATCTCGGCCGTGCTGATCCTCTCCCTCCTGGTGTCGGCGCTCGTGCTGTACCTGTACGGCTCGGTGCGGATCGGGCAGGGCGAGCTGCGGATCTCGAAGGCCGCCCGCGTGCAGCTGGCCGTGCTCGCCGGCGTCTACCTGCTGGTGCAGGCCGTGAGCCTGTGGCTGGATCGCTACAAGACCCTCACCGCCCCCGAGGACAAGATCACGGGCGCCGCCTACACCGGCGTGAACGCCACGATCCCCGGTCTCGCCATCCTCGCGATCATCGCGGCGCTCGTGGCCGTGCTGTTCTTCGTCACCGCGGTCATCGGGCACTGGCGGTTCCCGCTCGCCGCGACCGCCCTGCTGATCGTCGCCGCGCTCGTGCTCGGCATCGGCTACCCGTGGGCCGTGAACACCTTCCAGGTGAAGCCGAACCAGAACCAGCTGCAGGCGCAGTTCTACGAGCGCAACCTCAAAGCCACCAAGGCGGCCTACGGCATCGACGGGGTGGAGACCACCCCGTTCAAGGCGCAGACCACGGCCGAGTCCGGCCAGCTGCGCAGCGACGCGGACACGACGGCATCGATCCGGATCATGGATCCGAACGTCATCGGCCCCACGTTCCAGCAGCTCGAGCAGTACCGCAGCTACTACAAGTTCCCGCCGAAGCTCGATGTGGACCGCTACCAGATCGACGGCAAGACGCAGGATGCGGTGGTCGCGGTCCGCGAGATCGACGCGAGCCGCATCCCGAGCCCGACCTGGAACAACAGCACCCTGGTCTACACGCACGGCTACGGCCTCGTGGCGGCGGCGGGCAACCAGCGCACGGACGATGGCGAGCCGGTGTTCCTCGAGCGCGGCATCCCGACCTCCGGCGCGCTGACCAGCAGCGAGAAGTTCGAGCCGCGGGTGTACTTCGGCGAGAACTCGCCGGACTACTCGATCGTGGGCGCGCCCAAGGGCACCGCACCGACCGAGATCGACTACCCGCGCGGGCAGGACTCCAGCGAGAACCAGACCAAGACCACCTTCACGGGTGACGGCGGGCCGCGCATCGGCGACTTCTTCACCAAGCTGCTGTACGCGCTGAAGTTCCAGTCCGAGCAGATCCTCTTCTCGGACAGCGTCAACGCGGACTCCCAGATCCTGTACGACCGCGACCCGGCGCTGCGCGTGCAGAAGGCCGCGCCGTACCTGACACTGGACAGCGACCCGTACCCGAGCATCGTGGACGGCCGGATCGTGTGGATCGTGGACGGCTACACGACGAGCTCGAGCTACCCGTACTCGACGACGGTGAACCTGCCGAAGGCGATCAGCGACTCGGTGAACACGCAGCCCGGGTTCGTGACGGATGACATCAACTACATCCGCAACTCGGTCAAGGCCACCGTGGACGCCTACGACGGCAAGGTCACCCTGTACGCCTGGGATCCGACGGATCCGGTGCTCAAGACCTGGCAGAAGATCTACCCGTCCACGCTCAAGCCGATCAGCGACATGTCCGCGCAGCTGATGAGCCACGTCCGCTACCCGACGGATCTGTTCAAGGTGCAGCGCGCGATGCTCGGCACCTATCACGTGACCGACGCCGCGTCGTTCGCGCGCCAGGACAACCTCTGGGAGACGCCGAACGATCCGCAGAGCGACTCGGCGAACCCCGAGCTGCAGCCGCCCTACTACCTGAGCATGAAGATGCCGGGGCAGAGCTCCACGCAGTTCTCGATGTACACGACGTTCATCCCCGCCTCGCAGGGGGCCAACAGCCGGAACGTGCTCATGGGCTACCTCTCTGTGGATGCGGATGCGGGATCCACCGCCGGCAAGAAGTCGGCGTCCTACGGCAAGCTGCGCATGCTGGAGATCGACGCGGACACGACCGTGCCCGGTCCCGGCCAGGTGCAGAACTCGTTCGACTCGGATCCGACGGTCGGCCAGCAGCTCAACCTGCTGAAGCAGGGGCAGTCCAAGGTCACGCACGGAAACCTGCTGACGCTGCCGGTCGGCGGCGGCTTCCTGTACGTGCAGCCGGTGTTCGTGCAGTCCTCCGGCGGCACCCAGGTGCCGCGCCTGCAGAAGATCCTGGTCGCGTTCGGTGACAAGATCGCGTTCGCGGACACGCTCACCGAGGCACTGGACCAGCTGTTCGGCGGCGACGCCGGGGCGACCGGCGGCGACGGCAACGTCACGCCCACACCCACGCCCACGCCGACGCCCGGCACCGGGACGGGCACGACGACGCCGCCGAGCGGCGACGCCGCGTTCCAGTCGGCGCTGGCCGACGCGAAGGCGGCGATGCTCGCCCGCGACGCCGCGCTCAAGGCCGGCGACCTCTCCGAGTTCGCGGTGCAGGACCAGAAGCTCACCGATGCGGTGAACCGCCTGATCCAGCTCGAGGACAGCGGGAGCAGCACCACGAAGTAGCCCCGATTCGCGCTGCGCCGAATCCCGTGCTAAGCTCAACTCTTGTGCCGCGGGGTGGAGCAGTTCGGTAGCTCGCCGGGCTCATAACCCGGAGGTCGCAGGTTCAAATCCTGTCCCCGCAACAAGAGAAGGCCCCCTGATCAGGAGAAATCCCGATCAGGGGGCCTTCGCCTTTCCCGCGTGGATACGCCCCTGACGGCGCCGCGCGCTCAGTGCGCGCGCATCTGAGCGACCGCGGCCTCCCGGTCGATCATGGTCATCACGTCGCCGATCGAGTTCACCAGCGGGGCGGGCGCGATCACCAGCGTGTTCTTGTCCACGCCGATCTCGACGAGGGTCTGCAGGGTGCGCAGCTGCAGCGCGAGCGGGTGCGACATCATCGTGTCGGAGGCGACGCCGAGCTGGGCTGCCGCGAGCGATTCGCCCTCGGCGGCGATGATCTTCGCCCTCTTCTCGCGCTCGGCCTCGGCCTGCTTCGCCATGGCGCGCTTCATCGTGTCCGGCAACAGGATGTCCTTGAGCTCGACCAGGGTCACCTGCACGCCCCAGTCGCCCGTGGTCACATCGAGGATCTCCCGGATGTTCGTGTTCAGCGATGCGGTGTCGGAGAGGATGTCGTCCAGGTGGTGCTGGCCGACGACGCGTCGCAGGGTGGTCTGTGCGATCTGATCGATCGCGGCAGCCACGTTCTCGATCGCGATCACCGACTTGACCGGATCCGTGATGCGGAAGTAGGCGACCGCGGAGACGCCGACGGTGACGTTGTCCTTGGTGATGATGCCCTGCGACTGGATGGGCATCGTCACGATCCGCAGCGACACCGGCAGGAGCACGTCGACGAGCGGGATGATGAACCGGATCCCCGGCTCGCGCACGTTGTGCAGGCGGCCGAAGCGCAGCACCACGCCGCGCTCGTACTGCCGCACGATCCGCGCGGACAGGAGGAACAGGATGATCGCGAGGACCACCACGACGATGAGGATGATCAGCGGGGCCATGATGACCGCCTCCTCCGGCCCCGGTGACGTGCCGCGGGCCAGTGCCTCCATTCTCCTCCGACGCGGGATGATGGGCTCATGTCCGCCGCAATCGTGACCGTCGCCGTCTGCCAGTTCGCGCCCGTTGCAGACCGTGCCGCGAACCGCGGGCGCATCGCCGACCTCGTCGCCCGCGTCGCGGCGCGCGGGGCGCGGCTGATCGTGCTGCCCGAGTACGCCAGCTACTTCGTGGACCCGTTCGACGAGACCCTGGCGGCGAACGCCGAGCCGCTCGAGGGGGCGTTCACGGCCCGGCTGCGGGAGCTCGCCGCCGAGCACGGCGCGGTCATCGTCGCGGGCCTCGTGGAGCGCGCGGACGCGGGCCGGATCCGCAACGCCGTCGTGGCCGTCGACGCCACGGGGATCCTCGCCGTGTACCGCAAGCAGCACCTCTACGACGCGTTCGGCCAGACGGAGTCGCGCTGGATCGAGCCGGGCACCCTCGGGGATGCGGCGACGTTCGCCGTGGACGGGCTCACCGTCGGGCTGATGACCTGTTACGACCTGCGCTTCCCCGAGGTCGCGCGCACGCTGGTGGACGCCGGGGCGGACGTGCTCGTGGTGCCGGCCGAGTGGGTGCGCGGGCCGCTCAAGGAGCAGCACTGGACGACGCTGCTGACGGCGCGTGCGATCGAGAGCACCGCGTACGTGGTCGCGGCGGACCATCCCGCCCCGGTCGGCGTCGGGCATTCGGCGGTCGTCGATCCGCAGGGCGTCACGATCGCCGGCGTCGGGACGGGGGAGGGGATCGCGCTCGCGGAGCTCGATCCCGACGCCGTCTCGCGCGTGCGCGAGGTCAATCCGGTGCTGCGGCTGCGCCGGTACCGCGTCGTGCCGCGCTGAGCCTGCTCAGCCGCCCGTGCGGAGCCCGGCCAGGCGCTCCGCGGCCGCGGCGATCACCTCGGGGCGCTTGCACGCGGCGAAGCGCACCAGGCCGCGATAGGCGTCGCGATGCTCGGGCCGGACGAACGCCGTGAGCGGGATCGCCGCGACGCCGATGCGCTCCGGAAGCGCGCGGCAGAACGCGTCGGCATCCGCCCCTCCGATGGCGGTGGCGTCCGCGACCGTGAAGTAGCCGCCGTCGGGGCGGTGCACCTCGAACCCCGCGGCGGACAGGCCCTCCGCGAGCAGGTCGTGCTTGGCGCGCAGCCGGTCGGCGGCCTCGAGGAAGAACGCGTCGGGCAGGCGCAGGCCCACGGCGACCGCCGGCTGGAACGGCCCGCCGTTGACGTACGTGAGGAACTGCTTCACGCTGAGCACGGCCGTGATGAGCTCGGCGGGGCCGTGGATCCAGCCGATCTTCCAGCCCGTCACCGAGAAGGTCTTCCCCGCGGAGGAGATCGTGAGCGTGCGCTCGGCGGCGCCCGGAAGCGTTGCGATCGGCACGTGCGGCGCGCTGAAGGAGAGGTGCTCGTACACCTCGTCCGTGACGATGATCGCGTCGTGCGCATGGGCGAGGCGCACGATCTCGGCGCGGATCCCGTCGCTCAGCACCGCGCCGGTCGGATTGTGCGGATCGTTCACGAGGATCACCCGGCAGCGGTCGGTGACCGCCGCCGCGAGCTCGGCGGGATCCGGCTGGAAGTCGGGCAGCCGCAGCGGCACGGTGCGCAGGGTGGCGCCGCTCAGCGCGGCGATGGCGGCGTAGGAGTCGTAGTACGGCTCGAACACCACGATCTCGTCGTCGGGGCCGTCCACGAGCGCGAGCAGGGCCGCGGCGAGGGCCTCGGTGGCCCCCGCGGTCACCACGATCTCGCGGGCCGGGTCGACCGCCAGCCCGTAGAAGCGCCGCTGGTGCTCGGCGATCGCGTCGAGCAGGTCGGGCACCCCGCGCCCGGGCGGGTACTGGTTCGCGCCGTCGCGGATCGCGGCCCGTGCGGCCTCGAGCACTTCGGCGGGCCCGTCCTCGTCCGGGAAGCCCTGTCCGAGGTTGATCGCCCTGGTTCGGGCCGCGAGCGCGGAGATCTCGGCGAAGATGGTGGGGGCGACCTCGCCGGAGGCGGAGAGCAGGCCGGCGCCGGCTGCCGTGCGGCGCCACGCGCCCGGAATGATTCCCATGGCGCCCAGGGTAACGCCATAGCGGAATCTCCCAACGGGCATAAGAAAAACACAGAATTGGTCGTCAGTCTGTAAGGGCAAGGTTCGAAGGAGCAGACATGAACGAGCAGACGCCTCACCCCGACGCCGGACACTCCGTGCCCCCGGCGTTCTCGTCCACCCCCGCCGCGGCACCGGGAGCACCCGCGCCCGACAACGCCACGGCACCCACGACACCCCTGCCGCCGACCGGCGCGTATGGGCCGCAGGGGCAGCCGACGCAGCCGCTGAATCCGGGCCACCCCGGCGTGCACACCGGTGCCGCGTTCGGCGCGGCCGCGGCCGGCCCCACGGTCGAGCGCAAGGCGAAGGGCGGCGTCGGCGGCGGGAAGATCGCCGCGATCATCATCGCCGCGGCCCTCGTCGGCGGCATCGCCGGGGTCGGCGGTGCGGTCGGCTACGGATCGCTCACCGCGTCGAGCTCGTCGTCGTCGAAGACGGTGACCGGGCCCAGCACGGTGACGGTGAACAACCCCGAATCCGTCTCGGAGGCGACGGCGATCGCGGCGAAGGCCGTGCCCTCGGTCGTCACGATCAACGTCTCCGGATCCAGCGCCGCCGGCTCCGGATCTGGCATCGTCCTCGACAAGCAGGGCCACATCCTCACCAACGCGCACGTGGTGACCCTGGACGGCGAGGTCTCCGATCCCACCATCAGCGTGACCACCTCGGACGGCCGCATCCTCGACGCCACCGTGGTCGGGGTCGACGCGACCTACGACATGGCCGTGATCCAGGTGAAGGACGGCTCGAGCCTCACGCCGATGGAGTTCGCGGACTCGTCCAAGATCAACGTCGGAGCGATGACGGTCGCCGTCGGCGCCCCGCTGGGACTGGCCAACTCGGTCACGACCGGCATCGTCAGCGCGCTCGACCGGAGCATCCAGATCCAGTCCTCCGCGGTGCCCTCGCAGGGCTCCAGCGGCGACCAGCAGCAGAGCCCGAACCAGGACGGCTCGCAGCAGCCGTTCCAGTTCGACATCCCGGGCCGCGGCTCCGGATCGCAGAGCGCGACCGCGACCATCTCGATCGCGGTGATCCAGACGGATGCGGCGATCAACCCCGGGAACTCCGGCGGCGCGCTCGTCGACAGCGACGGCAAGCTCATCGGTGTGAACGTCGCGATCGCGAGCGCCGGATCCTCGTCCTCGTCCTCGGATCAGTCCGGGAACATCGGCGTCGGCTTCGCGATCCCGTCCAACATCGCCAAGCGCATCGCCACCGACCTCATCGCCGACGGCAAGGCCACGCACGGCCTGCTCGGCGCCTCGGTGCAGGATGCGAGCGCGCAGAAGGGCGCCACCGTGGTCGGTGCGACGATCGCCTCCGTCACCAGCGGGGGAGCGGCGGCGAATGCGGGCATCCAGGCCGGTGATGTGGTGACCGAGTTCAACGGGAACCCGATCACCGACGCCAGCGACCTCACCGCGCAGGTGCGCTCGGTGGCCGGCGGCAGCACCGCCACGCTGACCGTCCTGCGCAACGGCCAGAGCCAGGAGATCAAGGTCACGCTGGGCACCCTCGCCCAGTGACCGCCCGCTGCTGAACCTTGCTTCGGGCGAAGGACGCCATCCGCGACACAGTCGCGGATGGCGTCCTTTCTGCGTCCGGTCCGCCGACGGGTAGGCTCGCGGGGTGGCGTCCTTCTCCTTCCGTGCGGGCAACGCCGGCAAGCTGCTTCGGATCCCGCTGTATCTGCTCGGCCGCCTGGGCACGGGTCTCGTCCCGCGCGGTCGCGGCTGGGTGATCGGCTGCGGCGCGGGGATCGGCGACGGCGCCCTCGCGCTGTGGCGCGCCGCTGTGGACGCCGGGATCCAGCCGCTCTGGCTGACCGGATCGGCTCGTGAGCAGCGCGACGCGGCGGCGCTCGGCATCCGGGCGATCCCGAAGGGCGGACTGCGCGGCTGGTGGGCGACGGCGCGGGCCGGCGTCATCGTCGTCACCCATGGATTCGGCGACGTGAACCGCTACGCGACCGCGGGCACGTGCTCGGGCGCTCCGGTCCTCGTCCAGCTCTGGCACGGCATCCCGCTCAAGCGCATCGGCCTGGACTCCCCGGCCACCGTGCAGAGCGCGTTCCTGCCGGGCTTCGTGCCCCTGCAGCGGCTGCTCGGAGCGCTCTACCGCGGCCAGACCGCACGCATCCGCGTGCTGCCGGCCGCGTCCGACCGCTCGCGGGGTCGGCTGGAGTCTGCGTTCGGCCTCGGGGTGGGGCAGGTGCTGGTCACGGGGGAGCCGCGCGTGGACGTGCTCTCCGCGGGGGATCCCGCCGGGCGCCGGTCCCGGGCGATCACGCTGCGCGACGCCGCGATCGGACCGGTCGCCGAGGGCGCGCGCGTGGTGCTGTACGCCCCCACCTGGCGCGACGGGGCGCCCGATCCGGCCGTGCCGACGCCCGCGGAGTGGGCCCGGGTCGTCGACGTGCTGGAGCGCACCGACAGCGTGCTGCTCGTGCGCTCGCACCCGCTGGGGGCAGGGGAGTACCTGCCGCCGGTGCCGACGGACCGGGTGCGCGGGATCGGCCCCGCCGTGGTGCCGGACATCACGCCCGTGCTGCCCGCCGTGGATGTGCTCGTAACGGACTATTCCTCGCTCGCGTACGACGTGGGGCTGCTGTCCATGCCCGTCGTCTACCTCGCGCCGGATCCCGAGGAGTACGCCGCCGCGCGGGGCTTCTACGGCAGCTACGCCGAGGTCGCAGGCACCGACGTCGCGCCGGACTGGACGTCCGCCGCCGCGCAGCTCGAGGCGACGCTCGTGGACGACACGGAGCGCGAGCGCCGCGCGGGCCTCTCGCACGCGCTCAGCGCCCGCATGCACGCGCACCGCGACGGCCGGAACACCGCGCGGGTCCTCGCCGCGATCCTCTCCCGCACCGCCGACGTCGCCAGCGCCGCCGTGCCGAACCCCGCATCGAAGGGAACCGCATGACCACCCGCGTCACGACCGTCCGCGTCGACGAGGAGCAGCAGGCGCTGCTGATCGACGGTGCCGGATCCGCGCCCGCCGCGGTCGAGCTGATCGGCCGGCGCGCCGTCGCCACGGCGCGCGTCGCCGCCGCAGGCGCGGACGGGCAGTGGGACGCGGTGCTGCCGCTGCGCGCCGCGCGCTGGGGCGGCGCGGAGCTGCCGCTGCCGAGCGGCGACTACGCGCTCGTGGTCGACGGCCGCACGACGGAGGTGCCCCCGATCGAGACCGTGCTGCTGGCCGCGCTCCGTGTCGGCGCATCCGGCGGCGAGGTGCGCATCGATGCCCCCGTCGACCCGGTGTACGAGACGGCCGAGGGCCGGCTCGCGCTCGAGGGGCGCTATGCGGCGATGCCCGGTGCGCACGAGAACGCCGTGTTCTTCGAGTCGTTCTACGGGCAGTCCAGCGGCTGCAACCCCGGCGCGATCGACCGGGAGCTCGCGGCACGCGCGCCCCGCGTCACCCGGTACTGGAGCGTCGTCGACCTGTCCGTGCCCGTGCCGGAGGGCGCCGTCGCGGTCGTCGAGGGCTCGCCGGAATGGTGGCGGGCCCGGGCGGATGCGCGACTGCTCATCGTCAACGACTGGCTGCGGCGCCGGTTCGACCGCAAGCCGGGGCAGCGCGTGCTGCAGACCTGGCACGGCACCCCGCTCAAGCGCTTGGCGCTGCACCGACCCGGACTGCACCCGCGGCGCTGGCTCGCCATCCTGCGCGAGTCGCGACGCTGGGACGTGCTGCTCGCGCAGAATCCCTATGCCGAGCGCGTGCTGCGCAAGGCCTACGCCTTCCTGCGCCGGCCGGTGTGGGTGGATGGCTACCCGCGCAACGACGTGCTCATCACCGGGGATGCCGCGCGCATCCGCTCCGCGCTCGGCATCGGCGAGGGCGAGCGCGTGCTGCTCTACGCGCCGACCTGGCGCGACGACCGATCGGAGATGGTCGACTTCGTCGACCCGAAGGCGCTCGCCGAGGCCGCGGACGCCGTGGTGCTGGTGCGCGGCCACTCCCGCACGATCCGCCCCGGACGCGACCAGGCCGGATCCCGGGTCATCGACGTCACCGGATACCCCGACACCGCGGAGCTGCTGCTCGCTGCCGATGCGCTCGTGACCGACTACTCCTCGGTGATGTTCGACTTCAGTGCCACGGGCAAGCCCCTGTACTTCCTGGTGCCCGATCTGGAGCACTACCGCGGCAAGCTGCGCGGCTTCTACTTCGATCTCGCCGCCCGCGCGCCGGGGCCGCTGGTGCGCACCCAGGAGGAGCTCGTGGCGGCGCTGTCCGATGTGTCTGCGGTCGCGGAGCACGCCCCTCGGTACGTCGCCTGGCAGGCGCAGTTCAACGGGCGCGACGACGGAGCGGCCTCCGCGCGCGTGGTCGACCGGATCCTGGATCACGGCTGGCTCGACGCCTGACCCGGTCCCCGAGGCTCTCGACGGGCTCAGGGCAGCGGCGTGTTCCGCGTGCCCAGCCTCGAAGTGTCGACCGTGTCGTGCGCCCCGTGGAGCACGCCCGCGAGGAAGCCGAGTCCCCAGGACAGGTGCATCGTCGGGAGCACGGCGAGCGTCCAGATGCGCTCGCGGGGACTGCGCGGCGGATCCGTGGGCCGACCCGGCGCGAGGGCCATGACGATCACCAGCAGCGCGTACGCGATCAGCGGCAGGTACACCGCGGAGGCGATCAGGGAGAGCAGGCCCGAGAGCACACCCGTCAGCTGCAGGACCCCGACGACGACCGCGAGGACCAGGATCACGAGGAGCGCGGGCGGTGCGAAGAAGCGCACGCCGTTGCTGCGCCCGTAGCGGCGCACGAGCTCGCCGCGCCAGGCGCCCGTCGAGCGGAACTGCCGGGCGAGCCGGATCCAGCTCTCGCGCGGCCAGTACGTCACCGCGAGCTGCGGATCGAACCACACCGTGTGCCCGGCCTGACGGATCCGCAGATTCAGCTCCCAGTCCTCGCCCCGGCGGATGGACTCGTCGAACAGGCCCACCTCGTCGAGCACGGTGCGCCGCATGACTCCGAGATAGGCGGATTCCGCCGCCCCCTCCCGGGTGCCGCCGTGGTAGCTGCCGCCGCCGAGTCCGACGGGCGAGTTGTACGCCCGCGCGACCGCGGCCTGGAACGGGGTGCGTCCGTCGGCGCGCATGACGCCGCCCACGTTCGCGGCGCCCGTGCGCTCGAGCGTCCGGATCGCGCGCCGGGCGTACCCGGGGGAGAGCTCGGAGTGCGCGTCGACGCGGATGACCGTGGGGTGGCTGCTCGCCCGGATGGCCGTGTTGAGGCCGACCGGGATGTCGGCGGCGGGGTTGTGCACGATCCGCAGCCGGGGCTCCTGCGCCGCGAGGCGCTCGGCGAGCTCGGTGGTGCCGTCCGAGGAGGGACCGAGGGCCAGCACGAGCTCGGTGGGGCCGTCGACATCCTGGGCGAGCGCCGACGCCACGGCATGCTCGAGGTAGGCGCGCTCGTTCAGCACGGGCATCACGAACGACACGCCCGCACCGGACAGCGGGGCGCCCGCGTCGGGGGTGGACGGGTCGGGATGGCTCACCCATCGATCCTTGCACGTCGCACCTCCGAGATCGGCGCGAGCAGCACCGGGCGCGTCGGGGGGGCCGTGGGCCCGCGCTCAGAGGACGAATCGCCACACGTACTCCAGCCCGTCCTCGGGGCGGAACCAGGCGAGCGTGACCACGACGTCGTCGACGTCCGTGTCGCACAGGCAGATCTCCATCTGGTCACCCGGTCGCACATGCCCCCACAGGAGCGTGCGACCCGGATCCGCGGCGGTGCGGGCGAACGCGCGCACGAAGTCGGCCGGCGCGCCGGTGTTGGTGACCACGGGATGTGTGCGATCGCGGCGGTCGATGCTCCACGGCATCGGATAGGAGGCGTCGGGCCGGCGTGCCGGCGGCGGATCGGGGGAGCGGGTCATGGGCGTCACGCTAGGGAGGTGCACGGACGGACGGACGCCCTCCGCGCGCGTCCCGGCGGCGGCGGTGCAGAAGTTCCCGGGGAGCGCGTCTGTGCGGGCCGGTCAGAACTCCCGGTCGGCCGGGGTGGGGTGCAGCTCCGTCCCCGGCGCCTCCGGAGCCGACACCGGCGCCGGCTTGCGGCGGACGACCTCGGCGGCACGCCGGCCCACGACGCCGACGCCGCGTGCCGCGGATCCGGCGGCGACGACGACGGCGTTGCCCGCCAGCTGCGCGCCGCGGGCGATCCGCTTCTCGATGCGCTGAGCCCCCTCCTGCGGTTCGAGCTCCGCGGGCAGCATCTGCGGCGGCATCCCGAACGCGCGCCGCGAGCTGGTCAGCACGCGGCGGCCGAGCACGTGGTTGCCGGCGCCGCCGATCACGGCGCCCACGCCGAACGGCAGGGCCTTGCCCACGAATGACGCGCCGCCCACACCGGCGAACTGCCGGATCAGCATGCTCTTCAGACGGTCCGCGAGGGGCCCGACGGCGGCCCGGGGGAGCGACTTCGTCACCAGCTCGCCCCAGTACGCCGGCCGGCCCGCACCCTTTCCGGTGGCCTGTCCCGCCAGCTGCCGGATCAGATCCACGCCCTCCGCGCCGAGCATGAGGGTCATCACCAGCGCCCTCGCCCGGTCGGGGTTGTCCACGGTGATCCCGTGCACCTCGGCGATCGACTGCGCGAACAGGGCCGTCGTCTCGACGAACCCCGCGGTCTCGACCCCGGACAGCGCGAGCGTCACCCCGGTGCCGATCCCGGGGATCACCGCGGTCGCCCCGACCGCAGCGCCTCCCGTCGTCACCGCGGCGAGGTAGCGCCGCTCCAGCAGCGTGATGATCTGCGCGGGCGTCGCATCGGGGTTCCGCAGCCGGATGCTGCGGATGTGCGCGAGCACGAGCGGTCGCTGCACGGCCAGCACCCGGTCGAGGCCGCGGATGTGCATCGGGTGCTCGGAGGATCCCGCCGGAGGCAGGCCGCCCGCCCACGGCGCGTCGTCGGGCAGGGAGTGGATCCGGTGCACGGTCGGATCCCCCCGGTGTTCCCTGGCATCTTTTCGCCCCATGCAGCTGAGCCTATGTCGAGCGCGCGGTGGGAACCTCAGTACATGCGGAGAGCCCGTGCACAGGGCACGGGCTCTCCGGAAATGCGGGGGCTGATCAGACGAACAGGTTCGCCCGCTCGAGGTCCTCGGCGAAGTCCACCTCGACCGCGTACAGGTCGGAGATGTCCATCGGCTCGAGCAGCAGTCCGTTCTCGACGATCGCGAGCTCGAGGCCGCGCTCGAAGTAATCCTGGTCGTCGACGCGCTGCAGCTGGCGCAGGAAGGCCTGCTTGTCGCGCGAGGAGATGTAGTTGATGCCGACGGCCTCGCCGATGCCACCCTTGACGGTCTTGGAGAGCTCCTTGATGTACCCCTCGGCATCGATCGTGTACTTGACCTCCTCGTCGCTCACCTTGGCGGTGTTGACGGTGACGAAGGACTGGTCGCGCTCGATGAGGGCGATCGCGCGGCCGAGGATGCGCGGGTCGAACACGACGTCGCCGTTCATCCAGAGCACACCGCTGCGTCCGGTGGCGGCGAGGCCGCGCAGCAGGCTCTTGGACGTGTTGGTCTGGTCGTAGCGCTCGTTGTGCACGTAGTTCACCTCGGGGAAGGCCTCGATGATCGTCTCGGCGCGGTATCCCACGATGGTCGTGATGCGGACGTCGTCGCCGAAGGCCGCGTGGATGTTGTCGTGCTGCTGCTGCATGATCGAGCGCCCGTCGTGGAGCTCGGTCAGCGGCTTCGGGAGGGAGCGCCCGAGGCGCGAGCCCATCCCGGCAGCGAGAATAATGGTCTGAAGAGTCACAGAACTGCTCCTGTCACGTGTGTTCACGGTCATGTCACCGATGGGACACGTCCTCGTGCCAGGGAATATGGTATCGATCCGCGCTGAGCGCGGCATGGGGACGAGGGCCGCGATGCCATTCCGTTATCGAGTGCTCGGTGCATTCCCAGGTTGGTCATGAGGGAGCTCCGGGCGTCAGATGCCGTCATGTCGGATCGGCGGCGCCGTCGGCGTCCCGCCCCGTTGCTACCGTGAAGGGCATGACCGGAGCAGCCGATGATCCCCATGCCCCCGAGGACTCCTTCCCGCCGACAGCGGCGCACCGACCCGCGCCGAGCCGCTCGCGGACCACGGCGGCGCAGACCGCGCGGGTGAAGGCCGAGGGCCAGGCCGCCGCCGCCCAGGCGGCTGCGGCGAAGCGGACGGCGGCGCGCACCGGCGCGGCACGCACCGCCGCGGCGAGGGCCTCGGCCGAGAAGGCCGCCCTCGCGAAGGCGGAGGCGACCGCCGAGAGCGCGAAGCAGGCGGCCGCCAGGGTCGCCGCAGTCCGGGCCGGCACCGAGAGGACGAGCAAGGCGCCGTCGAAGCGATCGCCGGCCGCGAAGAGCACGACCGCGAAGGCCACCGCCGCCAAGACCACCGCCGCGAAGACCACCGCCGCGAAGACTGCGGCCGCGAAGACTGCGGCCGCGAAGACTGCGGCCGCCAAGAGCACGACCGCCAAGGGCACCGCCGCGAAGAGCACGACCGCGAAGGCCCCTACGACGAAGACCCCCGCCGCGCAGGCCCCGGCCGCCGCGAAGGCCGCTGCGGCGGCGACGAGTTCGGCGAGGAAGGCGCCCGCGCGCACGGCCGCGCACGCCCCCGCCGCGCCCGTGGCCGAGGTCGTGAAGCCCGCGTCCCCGACGGAGCCGGCGATCGAGGCCGAGGTCCCGGAGACGGCCACGGAGACGATGATCGAGATCCTCTCCCCGGAAGCGGTCGGAGCAGGGCATGATTCTCCTGTGGACAGCGTTCCCGGTGTCGCCGCACTGACGACGGCTTCCGCGCCCGACGCGCGGGAGGCGGAGACGTCCGGGGCGCAGCCCGACAGCGCTCCGTCGCCGAGGGCTCCGGAGCGGGGCGCCGCAGCGCCGAGCGAGGGCCAGGCGCTCGTCGTGCGGGGCCTCGTGAAGCGCTTCGGCGGCTCCGTCGCCCTCGGCGGGATCGACCTCACGGTCCCGGCCGGGACCTTCTACGGCATCGTCGGCCCGAACGGCGCAGGCAAGACCACGACGCTGTCGATCATCGCCGGGCTGCTCCGCGCCGATGCGGGCACGGTGCGGATCAGCGGCATCGATCAGAAGACCGACCCCGCGGCGGCGAAGAAGGTGCTCGGCGTGCTGCCGGACCGGTTGCGCACGTTCGACCGCCTCACCGGCCGTCAGCTGCTGCACTACTACGGGCTGCTGCGCGGTCTCAAGGCCGACGTCGTGGAGCGGCGCGTCGCCGACCTCGCGCGGGCGTTCGATCTGACCGGCGCGCTCAGCCGCGTCGTCTCCGACTACTCGGCGGGCATGACCAAGAAGCTCATGCTCGCCGGCGCGATGATCCACTCCCCGCGGGTGCTGGTGCTGGACGAGCCGTTCGAGTCGGTCGATCCGGTGTCGTCCGGCGTCATCCTCGACATCCTGCGCGCCTACGTCGCGCACGGCGGCACCGTCGTCCTGTCCAGCCACGGCATGGATCTGGTGCAGCGGGTGTGCGAGCGGGTAGCGATCATCGTCGGCGGCGAGGTGCTCGCCGAGGGCACGGTCGACGAGGTGCGCGCGGGACAGACCCTCGAGCAGCGCTTCGTGGAGCTCTCCGGCACGGTCTCAGAGGTGGAGGGGCTGGAGTGGTTGCACACGTTCTCCGACTGAGGCTGATGCTGGCGCTCGGCGCCCTGCGCGGCGACCGCAGTCGGGTGATGCGTACCGTCGTGGGCCTGCTGCTCGCCGCCGCCGCGACGACCGTCGCCGTCATCGCGATCCGCAGCCTCTCCGAGACCTCCCTGGCCGCGGCGCACACCGTCATCGTGCTCGGCAGCTCCGCCGTGGTGCTGGGCTTCTTCGTGGCGCCCATCCTCGCGGGCTCGGTGGACCAGCTGGATCCGCGTCGGTTCGCGGTCTTCGGCCTCGACGAGCGGCGCCTGCCCGCGGTGCTCGCCCTGGCGGCCTTCGCCAGCGTGCCGAGCCTGACGCTGATCCTCGTGCAGGTGGCCGTGGTCGGCGTCGCGATCTCCTTCGGCGCGCCGTGGACCCTCTCCGTGCTGTCCGGGGTGCTGTCGCTCGTGACCGCGGTGCTGGCGGCGCGGGCGGGCATGGCGCTGAGCGCACGGTTCCTGCCGGAGCGCCGTTCGCGCGAGCTCACGTCGCTGTTCGCCCTCGCGGTGGTCGTGATCGCGGTGCCGGTGTGCGTGTTCGTCGCATCGCTCGGCTGGGCGGGCGCCGTGCCGCCGATCCTGCACTCCGTGGCCGACGTGCTCGGGGTGACGCCGCTCGGCGCCTCGGCGGCCTTCCCGTTCCTCCTCGTCGCCGGCCGCAGCGGCACGGCGTCGCTGTCCGTGACCGTGGCGGTGCTGACCGCGGCAGCGGTCGCCGTCGGCTGGCTGCTGCTCGCACGGCGGGTGCTCACCACCCGCGAGCGTCCCGCCGCGGTGCGCGAGCGCCCGGGACTCGGCTGGTTCGGCGTGCTGCCGTCCACCGCCTTCGGTGCCGTGGCCGCGCGCAGCCTCGTGTACTGGCTGCGCGATCGCCGCTACATCATGAACGTCGTGATCGTCCCGATCGCGGGCGTGCTCACGGTCGTGCCGCTGCTCGTGGCCGGCGTGCCGCTGCCGGTCGCGGCCGCGCTGCCCGTGGCCGTGATGGCGCTGTTCTTCGGCTGGCTCCCGCACAACGACGTCGCCTACGACTCGACGGCATTCTGGATCCACGTCGCCAGCGGCGTGCGCGGCGTGCCGGACCGGCTCGGCAGGCTCATCCCGGTCGTGCTGATCGCCCTGCCCACGCTCGCCGTCGCCATCTCGGCGACGCTCGCCGTGATCGGTCGATGGTCGCTCCTGCCGATGTTCATCGGGGTGGGCGCGTGCCTGCTGCTGACCGGGCTGGGGCTCTCCAGCATCATCTCGGTCGTCTCGCCGTATGCGGTCTCCCGGCCCGGTGACGGCGCCTTCCAGCAGCCGCAGCGCATGCGCGGCGGGGCGCTCGGGCAGGCCGGGGCGCTCATCGGAGCCGTCGCGCTCAGCCTGCCCGCGCTGCTGCTCGCCTGGCCGGTGCTCATCGGGGAGGCGGACTCCACGGCACCGGTGCTCTGGACGGGCATCGGCATCGGCGTCGGCGTGCTCGTCATCGGCGTCCTCCTCGGGGGCCTGTCGTTCGACCGGCGCGGTGCCGCGCTGATGGAGTTCGTCGAGACGGTCTGACCGGATCCGCCCGCGCACGGCGCCCGGGCGGTCCCGCACGATTAGACTCGCCGTCATGAGTACCCCGCTGGATGCCCCGGATCAGGGCGGCGTCGCCACCCTCGATCGCGAACTCGAGCAGCTCCTCAACGAGGAGCTCCAGGAGCCCGGAGACCACGAGCGGTTCTCCCACTATGTGAAGAAGGAGAAGATCCTCGAGTCGGCGCTCACCGGCAAGCCCGTCCGCGCGCTGTGCGGCAAGAAGTGGACGCCGGGGCGCGATCCGGAGAAGTTCCCGGTCTGCCCGACCTGCAAGGAGATCTACGAGTCGATGGTCGGCTGACCTCGGGTCAGCCGTCTGACCTCGGGTCAGTCCTCGCGGACGTCTTCGAAGATCGTCGGGATCGCCGGATCCGACTTGCTCAGCGCCAGTGCGCGCACCGGCAGCTCCTCGCGGACCCGGAGGTGGTGCTCCCGCGCCGCGACGGTGCCGGCGGGGCCCTCGAAGGCCGTGTCGATATCTCCGCCCTCGACGAGGGTCACCTGCAGCGCCCGTCCGTCGGGATGCTCCTGCGCGCCGAGCTCCTCGAAGCCGTCGGCGACGAGCACGGTCTCCGACTGCGCGACGCCGTCGGCGAGCACGCGGAACGCGGCCTTGCGTCCGCCCGTGGACGCCTTGTCGGCCGACGCCTTCGCCACCGCGACCCAGCCGCCGTCCGAGCCCTGCCGGGCGACCAGCTTGTAGACCATGCTCGCGGTCGGATAGCCGGATCCGGTGACGACCGACGTGCCGACCCCGTAGGAGTCCACCGGCGACGCGGCGAGCGCGGCGATCGCGTACTCGTCGAGGTCGCTGGTCACCGTGATGCGGGTGCCGGTCGCGCCGAGCTCGTCCAGCTGCGCGCGCACCTCCGCGGCCATGATCGGCAGGTCGCCGGAGTCGATGCGCACGCCGCCCAGCCCGGTGCCGGCCACGCGGATCGCGGTCTCCACGCCTCGGCGGATGTCGTAGGTGTCCACGAGCAGCGTCGTGTCCGTGCCGAGCGCGTCGATCTGCGCGCGGAACGCGTCCTCCTCGCTGTCGTGCAGCAGCGTCCAGGAATGCGCGGCCGTGCCCATCGTGGGGATGCCCCAGGTGCGACCGGCCTCGAGGTTGCTCGTCGCGCCGAATCCGGCGATGAACGCGGCCCGGGCGGCGGCGACGGCGGAGTCCTCGGCGGCGCGGCGGGATCCCATCTCGGCGAGCGGGCGCTCCCCGGCGGCGATGCTCATGCGCGACGCGGCCGTGGCGACCGCCGAGTCGTGGTTCAGCACGCTGAGCGCGAGGGTCTCCAGGATCACAGCGTCCGCGAAGGTCCCCTCGACGGTGAGGATCGGGGATCCGGGGAAGTACAGCTCGCCCTCGCGGTACCCGCGGATCGTGCCGGTGAAGCGGTATCCCTCGAGGTAGCGGAGCGCTTCGGCGTCCACGACCTTCGCGTCGCGCAGATAGCGCAGCTCGTCGTCGCCGAACCGGAAGGCGCGCAGCAGCGAGAGCAGGCGCCCGGTGCCCGCGACGACGCCGAAGCGGCGTCCGCCGGACAGTCGGCGCGAGAACAGCTCGAACACACTCGGCCGTGCGGCCGTGCCGTCGCGGAGCGCGGCCTCCAGCATCGTGAGCTCGTACCGATCGGTCTTCAGGGCGCTGGACGCGGTCATGTCCCACAGCATAGGACGCGGGACCCGGCTCGCCGATCGCGCCGGATCGGGGGCGCGCGCAGCGGCTAGGCTGGATGATCATGAACGACGCGCCGATCGGGATCTTCGACTCCGGAGTCGGCGGCCTCACCGTCGCCCGCGCGATCCGCGCGCAGCTGCCCCGGGAATCCTTCGTCTACATCGGCGACACGGCGCATTCGCCGTACGGACCGAAGCCCATCGCCGACGTGCGCCGGTACTCCCTCGAGGTGCTGGACACCCTCGTCGACGAGGGCGTGAAGATGCTCGTGATCGCCTGCAACACCGCGTCCTCGGCGATGCTGCGGGATGCCCGCGAGCGCTATGACGTGCCCGTGGTCGAGGTGATCGGACCCGCGGTGCGGCGGGCGATCTCGACAACCCGCAACGGCCGGATCGGCGTGATCGGCACGGTCGGGACCATCGGATCCCGTGCCTACCAGGACATGCTCGAGGTGAACGAGAACCTCGCGGTGTTCACGGCCGCCTGCCCCCGCTTCGTCGAGTTCGTCGAGGCCGGGATCACCGACACCCCCGAGGTGCTGCGCACCGCCGAGGCGTATCTCGCGCCGCTGCGCGACGCCGGCGTGGACACGCTCGTGCTGGGCTGCACGCACTACCCGTTCCTGCGCGGGGCGATCGGCTACGTGATGGGGGAGGGCGTGAGCCTCGTCTCCAGCGACGACGAGACCGCCGGCGACGTGTACCGGCAGCTCGTCCGCGGCGACCTGCTCGCCCCGGCCGACGCGCGGCCCCGCTACACCTATGAGGCGACCGGCGCCTCCGCCGATGACTTCACCGCCCTCGCCAACCGCCTGATGGGCCAGGAGGTGCGCAGCGTCCGGCTCGTGCAGACCGGCGTCATCGACCTTCCCCACCTCAAGGAGCTCCCATGACCGAATCCACCATCCGCAAAGACGGCCGCACCGTCGACCAGCTCCGCCCGATCACGATCGAGCGCGGCTGGAGCGCGCAGGCCGAGGGATCCGCGCTGATCAGTTTCGGGAACACCAAGGTGCTGTGCACGGCGTCGTTCACGAACGGCGTGCCGCGCTGGCTCACCGGCAAGGGCAAGGGCTGGGTCACTGCGGAATACGCGATGCTGCCGCGGGCCACGAACGACCGCAACGACCGGGAGAGCGTGAAGGGCCGCATCGGCGGACGCACCCATGAGATCTCCCGGCTGATCGGACGCGCGCTGCGCGCCGTGGTCGACACGAAGGCGCTCGGCGAGAACACCATCGTGATCGACTGCGACGTCTTGCAGGCCGACGGCGGCACCCGCACCGCGGCGATCACCGGCGCGTACGTCGCCCTCGCGGATGCGATCGAGTGGGGTCGGCAGAAGAAGTTCATCGCTCAGAAGGCCCAGGTGCTGCACGACTCGGTCGCCGCGGTCTCGGTCGGGATCATCGACGGCGAGCCCATGCTCGACCTCGCCTACGTCGAGGACGTCCGCGCCGAGACCGACATGAACGTCGTGGTCACCGGCCGCGGCCTGTTCGTCGAGGTGCAGGGCACCGCCGAGGGCGCGCCCTTCGACAAGCGCGAGCTGGACGCGCTGCTCGAGCTCGGCGTGAACGGCTGCGCCGACCTCCGCGACCTGCAGACCGCCGCGCTCGCCGAGGAGCGCGCGTGAGGGTCGTCCTCGCGACGCACAACGCGCACAAGGTCGCCGAGTTCGGGCAGATCGTCGCGGCGACCCGCCCCGATCTCGAGGTCGTCGGCTACGACGGCCCCGAGCCGGTCGAGGACGGCGTCACGTTCGAGCAGAACGCGCTGCTCAAGGCGCGCGCCGCGGCCGCGCACACGGGGCTGCCCGCGCTCGCCGACGACTCCGGCATCGCGGTGGATGTGCTGGGCGGCTCGCCCGGCGTCTTCTCGGCGTATTGGGCGGGGCAGCGCAAGAGCGATGCGGCGAACCGCGACCTGCTGCTCGATCAGCTCCGCGACATCGCGGATCCGCATCGCGCCGCCCGCTACGTCAGCGTCATCGCGCTCGCCCTGCCGGATGGCCGCGAGTGGACGGTGCGGGGCGAGTGGCCAGGGCGGCTCGCGCATGCGGCCGCCGGGGACGGCGGGTTCGGCTACGACCCGGTGTTCGTGCCGGACGGGCAGGACGCTCCCGAGCGCACGGTCGGGCAGTTCAGCGCCGAGGAGAAGCAGTCGCAGTCGCACCGCGCCCGCGCGTTCGTGGCGCTCATCCCGCTGCTCTCCGCACTCTGAGGGCCGTCCGGTCGGGGGCGGTCGGGTGCACGGGTCGATTGACGCACGCGCGGGGCGCGGAGAGGATCGAAGCGTGACCCGACGTGCTGCGCAGCCGCTGCGACGTGCGACGCTGTTCCTCGCGGCGGGTCTCCTCCTCGTCGCGATCGTGCCGCTGTCCGGCTGCTCCGCCTCGGATCCGGGTGTCGCGACCGCGTCGCCCGGCCGGCGCGACCTTCCCGCCTACATCGCCGACGCGCTCGCCGTCATGGACGCGCATGGTCTCTACGCGGACTCCGACCCGTGGCGGGCGGAGCTCGCGAGCGCCCGCGCCCGAGCCGTCGACATCGACTCGCAGACGGCCGCCTACGCGCTGCTGCGCGAGGCCGTCGTCGCGGCGGGCGGGGAGCACTCGGTGTTCCTGACCCCCGCGGACGCGACGGCGATGACCGGGGCTTCGGGGGAGCCGATCGCGCTGCCGCGGGCCGAGACGGCCGAGGGGATCACCGTGGTGACGCTTCCTTCCCTCGCAGCACCGCCCGGGACGGACGACGCCCGATCCTTCCTGGCGGCGGGCCGGAGCGCCATCGCCGAGAGCACGGCGGCGACCACCTGCGGATGGGTGCTCGACCTCACCGCCAACGGCGGCGGCAACGGACTGACGATGCTCGACGCCATCCGCCCGCTGCTGGACACCGGCCGCGCGACCGGCTTCCTCTACCCGGACGGCCGTCGGGAATGGCTCCCCGGCGACTCGGAGGGCGACGGGCACGGGCTCGGTCCCGTCGCGGTCGTCACGAGCGGCATCACGCGCAGCGCCGCGGAGCTGGTGGCCGCCGCCTTGGATCATCAGGAGGGGACCGTACGGGTCGGCCAGCCCACGGCGGGTCTGACGACGAGCAATCAGGTCTTCCCCCTCTCGGACGGTGCGGAGATCGTCCTTACGACGGCGTGGTTCATGAACCGGGACGGCGAGAGGCTCGACGGCCCGATGATGCCAGACGTCGGCGTCGCGCGCGGCGAAGGGACGGGCGCCGCGCTGCTCGCCGCGCAGGACTGGATCCGGTCCCGCTGCGCGCGGGGATGATCGGCCCGCGCTACTGAGAATCATCCCCATTCCCGACTAGGCGAAAACGGCTCCGATCGGGGGATCCCGGCTCTACCCTGGAGTCATGCACGATCATGCGCCCGCCGCCGGGATCCGCTCCGCAGGCCATCGCCGCCTGCTGGCGATCTCGCTGTCGCTGACCTGCGTCATCATGATCGTGCAGGTCATCGGTGCGATCCTCAGCGGCTCGCTGGCACTGCTCGCCGATGCGGCGCACATGTTCACCGACGCCTCGGCCCTCATCATCGCGCTCATCGCGAGCGCGGTCGCCCTGCGGCCCGCCGACGACCGGCGCACGTTCGGGTACCAGCGCGCCGAGGTGTTCGGCGCGCTCGTCAACGCGATCATCCTCATCCTGCTGTCGGGCTGGGTGGCGTTCGAGGGCGTGAGCCGCCTGCTGCATCCCGCCGA
>JAFDWP010000251.1 GCA_018268435.1 Actinomycetota bacterium
GGTACCGACGGTCGCCTCGAGCGTCGCGCCGACGAGGCCGGTGACCCCGGCGGCGGCGATCGCGCCGCCCTGCACGTCGCCGGCCCCCGAGACGTGGGACCACGCCACCGGCAGCCCGAGCACGGTGCCGGGCAGGACGTAGCCGTCCTCCAGCACCGAGGGCAGCAGGATCGCGGCGGCGGCCTGCGCCGCCTGCTCGCCCGCGGTCGCCGCATGCCGCACCGTGACCGTGAAGTCGCGCGTGGCCGTCTTGCCGCGCACGGTCGACGTCGCGGTCAGGATGACCGGGGTGTCCTCCGCGGGGCGGGTGACCGCCCCGTCGGATCCGACGATGCCGGCCGGCGACGAGGTCCAGGTGACGCCGCCGGCGGTGGGCAGCGTCAGCGCGGTCTCGACCTTCGAGAGGTCCTGCGCGTTCACCGCGGCGAGGTCGATCCCGACGACCGTCTCGTCCGCGGCGGCCTGGGCATCCGTGGCGGCTACGGCGGCGATGTCGGTCGCCGGGAGCGCCTCGGAGTACACCCGGAAGGAGGATACGCGCCCCTGGTACAGGGTGTCGCCGTTGTAGGCGCTCTTGCCGATGTAATTCATCGTGTGCGTGGCGAGGTCGGCGAGACCGATCGTCGAGTCGGTCTTCTGCGCGACCTGGACGCCGTCGATGTAGAAGCGCAGCGTCGAGGTCGACGCCCCGGCGTTCTTCTCGATGGTCGCCGCGACGGCCTGCCACTTGCCCTCGACGAGCTTCGTCGCAGAGGCGGCGGTCTGCTCGGCCGTGTAGTTCGTCTTGGTGATCGACAGGCGCGGGGCGACCGGCTGGATGAAGAACTGCCCGGTGGCCGAGTCGCCGGATCCGCCGATGTTCCACAGGAACTTCGCCCCGGACAGGGTCGTCGGGCTGGTCTCGATCACGATCGTCGCCGCCGTCCTGCCCGCCAGCAGGTTGTCCGGCATCTTCACGTAGTTGGATCCGGTGAACTGCATGTTCCCGCCGCGCCACGCCTCCCCGCCCACGACCGTGCCGTCGCGGCCGGCCCCGGAGGCATCGTGCACGACCGTGCCCGACGCCTCCGAGAAGTCGTAGGAGGCCAGCAGCGATGCCGGCTCCGCCGATGCCGCCGGTGCGGCCGCGGCCAGGGCGCCGAGCGCCAGCGCCGAGCCCACGGCGCCCGCCGTGATCCTCGTCCCGCGTGCACTCAGCCGCATGTCACTGCTCCGTATCCGGCGCTGACTGTGCTCGAGAAGCCCGAGATCGCCGACGCGGCGCTGGCGGAGCCGTCGTCGACCGCGCCGAGGCGGGTGGCGAAGGCCTGCGACACGGTCTTGCCCGGCTGCACCCCGGTGAATGTCTTCGTGCCGAACGCCGTGGTCACGGTGATGTCCGCGGCGCGGGTGTCCGTGTTGGTCGCCGAGGCGACGACGGTCGCCTTGCCCGCGACGCACCGGGCGGTCGCCGAGGACTGCACCTTCGGGTCCTGGTTCGTGCCGACGCCGGCAATCACGGACATCACGCGCTGGTACTCCTGCGCGGTGATCGGCATGATGCCGCCGTGCCGCTTCTTGAGGGCGCCCATGTTCACGCCGGAGACCTTCGACCACACCGACGCGGAGGTCGAGGAGATGTCGGTCGTCTGGAACGGCAGGTAGCCCTTGCCCGCCGCGTACTGGTCCGCGAACAGCCCGTACAGCTCCTGAGCGGCCCCGCGGTCATCCTCGTTGTAGGCGAAGAACTCCGGTCCTTCGAGGCAGCTCCCGCTGTAGTTCGCGCCCGCCGCGCAGGATCCGCTGCCGCTGAGGATCGACTGCAGCGTGCCCACGAGCACCCATTCCTGATCGGTGCCCACGGTCTGGGCGGTGGTCGAGGTGGTGACCGCGTCGAGCTTCTTCGAACGCTCGATCGTGATCTGGCCGTCGCCGGAGGCGCGGTAGAACCAGTCCCCGACCTTGATCACGGTGGTGTCGATGATCGAGCCCTGGCGATCGATCCACTTCACCGGAGTCGAGAAGGTGCGGAAGTCGCGCGTCGTGGACAGGTACACGTCGACGCTGTCGCCGAGCTCCGTGTTGCCGTCGGCGCGGGTCGCCCAGTACACATAGTACTGCTGGGTCGCGTCATCCCAGATGGCCTCGGGGGCCCAGGCCATGCCGGCGTTCGGGATCGCACCGGCGACGTCGACCAGGCGCGGACCGCTCCACGTCACCAGGTCGGTGGACTCCCAGATCACGAGGTTCTTGGACCCGGTGACCGTTGCGTTCGAGGATCCCCAGCCACCGCGGTAGTAGATGCTGAGGTCGGTCGCGATCAGGTAGAACCGGTCTCCTTCGGGAGAGCGCAGCACATACGGGTCGCGCACCCCGCCGTCGCCGGTGCCCTTGGCGAGCCTGAGCACGGGGTCGCCGTTCGCGCGCGTGTCGGTGAACGTCTTCGCGTCGTGGCTCGTGGCGAAGTAGATCTGCTCGTCGTTCGCGTTGCCCTCGCCGCCGGTGAAGTGGGCGAAGAGATAGTCGGTGGTCTTCGGCGTCACGACGGCCTTGCGCACGACGATCGGGATGTCACGGCGGGCCGTCTCCCCGTCCTTGGTGGCCGTGACCGTGAGCACCACACGGGTGTCGACATCGGCCGGGCGATGCACGACGCCGGCGGCGACGGTCGCGGACCCCGTGGCGTCGACGAGCGACGGCGCCGAGGAGGCCCAGGTCAGATCGGAGCCGAAGCGGGAACCGACCGCGGGGAGCGAGAGCGCCGAGCGCACGTCCTCGGCGCCGGGCAGCAGGATCGCGTCGAGGTCGCGCTGCACAGCCTCGGCCGCGCTCGGAGCGTGCAGCACGGTGACCTCGAAGTCGCGGGTGGCGGTCTTGCCGCGCACCGTCGAGGTCGCGGTCAGCGTGACCGTCGTGTCCTCCGCGGGCAGGGTGACCGTGCCGTCGGCGGCCACGATCCCGGACGGGGACGAGGCCCAGCTGACGCTTCCCGCGGTCGGCAGGGTCAGCGCGGTCTCGACCTGGGACAGGTCCTGCGCGTTCGCCGCGACGAGGTCGATCCCCGCGACCGACTCGTCCGCGGCGGCCTGCGCGTCCGCGTCGGCCGCGGCGGCGATGTCGGTCGCCGGGAGCGCCTCCGAGTACACCCGGAAGGAGGATACGCGCCCCTGGTA
>JAFDWP010000252.1 GCA_018268435.1 Actinomycetota bacterium
AACACCCACGTCACCGTCGTCCCCGCGGTCCCCGTCTTCGCAGACCGCTGCGCCACCGGCTTCCCACCGAACCCGCTGTAGGTGCGGACGCCGGAGACGACCGAGCTGCCCGCCGCCTGCTGAAGCGTCGTATCCCCCACGAACAACGCCGCGCCCTCCACCGACGACACCCGCAACAACAGCGACCCGTCCGGGCTGTACACATTCGTCTGCGACGCACTGCCCGTGACGACCTTCGAGACCTTCCCCACCTCGTTGAACGTCAACGTCTGCCCCGGCCGTCCCGTCTGATTCCCCGCAGCGTCATACGAGTACGACCCGGCACCCAGATCCACCGGCCCGGCCACCGAACCCACCCCATGCGGGTGCACGACCGACGCTCCCGGATACACGTACGCCACGCTCGATGCGACCCCGGCCGAGGAGTGATACGTCAACCCCGTCCGATTGCCGGTCTTCGTGTCATACGTGTAGTCGTTCCACATCGGAGCGATCCCGCCCATCGTCCCCGCCGACGGCACCGTCGCACACGTCGACACCGCGTTCGGAGTCCACGCCCGCGTCAATTCCCGCAACCCGTCATACGTGTAACAGGTCTTCTGCGTGCCCGCGGTCGGCAACTCCGACACCACCGTCGACGACGTCACATTCCCCGCACCATCACGAGTGAACGCCCGGGACGCGACCGCATGCCCCGCACCCGAGAACTGCGCCACATCATCGATCGACAGCACCTCCCCCGACGCCGGGTCATACCCATACGTCGAGTATCCGCCATTCGAGCCCGACAGCCGATTGAACTGCGACAACTGCCCGATCGGGGTGAACACCGTCCCGCCCAGGACGATGCTCGACCCACGCACCCCCGACAAACGCCCCCACGCGTCATACGAGAACTTCACCGTCTCCGCCGGCAACCCACCCATCGCCGGCATCGTCTTCGCCTGCAACGACGAATCATCGTTGTAGTAGAGGTCCGTGGTGTAACTCGTACCTCCGAACGCCGGGGCTCCCGCCGGAATCGAGAGAGTCGTCTTCGTCGGGTTGCCTGCGACGTCATACGATCCGACCGTCGTTGAATATGCCTTCCCCGGGGTACCAGGGATCCCCAGTGCCCCCGACCCGGAATCCGTGTATGCCGTCGTCGTGGTCACCAGACCCTTCTTGACGGTGTCGTACGTCCACGACGCCAGCAGCGGCCCCATCGTGTCACCGGAGAACATCTTCGTCTTGCGATTCAGCTCGTCATACCTCGTCGTGACCAGCTGTCCGCGCGCGTCCGTCGTCGAGGTCATGTTCCCGAGCAGGTCAAATGTCGCCGACGAAACCCCCGAATCGGGATCCTTCTGCCCGACCCGATGCCCGAGCAGGTCGTACGCCCAAGACCACGCGTTGCCGGCAGGGTCCGTCATCACGGTCATGCGCCCCGCGCCGTCATACCCATACGTGGTCGCCTGCCCCGTACCACTGATCGACCCGGCGAGATACTGCACCAGCTTCGTCTTCTGCCCGAGCGCGTTCGTGAACGCGCTCGTCGCCGTACCACCCGCCGGCGGCACCAGATCCACCCGATCCGCACCCGCATAGGAAGTCGTCGTCACCGACCGCGCCGCACCGAGCGAGTTCAGGGTGGAGCTCGTCGTGCGGCCGACCGCGTCGTACCCCGTCACCACCTGCGACGGAATGGTGTTCTCGCTCGTCGGGACGAAGTACCCCGACCCCGGCGCAATCGACGAGGTCCAGTAGTCGTTGTCCACGAAGTACGCCCGCCCCTGATCGTCATAACTCGTGGACTTCACCACCGTGCCGCCGCCGCCCGCAAGGGACTGGGACTGCACGCTGCGGCCGAGACCATCGAACAGCTCGAAGCTCTCCACCGCCGCGTTCCCGGCGAGCTTCACCGTGCGCACCCTGTTCGGCGCCGTCTGCGACAACGTGTAGGTGAACCCGAGCGATGCTTGCGACGGGAACGCGGCCTTGGTGTGCAGCGGCAGCCAGACATTGCTCGTGCGACCCAGAGCATCGACCGTGATCGTCGTCAACGCGCCGTTCGGATCCGTGATCGAGGCCGTCGTGCCTGTCGTCGGCTCGAACGTGGTGGTCGTCGCCCACGAGAAAGGCGCGGTGTTCGTCTGCACCGTGCTCAGCAACGGGAAAGTTGCGGCTGGCGTGTATGCCGTCGAGTTCGTGTGTCCGAGCGCGTCGGTCGTCACCAGCGCACGACCCAGCGCATCATAGGTGGTCGACCCGGTTCCGACCCAGTGCGGCGTCGACCCGGTGTATCGGTCCACCGCCTGCGTCGACGTCGCGAGACCCCGTGTCGCCGCAGCACCCCACGAGCCCCCGTCATACGTCGTCTTCACGTCGCTGACCAGATCCTGCGGGAACACCGCACCAGCCGCATCCGCACAGGTCTTCGCAACCGTGCGCACCTCGCTCGGGAGCCCGATCACCCAGGCGCTCGTGTTCGGCGCCGCATAGGTCGTGGTCGTGCACCGGCCCGCCGCATCCGACGGGATCGTCGACACCGTCAGCGGGTACCCGTACGTGCCGTCGAACGTCGTCCGCGTTTCCAGAGTGCGGTTGCCTCCGGTCGAGAGCGGCTCGGTCAGCACCGTCTTCTTGACGCCCGTCAGCCGGGCGTCTCTCGTGCCGTCATCGGCCGTCACCGCCGACGCCCAGGGCGTGTTCACCTGATCCGACGCGACCGCCCCGCCGACACCGGCACGCGTCTTCTGTCGATGGATCCGCCCGGCGAACCAGCGCTCATCCGCGATCGACGTGCCCGTCACATCGACAGACTTCTCCCCGCCGCTGTCAGACGCCCGGTCACCGTTCATGCCCTGGTAGTACGTGTACTCGGTCACCTTCTGCGCGGCAGGAGCCGCCGGATCGCCCGAACGCACCTCGACCGTGTCGACCCCGGCGAAGAGGTTCCAGGTGCGCACGTTCGCCGCCGTCAGCGGAGAGTCGTTGTAGCGCCACTGGGGGGTGCCGTACTCGTAGTCCGTCCTTTGCACCTTGCTGAGCGGGCCGCCCGTGTGCGGATCCACCAGGACGGTGCTCACCGGATATTTCTGGAACAGGTCCATCCGTCCGCCCAGGGGGATGTCCGTGTCGGGCGCCCACCACTCGGGGAAACACCAATCGGCGTTGTTCGGCAGATCCGCGAGGATCGCCGGCACCATCGCGGCGAAGCACTGCGGCTCCCGATAGTTCACGCTCACCACCGCGCCCAAGCTGGTCTGGATCGACGAGAGCCGCCACTTGTCCAAGGGGGCGAGGCCATCCGCCACCTGCACCCGGTTCTGCATCGTCACGCCCTGGAACGTCGTCGCCGGCTCCGTGAGCCCCGGCTGCCCTGCCGCCGTGCCGGTGCGCTGCACATCGGTCAACCACAGCGCCGCTGACGTACCGTCCCCCGGATCCGGGAACGACTGCGACAGCGCCCACGAATCAACCGTCGAGTACGAGCTCGAGACCAGAGCCTGTGTCGCCACCGTCGTCAGGCGCGCGTTCGTGAAGAAGCTCGGTGCGATCTGCGACGCCGAGCACGAGGTGCCCGTGCACAGCCGATCCCACGGTACGTCCGGGTACGCCCCCGGATCGTCCGGCACGGCTACGTCGTCGAGACTTCCCGTCGAGCACGTCTCCCCCGTGTCGTCGTTGCAGCGCCCCCAAGGGTCGTACGAGAACAGCACTCGATAGCCGGCCGCCTTCGTACCGTAGACGTTGCTCGCCCGCAGTCCGTAGTCGATCCGCACCAGCGCGCCGCCGCGCTGATACTCGGTCGCGCCCGACCCGCCCCGCGCATACTGGTTGGACTCGGCGGAGTAGTACAGCGCCTCGGCGTTGCCGTGCACGTCGACGATGTAGTCGAGGTTCCAACGCCACGCCTGCATGCACGAGGATGCGGCGAACGTCGCCTCATGACACGGCTCTCCCGGGTCATTGCCGTACACCGGAACCGTGAAGACCGAGTCCGTCATCGTCTTCCCCGGCGACCAGCCCGGGAGTCGGTTCAGCCCGAAGAAGTACTGGGTGCCGTCCGTCGTCGTCATCTTCCAGCAGTCCGTGGCGTCGGTGCCGTTCTCCGCACACCCGTCGCCGGTTCCGCTCAGATGCTCGAACCGGGTACCGTCATCGCGCTCCAGACGCCAGACGCCGGCCGGCTCGTCCTCGACAAGAGGACCGGCATGCCCTGCGAACGAGACCGTCGCGTTCTCCGAGTTCCAACAGAGATCTCCGGACGTGGTCACCGCGCCCGTCGCGCCATCATCTTTCGCACACGGCACATAGCGGCGTTCGATGAACCCCGCCCCCATCAGATCCCACCCCTCGCCGACCGCGGAGGGCTGGTTGTTGGTCGATCCTGTCTCCCCATCCACCGACTGCGAGTTGTACGACAGACCGACCTTCGGCGCTGGTCCGGCACCGGGCACGGGAACCGGCATGTCGTAGGTCCACGTGAACGCACCCGTCTGACCGCTTACGTCCCACGTCGACGATGACTTCAACGGCGTCGCGCTGAAGTCCCCTGTGCCCGTCGCCGAGGACGTCGTCGTCATGGCGGCGAGCAGCACCGGCTGGGCCCCGACGACCGGGGTCAGCACCGTCGCCTCGCCGCTGTGTGCGCTCGCAACGGGAATCGGAGTGCCCTTTCGGCCCTTCGCGTCAGACGTGCGCTTCGCCTCATCCGACACCTGGACCCACCGGATACGCGAGGCGTAGTCGGCGCCGAAGCGCGACACCAGGTCATCAGGGATCGACACGGCGACCGGCTGCTCAGCCTGGGCACCCGCCCGCACAAGCGAGACGACCACGCCGTCGAATCCCGCGGCCGTGGCCTGTTTCTCGCTCAGCACGCCACCACATGCCCGACTGACCCCACGGGAACCATCGAGGTGCCCATCAGCAGCCGCAGTTGCTGGTTGGCCGCGTCCCAGACACCGGTGACCAGCTGCCACGTCCCCGTCTTGACCGTGCCACCCGCTGCGCAGTTGCTGACCGGCCGCCCGTTGTCATCCGCAGCGGGCGCACCCGTGAGGCAGAACGAGTAGTTCCCCGTGCTGAGGACCTTCAACTGCACCGAACCCCGCCCCGTGCCTGCCTGCTGCGCGATGATCTGGTCTATCGAGGGAACTGCGGCCATCTTCACCCACATACTGAGCGAGAAGCTGTTCGTCGCATTCACCGGGGCTGCGCTCGTGGAGATCGCATCGTTGTTGGATGTCAACGGCCCCGTCCTGAGCACCGGCGACGACCCCGGTGGATCGATCGGATCCGTGGCGGTCGTGTCGGCGGCCGCAGGGATCAGCAGGTCGACTGCACCCGCTCCGATCCATGGGTTCGCGTCCGGCACGGCGCTCGGCAGGGGCGAGGTCATCCCCGTGACCTGCCATTCATGCCCGGCGTCCACGTTCGCAGCCATCGCGGGGTTCGACAACGATGAGTACAGCGCCAGCCCCGTCGCCGCCGACTGATTGCCCGCCTTGTCGTAGGCGGAGACCCACAGTGTCGACAAGCCGTCTACCGGCGCCACCGTCACCGTCACCGCGGCGGCGCCCGCACCGCACGCCCATCGAACATTCGCTGTGACCCGCCCGTTGCAGTCCGGCCGCGCGACGGTCGTCGACACCGTCCCATCGACCGGCACCGTGGGCGCGGGGCTCGTCAACTTCGACGGCGCGACCCAGTACACGTACCCGGCGACATCCGAAGCGCCAGACAACGACACGTTCACCGGGGCGCCCACCGTGAACGACGACGCCGTGGTCGAGACCGTCGGCACCGGCGGACTCGTGGTGTCGACCGTGAAGTAGCACCACGGCGTGTACCCGACGCCATTCGAGAGCCCGTCGTTTCCTCTCGCGCGCCAGGCGTAGGTCGTGGCCTCCGTCAAACCGGTGAACGCCACCGACCGCGGTCCCTGGGCCAACAGACCGGAGGAGTGAGCCTGCAGGACAGTGCCCAGCTTGCTGGCCTTGACGAGGTCGAAGTTCGTGTCGACGTTGCCCGGATCCGGATCGGTCTGGCCCACCTGCACCGTGACGTTCTTGGCGCCGACCACCGTCGGCACCGCCGCCGTCCCGCACTGCGCCGCCGGGGAGATCATCCGCGGATCCGTCGGCACGTCCGGCGGGTTGTTGTACTCGACGATCAGCGTCGCATCCCGGCTGAAGTGCTTGCGCGACATGCCGTCCTCACCGGTGAAGCCGAAATGCACCCACTCCGCCCCCGTGTCGACGATCGCCGCGACCTCGTCGGTCATCGTCCACCCGAGCGATGTCGGCCCCGCCCCGCAGGCCGCACCCTGCTGCGACTCGATCGTCCCCGACCACCACATGTCGCCGGACTGCTTCCAGGCCTGCTCCTGGCTCCAGGTGTAGCCCGGCGGGAAGATCGTCACGTAGTGACTGCTGATCCATCCCGGCGGGCATGCCGCCGTCGCCACCTGCGTCGTGTTCAGTACCGCCTGCAGCACATCGGATCCAGCCAGATCCAACGGGAACTCGAAGAACATGTCCGACCGGTACGGCGCGAAGTTGCCCACCCGCAGCACATCCGAGGCGCCGGCCGTCAGGTACGACACGTTCGGATACGCCGCGTCCGTGTACCAGGAGTCCGACATGCCGGTGCTCCAGTCCGGATCCACGAAGATCGGATACACCGTCCGGCTCGCGTCGCGCGCTTCCTCCGTCGCGACCGAGGAGCCGACGTCCATGGTCAGCAGGTCCGGGGTCACGCTGTGCGTCACCGGCACCGGCAGCGATTCCTCGCCCGGCTCGCGATACGTGCCTCCGCCCGACGAGTCCCACCACAACGGCTGGGCCGCGATCAGCGACGACCCGTCCGCCGCCACCGCACCCACACGCCCCTGATCCGGAACCGTCAGATCGGCTCCGTCCACCGCGACCTGCAGCGATGCCAGTCCGCTGCCCTTCGCCGCCTGCTCCGACTTCACGACATAGATCGACGCCATGCCCGTCTTCGTCGCGACGAGCTTCAGGTCCACGCCGGGCAGCACCTCGGCGTATGTCGCCGTATCCCCGTCGACCACCGGGGCGGGAAGCACCCCGAACGTCGACGACTCCGAAACCCACTCACCCGTCGCCGTCTGCGTCTGCGCCATGACTGCGGTGCCTCCGGACGAGAACCGCACCGGCACGGCCGATGCGACCGGCGACAGCCACCCGTCCCGGCTCTCCAGGGACGTGTCCACCGGAACCCACGATCCACCCCGCTGCACCCGAACGGGACGGGTCGACAGCTCACGCCGCATCCGACCGTCCGGCAACGCCGTCGTCAGCTCCGTCGGCGTCGTCAGCTCATCCACCACCACCGGCTCGCCCGACGACATCGCCCGTTGCGATGCGGTGAGCGTCTGCACCGGTGCAGGCCCTGCCTGCGTCTGCCGGCTCCCGGGAACCGACGGCCCCGCGATGGCGCCCGGCGCGCCCGCGACCACCATCGCGATGATCGCTGCACCGGCAAAAAGGTCCCCAAGAGCGCGCATGCATCCCCCCAGATTCCGCCGTAGCGGAACAACGCCTCGGTCGACGTCATCGACGACCGCGCATCACGGTAGCGCATCAGCGAACGCCTAGGGAATACCCAGCAAAAAGATAGCCGGAGAGCGAGGGAAGGCGGATCGGGGCCGTCAGCCGGCCACGAGCGTCGGCGTTCCCGCTTCGAACTCGGTGAGATCGCCGGTCTCGCCCAGGCGGTACGCGCGGCGTCCGACGATCAGCATGTAGGCGAGGAACACCGCCAGTGCGAGTGCGCCGATGCCGATCTTCACGGGCCAGGGCAGCCCCCAGCCGGTCACGAACCCCTCGACCAGGCCGGACAGACCGAGCGCGAAGACGAGACCGATCGCGACCGTCGCCAGCGACCGGCCGGCGGCGGCGAGGGCCGCTCCTCTGCTGCGCGCGCCCGGCACCAGCCAGGCCCAGAAGATGTGCAGACCGCCCGCGGCCGCGACGAAGATGCAGGTCAGCTCGAGCATGCCGTGCGGCAGCAGATACAGCACCA
>JAFDWP010000253.1 GCA_018268435.1 Actinomycetota bacterium
CACTACCTGATGGGCGGCATCGTCACCGACACGGCGGGCCGCACCACCCTGCCCGGGCTGTTCGCGGTCGGCGAGTGCGCCCGCACCGGGGTGCACGGCGCGAACCGCCTCGCCTCGAACTCGCTGCTCGAGGGCGCCGTGTTCGGCGCCCGGGCGGCCGCGGCGCTGGGACTGCCCTGGGTCGCAGTCCCAGCGCCCGCCCCCGCCGACCCGGTCGCGGTGCCGGTCGTGGTCACCCCCGCCGAGGACGCCGAGCCCTTCTCCCGCCCGGCGCTGCAGCAGCTCCTGTGGGACCGCGTGGGGCCGCTGCGCACGCACGACGGCCTCGTCGAGGCGCTCGCGGCCGTGCGCGCCTGGCGGGCCGCGGCCGACGCCGCGCCGCTGCGCACGCCGTCGCGCACCGCGGTTGAGGACCGCAACCTGCTCGAACTGGCCGACGGCATGATCGCCGCCGCCCTCGCGCGCCCCGCCTCGGTGGGCGCCCACCACCTCGAACCTTCCCCCGCCCTGATCGGAGCACGATGATCACCCCCGCCGTCCTCAACCGCGTCGTCGCCGCCGCCCTCGAGGAGGACGCCCCCTGGGGCGACCTCACCAGCACCGCGCTGCTGCCGGCCGACGCGACCGCCACCGCCGACCTCGTCGCCCGTGAGCCGGGGGTGCTCGCGGGCGGGGACGTGTTCGCGGCCGCGTTCGCGCTCACCGACCCGACGACGGTCGTCGATCTCCATGTCGCAGAGGGGGACGCCTTCGCCGCCGGGGACGTCCTGGCGACCGTGACCGGGTCCGCGCGGAGCGTGCTCACCGCGGAACGGGTCGCGCTCAACTTCACGCAGCGGCTGAGCGGCATCGCGACCCTCACCGCCGCCTACGTGGCGGCGGTCGACGGTGCGGGCCCCGGCGGCCGGTCGGTGCGGATCGCCGACACCCGCAAGACCACCCCGGGCCTGCGCGCCTTCGAACGGCACGCCGTGGTGGCCGGCGGCGGACGCAACCACCGGTTCTCGCTCTCGGATGCGGTGATGGCGAAGGACAACCATCTGGCCGTGCTGACGCGCGGCGGCCGCGACGTCGCGACGGCGCTGCGCGAAGCCGTCGCGACGCTGCCGCACACCGCCCACGTCGTCGTGGAGGTCGATCGGCTCGACCAGATCCCCGCGGTGCTGGCGGGCGGGGCGGACACCGTGCTCCTGGACAACTTCTCGCTGGACGACCTGCGCGCCGGCGTCGCCCTCATCGCCGGACGCGCCACGGCCGAGGCGTCCGGCGGCGTGAGCCTCGACACCGTGCGCGCGATCGCCGGCACCGGCGTCGACGTGATCTCCGTCGGAGCGCTCACGCACTCCGCGCGCGCCCTCGACCTCGGGCTCGACGTCCGGATCGACTGACGTGCCCGGTCCGCTCTACCTCGACCACGCGGCGACCTCGCCCGTGCGCGGCGAGGTGCTCGAGGCGATGGCGCCGTTCCTCACCCGGGAGTTCGGCAACCCGTCCAGTCACCACGCGGTGGGTGAGGCGGCCGCCGCGGCGCTGCAGAACGCCCGCGCCCGGATCGCCCGCGTGCTCGGCATGCGTACGGGCGACGTGGTCTTCACGGCCGGCGGCACCGAGGCGAACAACCTCGCGGTGAAGGGCATCGTGCTCGCCGCGCTGGCACGGGGCGGCCGGCACGTCATCACCACGCCGATCGAGCACGAGTCGATCCTGGAGTCCGTGCGCCACCTCGAGCGCTTCCACGGCGTCGCCTCGACGCTGGTCGCGGTGGACGGCGCGGGGCGGGTGGATCCCGCCGATGTGGCGGCGGCGATCCGCCCCGACACCGCCCTGATCGCGGTCGGCCACGCCAACAACGAGATCGGCACCGTGCAGGACATCGCCGACATCGTCTCCCTCGTCGCGGGCGCCGGATCCGGCCCCGTGCCCCTGCACGTCGACGCCGTGCAGTCCGCCGGGTGGCTGCCGCTCGACGGACTCGGCGCCGACGCGATCGCGATCGCCGGGCACAAGCTCGGCGCCCCCAAGGGCATCGGCGCGCTGGCCGTGCGCGGCCGGGTGCCGCTGGAGCCGCTGGTGCACGGCGGCGGCCAGGAGCGCGGACGCCGATCCGGCACCCAGAACGTAGCGGGTGCGGTCGGGCTCGCCGCCGCGTTGGAACTCGCCGAGGCCGAGCGCACGGAGGCGGCGGCCCGGGTCGGCGCCGAGGCCGCGCGTCTCATCGCCGGCGTCCTCGCCGCGGTGCCCTCGGCGCGCCTCACCGGCGACCCCGTGCACCGCCTGCCCGGGACGGCGAGCTTCACGTTCGCCGGCGTCTCCGGCGAGGCTGTGCTGCTGGAGCTGGAGCGCCGCGGCGTGGTGTCGTCGAGCGGATCCGCGTGCGCCGCCGGAAGCGACGAGCCCTCGCACGTGCTGCTGGCGTGTGGCATCGACCCGGCGGTCGCGCAGACCTCGGTGCGCTTCACCCTGGGCCGCACGGGGCTCCCCGGCGACGGTCCGGAGCGGCTCGCGGCTCTCGTGTCCGGCGCCGTGGCCGCCGTGCGCTCCTA
>JAFDWP010000254.1 GCA_018268435.1 Actinomycetota bacterium
GCGCTCAAGAAGCGCGTCGCGGTGGCGTTCACCTACCGCGCACCGGATGCGGCGCCGACCACGCGCACCGTGGATCCCGTCACGGTGCTCATCACGAACGGGCAGTGGTACCTGCAGGGCTGGTGCCACCTGCGCCGCGCCATGCGCACGTTCCACCTGGACCGTGTCAGCGAACCGCGCCTCACCGACATCCCGATCACCCACGGCGATGAGCCCGTTCCCGAGCTGTTCGCGGGCGATGCCGAGCGCGATGAGGCGGTCATCCGCTTCCCGGAGCGCCTCGCACCGCTGCTGCGGGACTACCTGCGCCGCGCCGACGTGACGGTGCAGGACGACACCGTCACGGCCACGCTGCACGTGGGGGATCCGCTCAGCTTGAAGCGCCTGGCCGCTCGCTTCGGAGGAGCCGTGGAGATCCGCGAGCCCGCCGCGGCCCGCAGCGCGGCGCGCGAGTGGGCGCTGGCTGGGCTTACGCTGTACTCCGAACAAACCATCCCGCAGTCACGGTAGACTGTGCGGAACACCCGACCATCAAGGGAGATCATCATGTTCGCCGGGCTCAACGGATGGCACCTCGTCATCATCCTCGCCGTCATCCTGCTCCTGTTCGGTGCAGCCAAGCTTCCCGCACTCGCCAAGAGCATGGGGCAGTCCGCCCGCGTCTTCAAGGGTGAGATGAAGGCCATGAAGGACGAGGACGCGGCAGCGGCCGCGAACGACGCCGCGGCGTCGGCGCCGGCGACGACCGCGCTGCCCACGTCCGTCCAGAACACCGCTGCGGACAGCACGGCCGTCACCCCGCCGCACGACGCGGGTACTCAGCGCTGACAGGCGTGACCGACGTGTCACCCGCGACGAAGGGCCACAAGCCCCGTCGCGACAGCACCATGCCCCTCGCAGGGCATCTCATCGAGCTTCGTAAGCGGCTCGTCTTTGCCGCCGCGGCCCTCGTGATCGGCATGGTGATCGCGTTCTTCATCACGGACCCGATCCTCCATTTCGTCACGGGACCGATCCGGCAGGTCGCCGATGAGCGCGGCAAGGATCTCGTCGGATTCACGTTCTCGTCAGTCACCGCACCGTTCGACCTGCGGATGCGGATGGCGTTCTCGATCGGCATCTTCCTGTCGGCCCCCGTATGGCTGTGGCAGATCTGGGCGTTCATCATGCCCGGACTCACGAAGAAGGAGATCCGGTACACGATCGGGTTCGTGGCCTCGGCCGTTCCGCTGTTCTTCGCGGGGTGCTACGTCGGCGTGCTCGTCATGCCGCATATCATCGAGCTGATGGCGGGCTTCACACCGGAGGGCGCGCAGAACCTGTACAACGCGCAGGACTACTACGACTTCGTCTTCAAGCTGATGATCGTCATCGGGGTCTCGTTCATCATCCCCGTGTTCCTCGTGGCGCTGAACTTCGCGGGCATCATGTCCGGGCGGGCGATCCTGAAGGCCTGGCGGATCGCGATCCTGATCGCGTGCCTTTTTGCGGCGCTGGCGACCCCGGCCGCCGACGTCGTGAGCATGCTCATGCTCGCGGGCATCCTGATCGTGCTGTACTTCGCGGCGGCCTGCCTCTCGCTGCTCTTCGATCGGCGCAAGCACAAGCGCCAGCAGGAGTTCCTCGAGGAGTCCACGGTATGACGTCGCCGGCGGATCGTTACGCCGCCGCCCGCGCCGTTCAGGAGCATCCCGCCACCTCCGGGTTCGCGGCCATGCAGCGCTTCCAGCTGGATCCGTTCCAGATCGAGGGCTGCCACGCCCTCGAGCGCGGCAGCAGCGTGCTCGTCGCCGCGCCCACCGGTGCCGGCAAGACCATCGTCGGCGAGTTCGCGATCCACCTGGCGATGTCGACCCCGTCGGACAAGGCGTTCTACACGACGCCGATGAAGGCGCTGTCGAATCAGAAGTTCCGCGAGCTCGTCGACGTGTACGGCGCGGACCAGGTCGGGCTGCTCACCGGCGACGTGAACATCAACGGCTCCGCGCGCATCGTGGTGATGACCACCGAGGTGCTGCGCAACATGATCTACGCGGATTCGCGCGCCCTCGACGACCTCCGCTACGTGATCATGGACGAGGTGCACTACCTCGCCGACCGCTTCCGGGGCGCGGTGTGGGAAGAGGTCATCATCCACCTGCCGCGCAGCGTGCGGCTCGTGGCGCTGAGCGCGACGGTCTCCAACGCGGAGGAGTTCGGCGACTGGCTGGACACCGTCCGCGGCGGCACCGAGGTCATCGTCTCCGAGACCCGCCCTGTCCCGCTCGAGCAGCACGTCCTGGTGCGGGACGACCTGCTGCCGCTGTTCGACGACCGGGCCGGCATCGCGACGGCCCAGGTCAATCAGGAGCTGCTGCGGATCCGGTCCTTCGGCGGCGCGAACTACGAGCGCAACCGCGACGCGCAGCAGTACCGCAGCGCGCGGCACGCGGGAGCACAGGGCCGACGACCGCAGCGGGGCGGCAAGCGCCCGGTACGCTCCGCGAACGTTCGTCGCATCGAACGGCTCGACCGGCCGCAGGTCGTGGATCTTCTCGACCGAGCCAACCTTCTTCCGGCGATCTTCTTCATCTTCAGCCGAGTGGGCTGCGATTCCGCCGTCACGCAGGTCCGCCGTTCGGGTCTGCGGCTGACGACCGCGGAGGAGCGTCAGGAGATCCGTGCGCTGGTCGAGGAGCGCGTGCGCACGCTGCGCGATGAGGATCTCGCCGTGCTCGGCTACTGGGAGTGGCTGGACAACCTCGAGCGCGGTGTGGCCGCCCATCACGCGGGCCTGCTGCCGGCGTTCAAGGAGATCGTCGAGGAGCTCTTCCAGCAGCGACTGCTCAAGGTCGTGTTCGCCACGGAGACGCTCGCGCTGGGCATCAACATGCCGGCGCGCACCGTCGTGCTGGAGCGCATGGAGAAGTTCAACGGCGAGGCGCGCGTCGCGATCACCTCGGGCGAATACACCCAGCTCACCGGGCGCGCGGGTCGTCGGGGCATCGACGTCGAGGGACATGCGGTCGTGCAGTGGACAGAGGGGATGGATCCGCAGGCGGTCGCCGCTCTCGCCTCCCGGCGCACGTACCCCCTCAACTCGAGCTTCCGCCCCACGTACAACATGGCCGTGAACCTGCTCGACCGGTTCGGCCGTGATCGTTCTCGCGAGGTGCTGGAGTCCTCCTTCGCCCAGTTCCAGGCCGATCGCGCCGTCGTCGGCCTCGCCAGGAACGTCCGGGAGGCGGAGACTTCCCTTGCCGGCTACGCGACCTCCATGACCTGCGACCGCGGCGACTTCGCCGAGTACTCCGGGATCCGTCGTGAGCTGAGCGACCTGGAGAAGAAGAACCGCGCGGACCAGCAGGCACCGCGTGCGGTGCGCGAGAAGCGGCTGCGGCAGATCGAGGGCCTGCGTCGTGCCATGCAGCGCCACGCGTGCCACCGCTGCCCGGACCGGGAGCAGCACGCGCGCTGGGCCGAGCGGTACTGGAAGCTCAAGCGCGAGACGGATCGGATCCGGCGTCAGATCGAGAATCGCACCGGTACCGTGGCGCGCGTCTTCGACCGCGTGCTGGACGTGCTCGCCGAGGTGGGCTACGTGCAGGGTCGCGGCGCAGATCTCACGCTCACCGATGCCGGGCGCACGATGCAGCGCATCTACGGGGAGCGCGACCTCTTGGTGGCGGAGTCGCTGCGCCGGGGCTTGTGGGACGGGCTGGACGCGCCGTCGCTGGCCGCGATGGCGTGCGCGCTCGTGTACGAGCCGCGCCGTGACGACGGCTCCGTCGACCCGCGCGACCTTCCGCGCGGGCGCTTCCGCATCGCCTGGGAGCGTACGCAGGAGCTGTGGGCCGAGCTCGACGACCTCGAGCACGACAACCGCCTGCCCGGATCCGAGCGTCCTTCCGCGGGCCTCGCCGGCGCGATGCACGACTGGGCGCGGGGAAGTGCACTCGACGCCGTGCTCCAGGACGCCGACATGGCGGCGGGTGACTTCGTGCGCTGGGCGAAGCAGACCATCGACCTGCTGGATCAGCTGTCCATCGTGGCGCCGCAGCCGGACACCGCGCGCACCGCTCGCACCGCGCTGGACGGCGTCCGCCGCGGCATCGTCGCCTACTCGTCGATGTGATCGGGACGACACCCGCATGACCGACCGCATCCCTGTGCCCCGCGGTGCCCGCACGAAGCCGATCCTGCCCCTCTGGGCCGCCCTCATCAGCGCCGCCGCTGCCGGGGGGCTGCTCACGCTGGCGTTCCCCGCGGTCTCGTTGTGGCTCGCGGCGTTCCCCGCCGTCGGCCTGCTGCTGCTGGCACTGATCGGGCGGCGCACCTGGTCCGCGCTTCTGGTGGGCTTCGTCTACGGGGCCGTGTTCTTCCTGATCCTGGTCTCCTGGACCGCGCGCTACCTGGGCCCGGTCCCGTGGCTCGCACTGGGCCTGCTGCAGGCCGCGCTCACCGCAGTCGCCCTGATCCCCGTGACGCTCGCATACCGCTGGATCCCGGCGCTGCCGCTGCCGGCGTACGCGCGTACCACGCTGCTGGCGGGCACCGTCGCCGCACTCTGGATCGGCCGCGAGCTCTTCCTGGGGAACTGGCCCTACGGTGGCTTCCCGTGGGCGCGCATCGCCTACACCCTGGCCGACACCTCCGCGGCGCGCGTGAGCAGCTGGATCGGCATCAGCGGGCTCGGCTTCCTCATGGTGCTGATCGTCGCCCTGCTCGTCGAGGTGCTGCGCGCCCGCGCACGCCCGCGCGCGGCGGCGATCGCGGTGCCCGCCGTGCTGGCGGTGCTCCTGGCGGTGCTGCCGGCGTTCCCGACCTCGTCGCACGGCACGATGCGCATCGGCGCCGTGCAGGGCAACGGACCGACGGGCTACTTCGATCAGCGGGAGCCGCTGTCGGTCCTGAACGCGCAGACGGCGGCGACGGAGCCGCTGTTCGGCAAGCGGATGGATCTGCTGGTGTGGCCCGAGGGAGGTTTGGACGGCGACCCGTTCCAGTACCCCGCGATCGCGGACGGCCTCGACGAAGTCGCGGCCGAGGTGCAGGCGCCGATCCTCGCGAACGCCGCCACCCAGAACGGCGACCTGTTCTACAACACGTCGTTCCTCTGGCCCGCCGGCGCCCACCCGCCGCTGGCGCGCGCGGACGTGCAGACGCACTCGAAGCGGCACCCCGTGCCGTTCGGGGAGTACGTGCCCGACCGCCCCTTCTTCAACGCGATCGTCCCTGATCTGATCGGTCTCATCGGACGCGAGTACACCCCGGGCTCCGACGCTCCCGTCGTGACGGTGGGGCAGACGCCGGTCGGACTGGCCATCTGCTTCGACGTGATCTACGACGAGCTCATCGCCGAGGGGATCGACGGAGGCGCGCAGGTTCTGGTGTTCCAGACGAACAACGCGGACTTCCGCGGCACGGTGGAGAACCTGCAGCAGCTCGGCATCGCGCGCATGCGCGCCGTGGAGACCGGGCGCGCCGTGGTGAACATCTCCACCGTGGGCACCAGCCAGGTGATCCGCGCGGACGGCTCCACCCAGGCGTCGCTGGACGAGGATCGCCCCGGTGCGCTGCTCGAAGACGTCGAGCTGCGCACCGGGGCGACGGCGGGTGTGATCCTCGGACCCTGGATCGAGCAGGTCCTGCTCTGGGGCGGACTGCTCATCGTCATGATCGCCGGGATCGGGAGCCGGCGACGGGGGATCGGGGCTTAGGCGCCGATCCGCTGGCGGGTGGGATCCTCACCGGCACCGCGACGCGCGCGGATGAAGGCGAGGCGCTCCTCCAGGAGCTCCTCCAGCTCGGCACGGGTGCGGCGCTCCAGCAGCATGTCCCAGTGGGTGCGGCCGCCCTTGTCGCCGGTGTCCTCGACCTCGACGGACTTGCCGTCGACCTGCAGCCGCGCCTCGGCGCCGCAGCTGCGGCATTCCCAGGTGGCCGGCGGCTCGGCGTCGGCCGCGAACATCAGGGTGGTCACGTGGCCGCAGGAGTCGCAGGAGTATGCGGTCTGCTGGCGTTCCATGAAGACGACGCCCTCTTCGCTCTGAAGGCTCTGGGCGCCGAGTCGGATACCTCGAAGGCTGCGATCTGCCATTGTGTGGTCCTCTCGTCGCCCTCAGGTATATCGGCCCGGGCTGTGCGGAAGGTGCGAAGCGGGCAAACCATGAA
>JAFDWP010000255.1 GCA_018268435.1 Actinomycetota bacterium
AGCGCGACCACGAGACCGATGCCCTCGGTGATCGAGATCGCCGGGATCGACATCGAGAACAGGTCGCCGCCGATGACCGCGCGGGAGCCCTGCGGCAGCTCCTTCTCGAGGTCGCTCACCGCGGTCCGCAGCGTGTCCTTGGTGGCGGCGGAGACGTCCGAGGCCTGTCCGTCGAACTGCAGCCGCACGATCGCCGCGGAGCCGTCGTCGCTCACCATGCCGGTGATGTGCTCGTCGAAGGGGCTGGTCGCGGCCAGCACGCCGTGCACGGTGCCGAGCTCGGTGACGGTGTGCTCGATTGGATCCTTGTAGTCCGCGTCCGTGACCTTGGCGCCGTCCGCGGCGACGACGATGAACTGCGCGCTGGTGCCGCTCACCTGGGGGAAGGTGCGCTCGAGCTGCTCGAGGCCCGCCTGCGACTCCGTGCCCGGGATCGTGAAGGAGTTGTCGGTGCCCTTGCCGAGCGCGAGGGCCGCGCCGCCGGCGATGCCGAGCACCAGCAGCCAGGCCACGAGCACACGCCAGGGGTGCCGGAAGGACCAGCGTCCGAGCGAGGAGAGCAGTGTGGACACAGGATCCTCCGAGGAGAGTGCGGGGGTGGCTTCGATACACTCATGTATCCGATACGTCTTTGTATCGTAGAACGAGGACGCGGGCTTAGTCTGTGGACGCGATGTGAATCGCGCAGAGCAGCGCGACGACGGAGGTGCAGATGACCGGCAGTGCGACCCGGAGCCGGGAGAACACGCGGGCGCGGCTGCTCGATGCCGCGGCGCAGGTGTTCGCCGAGGAGGGCCTGGACGGCGCCTCCGTCGAGGCCGTGTGCGAGCGCGCCGGCTTCACCCGAGGGGCGTTCTATTCGAACTTCGAGTCCAAGGACGAGCTCTTCTTCGAACTCGCCGGCGCCGTGGGCAGCGAGCGGCTGACGGCCGTGCGCGTGCGCGTCGCCGAGCTGCACGAGTCGGGGGCGCTCGCCCAGGACTGCGACGCCACGACGCTCGTGCGGCAGGTCATGGACACGGGCGGCGACGACCGGCTCGGCGTGATGCTGCTCAGCGAGATCCGGCTGCGCGCATTGCGCGATCAGGCCTGGGGCGAGGCCTACCTCACGCAGGAGCAGGAGATGGTCGACGGCATCGCGCGGATCATCGACGACATCGTCGAGACCGGGGCGATGTCGCTGCGGGTCGGATCCGACGTCGCGGCCCGCATGCTGCTGGTCCTCTGGGAGGGCATGACCGTGCGCGGCGCGATGGCCGGCCAGGACGACGAGCAGCTGCGCCGCACGGGCAGTTCGGAGCTCGGCCAGCTGGTGTCGCTGCTCCTGGAGTGAGGCCGGCCCCCGGTTCCTGAGCGAGCGCAGCGCGCGTCCCCGGTTCCTGAGCGAGCGCAGCGAGACCCCGGTTCCTGAGCGAGCGCAGCGAGACGAAGGACCCCGGCGCACACCCCCGCCCTTCGTCTCGTCGCTGCGCTCCTCGCTCAGGGGCCGGAGTTCCCCGGTTCCTGAGCGAGCGCAGCGAGACGAAGGACGCCCGCGCGTACACCCGCCCTTCGTCTCGTCGCTGCGCTCCTCGCTCAGGGACCGGAGTTCCCCGGTTCCTGAGCGAGCGCAGCGAGACGAAGGACGCCCGCGCGTACACCCGCCCTTCGTCTCGTCGCTGCGCTCCTCGCTCAGGGACCGGAGTTCCCTGGTTCCTGAGCGAGCGCAGCGAGACGAAGGACGCCCCGGGCGGGTCAGTCGGCGGTGAGCACCGCGTGGCAGCGCGTCAGCCGCGAGGTCCACCAGTCCCGGCGCTCGGCAGGGGCCGCCAGGCGTGCGAGTGCGGCCGGATCCGGTGACACCCGCGCGGCCGAGACCGTGCCGTCGTGCGGACGGGCGTCGGCCACGTCATCGGCGAAGAGCGAGGCGGTGCCGAGCCCGCAGTCGTAGTCGAGCTCCGGGAGCGCGGCGGCCAGCGCCGCCCCGAGCGACAGCCCGACGGCGGTGTCCAGGGCGCTCGAGACCACGGCAGGCAGCCCCGCCTCGGCGACGATCTCCAGCGCACGCCGGATGCCACCGAGCGGCTGCGCCTTGACCACGAGCAGATCGGCGGCGCCGGCCCGGGCCACGGCCAGCGGATCCGCGGCCTTCCGCACGCTCTCATCCGCCGCGATCGGGATGTCGAGGTAGTGCACGCGTTCGCGCAGGTCGGCGAGCTCGGCGACCGTGGCGCACGGCTGCTCGGCGTACTCCAGGTCGAACGGGGCCAGCGCATGGATGGCGCGCTCGGCCTCATCGACGTTCCAGCCGGCGTTCGCGTCGATCCGGATTCGCCCGTGCGCCCCCATCTCCGCGCGCGCCGCGCGCACCCGCGCCACGTCGTCCGCGAGGCTCTGCCCAGCCTCGGCGACCTTGACCTTCGCCGTGCGGCAGCCGTCGAAGCGCGCCAGCACGAGGGGAACCCGCTCCGCCGGCACCGCGGGGACCGTGGCGTTGACCGGGATGCGGTCGCGCACCGCCGGGGGGCGAGGGTGCCAGGCGTCGTCGATCGCGGCGGCGAGCCAGGTCGCGGCCTCGGCGTCGCCGTACTCGGTGAACGGCGAGAACTCGGCCCATCCCTCGGGGCCCCGGAACAGCAGCGCCTCGCGCACCTCGATCCCGCGGAACCGGGTGTGCATCGGCAGGGCGACCACCCGGGCGGTCTCCAGGATCTCGTCGAGCGCGGGGAGGTCGGTCATACGCCCATCATGCACCCCCGCCCGCCGCGGACCGGGCGCCCTTCGGCCCGTGGCACGGCGCCGCGCCGTGATGCTGTCCCACCCGTGTCGCGTCCCTCGGATCCGGTCACGCGACGATCTGCACAGCATGTGACGATCTGCTCAGCGATCCCGGGGATCCGTGTGCCGATCGTCGCATCGTGTGCAGATCGTCGCAGGATCGCTCGCCCCGAGCGCAGGACCCCGCGCACCGGATCCCGAGCGCCGCGCGTCCCGGATCCCAGCCCCGATGCCGCACATCACCATGTCATTGACAATAGTGTGCGATACACATTATGGTGATGACCATGACCGAGGAGTTCGACGGACACCTGCAGGAGCTGCGGCGCGGCACCATCGTGCTCGCGAGCCTGCGGCTGCTGCGCGAGCCCGGGTACGGCTACGGCCTGCTCGAGCAGCTGAGCGCCGCCGGATTCCCCACCGACTCGAACACGCTCTACCCCCTGCTGCGCCGTCTCGAGAAGCAGGGCTACCTCGTGAGCGAGTGGAACACCGAGGAGGCGCGGCCGCGCAAGTTCTACCGCACCTCCGACGCCGGGCTGCGCCTGGCCGACACCCTCAGCCGCGACGTGCAGGCGATCGCCGCCGCCGCGACGAAGCTTCCCTGACCTCCCGGAGGAGAACATCATGGATACCGGCACATCGCTCGCCGAGCGATACGTGACCGCGGTGACGCGGTCCGTCCCCGCCGCCGATCGTGCGGAGGTCTCCGCCGAGCTGCGCGCATCGATCGCCGACGAGGTGGAGGGCCGCATCGCCGTCGGAGAAGAGCCTGGAGCGGCCGAGTACGCCGTCATCGCCGAGCTCGGGGATCCGATCGCGTACGCAGCGTCGCTCTCCGGCCGCCCGCTCGTGCTGATCGGCCCCCGGTACTACGCCGCGTGGCTGCGGCTGCTGCGCCTGCTGCTGATCATCGTCATCCCCGTCGCCGCGCTCATCGCGGGACTCGTCCGGGCGATCGGTGGCGGCGACGTGGGGGCAGTGATCGGATCCATGATCCCGGCGATCATCATGTCCGGCGTCCAGGTCGCGTTCTGGACGACCCTGGTCTTCGCCGTGCTGGAGCGGGTGGGGTCCACGGGCGACACGGTGCTCGACTGGACACCCGACAAGCTGCCGCGCACGGTGATCCCCGCCGCGCGGCTCTCGGATCTGATCGGCATGGCCGTCATGACCGTGCTTCTGATCGGCTCCGTCGTCTGGGACCGGACCATCGGCTGGGGCGACCAGCACGTCCACGTCCTGGCGCCCGGCCTGTGGCCGTGGGCGATGACCGCGTGGTTCGGGCTGCTCGCGGTCGGCCTGGTCGTCGAGGCGATCGTCGCCGTGCGGGGCCGCTGGAGCGCGCCGCTCGCCGCGGTGAGCATCGCAGCGAGCCTGGTCGCGATGATCGGTGCCATCGTGCTGGTCTGGCGCGGCGCGGTGATCGCCCCCGATCTGATGGCGCAGATGCAGGCCGCGAGCACCCCGACCGCGGACATCGTGCAGATCGTGAACATCTCGATCACGGCGGTGCTGGGCGGGATCCTGATCGGCCTGCTGTTCGACGCATACCGCAAGCTCGGTCTCGCCCGTGAGGTGTGAGCGGTGGGTCGCGGACGACAGCCGGAATAGGCTGGATCCGTGACTGACAAGCTCGTCTCCGACCTGTTCGACCCGGCCGAGTGGACGCTCGCGCCGGGCGCGGGGGAGTACACCGACATCACCGCGCACGTCTCGAACGACGGCCGGATCGCCCGCATCGCGTTCGACCGGCCCGAGGTGCGCAACGCCTTCCGCCCGCACACGGTCGACGAGCTGTACCGGGCGCTGGACGTCGCGCGGCAGGATCCGAGGATCGGCGTGGTGCTGCTGACCGGCAACGGGCCGAGCCCCAAGGACGGCGGCTGGGCGTTCTGCTCCGGTGGCGACCAGCGCATCCGCGGGCGCGACGGCTACAAGTACTCCGACGACGAGACCGAGGTCGCCGACCCGGCCCGCGCCGGGCGACTCCACATCCTCGAGGTGCAGCGCCTCATCCGGTTCATGCCGAAGGTCGTCATCGCGGTCGTCCCGGGCTGGGCGGCCGGCGGCGGGCACTCGCTGCACGTCGTGTGCGACCTCACGATCGCGAGCGCCGAGCACGGACGGTTCAAGCAGACCGACGCCGATGTCGGATCCTTCGATGCCGGCTACGGATCCGCGTACATGGCGCGCCAGACCGGGCAGAAGTTCGCGCGCGAGGTGTTCTTCCTCGCCGAGGAGTACTCCGCGGAGCGCGCGATGCAGGCGGGCGCCGTGAACCGCGTGGTGCCGCACGCCGAGCTGGAGCGCGAGGCGATCGCCATGGCCCGCACGATCCTCACCAAGTCGCCGACCGCGATCCGCATGCTGAAGTTCGCCTTCAACGCCGTGGACGACGGCCTGGTCGGGCAGCAGGTGTTCGCCGGCGAGGCGACGCGCCTGGCCTACGGCACCGACGAGGCCGTCGAGGGCCGCGACTCCTTCCTGCAGAAGCGCGAGCCCGACTGGTCGCCGTACCCCTGGCACTACTGAGCGGCATGTCCTCGGCTTTCGAAGTGCGCACCTCGCTCCCCTCGAGCCCCGGGAAGAGCCAGGTGCGCGCTTCCAATCCGGGTGAGACGGGCGGGGACCGGTGAGGCTGCGGGCCGTCGACGGGGCGGATCCGGCCGCGGTCGCGGCGGCGGTGCCGGCGGCGCTCGACGGTGCGCAGCCGCTCGCGCTCGGGTTCGTACCCGGACCGGCGGACGTCGTGCCGGAGGGGACCGCGGTGGTCATCGCGACCTCGGGATCCACCGGGGTGCCGAAGCGGGTCGTGCTCTCCGCTGCCGCACTGCGGGCGAGCGCCGACGCCACGGTGCAGCGGATCGGATCCGGACAGTGGATGCTCGCCCTGTCCGCCGGCTACGTCGCCGGGCTGCAGGTGCTCGTGCGCGCGCACCTGGCCGGCACCGCCCCCGTGCTGCTGGAGGGACGGTTCACCCCGGCGTCGTTCGTGGCCGCGACCCGCGCGCTCGGATCGGGCCCGCGGTACGCATCGCTCGTGCCGGCGCAGCTGGCCACGCTCGTCGATGCGGCGGAGGATGCCGACGTGCGCGCCGCGCTCGGGTCCTACGAGGCGCTGCTCCTCGGCGGGCAGGCGCTGCCCGAGGCGCTGCGGGAGCGGGCCGCGGAGCTCGGCGCGCGAGTCGTGCGCACCTACGGATCCAGCGAGACAGCCGGCGGCTGCGTGTACGACGGGGTGCCGCTGGACGGAGTACGGGCCGAGTCCCGCGACGGCGAGGTGCGGCTGTCCGGGCCGATGCTCGCCGACGGCTACCTCGGCGACCCCGAGCTCACCGTGCGCACGTTCGTCGTCGACGGGGCGGGCACGCGCTGGTACCGCACGGGCGACGCCGGATCCGTGACCGACGGCGTGGTCGCCGTGACCGGCCGCATCGACAACGTCATCGTCTCCGGCGGGGTCAACGTCTCGCTGGATCGGGTCGAACGGGCGGTCCGCACGGTGCCGGGCCTCGAGGGCGCGGTGGTCGTGGCGATCTTCGACGAGCGCTGGGGGCAGGGATCCGCGATCGTGGTCGCACGGCGGAACGACGCCCCGCAGGACTCCGCCGCCGCGCTGCTCGCCGCCGCCCGGGAGCGGGTCGCCGCCGAGGTCGGCCCCGCCGCACGTCCCGCGCGCATCGTGCCGGTCGGGACGCTGCCGGAGCTGCCCTCGGGCAAGCCCGACCGCCGCGCGATCGCCGCGATCGCCGTGGGATCCGCCGGGGCCGGGGGGTCCGCCGGGTCTGCGGGGCCTGACGGGGCCGCCGGGGCCGCCGGGTCCGTGGGATCCGCCGGATCCGCTGGATCCGTGGGGTCCGCCGGATCCTGACGCGCGCCGTTTTCGCGCCCTGACGCGTGCCGTCACGGTGCCCCCTGCCGTCCCCATGACCCGCTCCACCGCCGGAAAACGGAGGAGGGTGCGGCGTGTCGGCGCCTGGGCGGGGTGGATCCGGCCGGACACGCCGTTGTGCGCCTGGGGTTTCCGACGGCGGTCGGCCCACCGCCACCCACGCCGACCGTCGGAGGCGCCCCCGCCACACCCGCCGCACCCCCACCCCCACCTCATCAACCCCCGGGATACATCTCCCGGCGGATGACCGGGCCGGATCCGGTCGCGTAGCGTGAGGGGGTGTTCCGCACCATCCCGCGCTTCTGGCTCGTCGCCGACATCGTGGGCGGCGCCGTCGGACTGCTGCTCACGCTGCCGATCACGTTCGCCCTCACCGCGGGGCCGCTGAGCCGATGGATCCCGGACGGACCGGCGTCCATCGCGCTCGTGGTGCTGGTCGCGGTGATCCTGTGGGGTGCGGCGGCGATCAGCCGACTCGCCCCGGGACTCGCGCTGGTCGTCGCCTGGGCCGGCGCCGTGCTGCAGATGGCGTGCGGCTTCTCCCCGGGCCCGCACGACGTCGCGATCCTCGGCGTGCTGTTCGCGACCGCGGCCTGGGGGTCGGTGCGACTGCTGTGGCTCGGCGGAGCCTCCGCGATGGGCGGCGGGATCCTGGCGGGCGTCTACATGTCGCTGATCAACGACCAGGCCCTCATCCAGGATGCGGCGACCGGATTGCGCCTCGCCGCGGTGGCGGTGCTGCTCGGCACGGTCTCCGTGCTCACCCTTGTGATGGCGTGGGGTGCGGGCCTGCTCTGGCGGCTGGTGCTGCACGGGCGGCGCACCCGAGAGGCCCAGGTGCGCGCCGAGGCCGTCGCCGCGGCGGAGCAGGAGCGGGTGCGGATCGCGCGCGACATGCACGACGTGGTCGCGCACTCGCTCGCGGTGGTGATCGCGCAGTCCGACGGCGCGCGGTACGCGGCGGCCGCCGACCCGGCGCAGGCCGTGACGGCGCTCGCCACGATCGGGCAGACCGCGCGGGCCGCTCTCTCCGACGTGCGGCTGCTGCTCGCGCAGCTGCGGCACCGCGAGGGGGACGGGCCGCAGCCGACGCTCGCCGATCTGGAGACGCTGTATGCGCAGGTGCGCGCCGCGGGCGTGGAACCGCGGGTGACCGTCGACCCGACGCCGCCCGGGGAGCCGCCGCCCGCGATCCAGCTCGCCGTGTACCGGATCCTGCAGGAGGCGCTCACCAACGCGATCCGGCACGGTGCGGGCGACGTCGACGTGCGACTCAGCTGGTACGCCGACGCGGTGCACCTCCGGGTGTGCAATCCGGTCCCGGCGGTGCCGCGACAGACCTCCGCCGAGCGCGGGCACGGCCTGATCGGCATGCGCGAGCGGGCGCAGCTGGCCGGCGGAGCGCTGTCCGCCGAGCACGAGGAGGGGGAGTTCGTCGTGAGCGCCGCCCTCCCGATCGGCCCGGTGGCCGCGTGAGGGGCGGGTCGTCCGGGGGATGCCAGACTCGTCCTGGAAGCGCGGGGCGCCCGCGCGTGGAGGAGGCGGAATGATCCGGGTCGTGCTGGTCGACGATCAGGCGCTGTTCCGCGCCGGGATCCGGATGCTCGTCGCCTCGCAGCCCGACCTCGAGGTGGTCGGCGAGGCAGGAAACGGACAGGAGGCCATCGACGTCGTGCGTGCGACGCGCCCCGACGTCGTGATGATGGACATCCGGATGCCCGTCATGGACGGGCTCACCGCCACCGCGCGCATCCTGGAGGAGGTGGATCCGCCCCGCATCGTCATGCTCACGACCTTCGACCTCGATGAGGCGGCTGCGCGTGCGATCCGGCAGGGCGCGAGCGGATTCCTGCTCAAGGATGCGGATCCGGAGTTCCTGCTCGCGGCGATCCGCACGGTGCACTCCGGATCCAGCGTGATCGCGGCCTCGGCGACCCGCGACCTGTTCGCGCACTTCGCCGCGCCGACCCCGGTGCCGGTCCCGCCGAGCTACGGCGACCTCACCGAGCGGGAGAAGGAGATCTTCGCCCTCGCCGCCCGCGGTCTGTCCAACGCCGAGATCGCCGCCCGCGAGTTCCTCTCCGAGGCCACCGTGAAGACGCACATCAGCCGGATCCTCTCCAAGCTCGCCCTGCGCGACCGGGTCCAGCTGGTCGTCTTCGCGTTCGAGCACGCCCTGAACTGACCCGCCCACGGAGCCTCCGTGTCGGGGCCTCCTCGCCTCAGCCCTGCTCGCGCAGCAGCTCCAGGAGCGCGCGTGCGGCGCGGGTCGGCGTCGCCCGCCACACCACTCCCAGTCGCGAGCGCACGTGCGGTGCATCGATCGGGATCGCCCTGATGCCCTCCCAGCGCCGGCAGGTCGCGGCGCTGACGACACCGACCCCGAGCCCGCGCACCGCGAGCTTCTCGATGGCGGAGGGAGTGGACACCTCCCAGTGCGGGGCGCCCGCACCGGGGCGTCCGGCGAGCAGGGCGTCCAGCGCCGCCCTGTCGCCCGTGCCCTCCGGGAGTGCGATGAGGTCCATGCCGATCAGCTCGTCAGGGCGGATGCGGCGACGCGCTGCCCACGGGTGCGACGGTGCCACCACGGCGACCATCGGATCGTCGAACACCACCTCCGACCCGAGGTCGTCCGGCGCGCGCTCGGCCCAGGCGACGAGCGCGAGGTCGACCTCGCCACGACGGACCGCGCCGACCAGTCGTGCGGAGGTGTCCTCGCGCAGCCGCAGCTCGAGCCCGGGATGCGCGGCGCTGAGCTCGGCGAGCGCGTCGTAGAACCGCGGCCACGTGAGGCCGAACACGGTGCCGACGCGGAGGGATCCGAGTAGCAGCCCGCGCAGGTCGGCCGCCGTGGCGCCGATCTCGCCGATCGCCTCGAGCGCCGTGCGGATCGCGGGCAGCAGACGCTCGCCCTCCTGGGTGAGGGCGACGCGGCGCGATGTGCGGTCGAACAGGGCGACGCCGAGCTCGCGCTCGAGCTTCTGCACCTGCGTGCTCACTCCGGACTGACTGACGCGCACCCGTGCCGCGGCCGCGGTGAAGGACCCCGCCTCGACGACGGCGAGGACGTAGCGCAGCTGATGAAGTTCCATCTCTGAGACAGATGATAGCGATAAGGATCAGCTGTTAGACGGATGGATTCGGATCGCCCAGGCTGAAGGGGACGAAAGGAAGACCATGACCCTCACCGAGACCTCGACCCAGACCGAGCAGACCGTCCCGATCCCCGTCCGCCTCGACATCGACACGGTCGCGCCGCGCTTCTCCCGCGCGCTCGCCGGGCTCGATGCCGCGATGGTGCGCGAGCTCGATGCCGCGGGCATCGACGCCCGACTGCGCGAACTGGTGCGCCTGCGGGCCTCGCAGATCAATGGCTGCAGCTACTGCGTCGACCTGCACGCGGGTGACGCCGCCAAGGCCGGCGACACGGCGGCCCGGATCGCCGCCGTCGCGGTGTGGCAGGAGTCCCCGTTCTTCACTGCGCGCGAGCGCGCCGCGTTCGCGCTCACCGAGAGCATTACCCGGCTTTCCGAGACCCATGTGCCGGACGCGGACTGGGCGGCCGCGGCCACGCGCTTCTCGCCGGAGGAGCTCGGTGCGCTGGTCTCGCTCATCGTCGTGATCAACGCGTGGAACGCGGTCGGCGTCTCCACGCACGCCTGGACCGGATCGATGTAAGCGGTCAGCCGGGGCGATGCCGCGAACGAGCGCCGCCCCGGCACCGACCAGGGGCATCCAGCCTCGGCGAACTCACAGCAACAAAGGCTGTCTATGCATCGATTGTCTGGGTAAAGTCGCCTCATGGCAGACGACCGACTCCGGGGCAACCTCGAGATGCTGATCCTGGCGACACTCGCGCGCGGAGCCGCCCACGGCTACGCGCTCGCCGAGGCGCTGCGCACCGCGAGCGGCGGTGAGTTCGATGTGCCGGAGGGCTCGCTGTACCCGGCACTGCACCGGCTGGAGCGATCCGGTGCGATCACGAGCGAGTGGGTGCATGACGGGCGCCGGCGCCGGGTCTACGCGATCACGGCCGCGGGCGCGGCGCAGCTGTCCCGGGAGACCGGCGCCTGGCAGCGCTTCGCCGACGGCGTGGCATCCACCCTCGCCGCTCCCGCGATCCGCCCGATCGTGCCGGGGGTGTGAGATGACCGACGCGATCGACCGCTACGTGGCGCAGCTCGCCGACCGGCTGGGCGCCGGCCAGGACACCTGGCGCCTGCTCGCCGAGACGGACGGCCATCTGCGCGACGCGCAGGCGGCGCTCGAGGCGCAGGGAATGGATCCTGCCGAGGCCGCGGATGTGGCGGTGCGGCGCTTCGGGGATCCCTCCGTCGTCGCCAAGACGCGCTCGCCCCGGCGACGCGCGGTGGGGCTGCTCAGCGGCGGCTGGCTCGTCGTCTCGCTCGGCCTCGTCGTGATCGGGCTGAGCGGACTGGTGTCGTGGGCGCTCGAGGCCATCTGGGGGCCCACATTCCTGGCCGGCGACGTGAACGGGGTGACGTACACGGCGGCACGGTGCGCCGACTTCCTGGGCTTCTTCCCCGGGGCGGGCAGCTGCGCCGCCGCGGCCGCGATGCACCACTCCGACGAGATCGTGTCCGAGCGGCTCGCCGCCGGGATCCTCGGCCTCCTGCTGCTCGCGGCCTGGCTGCTCGTGCGCCGGATCCGCGGCGCGGTGCCGATGGCACGCGAGGACCGGCGCATGCTGCTCGTCGCGAGCGCCGTCGCCTTCCTCGGCGTCGGCGTGGTCGGGGTCGGCTGGGGCGCGCTGGCCGTCGTGCTGGACCTCGTCCGGGGCCTCGCCGTGGCGGGTGTCGGCGTGCGTCTCAGCGACGGCGCCCTCGCCCTGATCGCCGGCGTCGTCGCCCTGATCCTGCTCGCCCGCTTCCTCCGCCGCGGCACGCCCGTCCCCGCCGCCCCTTGACGCCTCCCCACTTCCGGGTCGTCCCCCTGAGCGCGACCCCTGGCTCGCGCTCAGGGGGACGACCCGGAAGTGGAGGGATCATCCTTGCGGTGTAGGGGGATGGGACCGGAGGGCGACGCGACGGGCGGGAGCGGATCCGTAGCGTCGAGGACATGGAGATCACGACGAGCGACCTGGGGCTCGCAGCCCGCGTCCAGCACCTCACGAAGACCTACGGATCCGGCGAGGGCGCGGTGCAGGCGCTCGACGACGTGAGCGTCGGCATCCGACGCGGTCAGTTCACCGCGATCATGGGCACGTCCGGCTCGGGCAAGTCGAGCCTGATGCACATCATGGCGGGCCTGGACACGCCGAGCCGCGGCCGGGCGTGGATCGGCGACACCGAGATCACCGGCCTCGGCGACCTCGACCTGACCGTCCTGCGCCGGCGTCGCGTGGGCTTCATCTTCCAGGCGTTCAACCTGGTGCCCACCCTCGACGCGCTCGGCAACATCCTGCTGCCGTTCGAGCTCGACGGGCGGCGACCGTCCGCGATCGAGCGCGCGCGCATCGACTCCCTCGTCGAGATCCTCGGCATCGGGCCGCGGCTGCGGCACCGTCCGCACCAGCTCTCCGGCGGTCAGCAGCAGCGCGTGGCGATCGCCCGCGCACTGGCCACCGCCCCGGATCTGGTCTTCGCCGACGAGCCGACGGGCAACCTCGACTCCGCCTCCGGGCGCGAAGTGCTGCAGCTGCTGTCGACCGCGAGCCGCGAGCGGGGCCAGTCGATCGCCATGGTCACGCACGACGCGGTCGCCGCGAGCTACGCCGACCGCGTGCTGTTCCTCGGGGACGGCCGC